>JADKCZ010000018.1:25000-325000 GCA_016718565.1 Anaeromyxobacter sp. | reverse complement strand
GTAGGGGCGCTTCCAGGGAGGAATCATGCCCGAGGAGAGTGGTGAACGACGATGCCAGTGGCTGGGAGTTCGGGCCAGAGTCCCGCCACGAACAACAGCGTTGATGGAGTCGGCGTTGCCGTGGAGGTCCTCCTCTGGGACCTGGAGGCAGGCGAGGAAGTACTCGATGATCTCGAGCCGGGATACCTCGCGGCGGGCGGCGATGGCCCGCGCACGCTCAAGGGTACGCTCGACCGCCTTGACGCTGCTGTACCCCCTGAAGCCGGCCATCTGAAGCACGCGACCAGCCAATTCCGTGGGCGGGCGCTCCATCATGAGGTTGTCGAAGTACTGCTTGGCGCTCTTTGAGGAGAGGGAGAACCCCGCCTGCCGGAATGCCAAGCGGAGGCGGGCTGCGCCTCGGCGCCACTCCTTGGGATCTGCTGTAGCAACCTCGAGAGCCTGGTGCACGGAGTTGAAGAGCTCGTACTCGCGGTGGGAGCTCTGCCTTACCAGGACCTTGGTGGAACCGCTCGCATTGACCAGCGGAACGTCTTGGTGGTCATGGAGGAGCGCCCTGACCGCCCGAAGGAGGCGTTCGTCGGCAGGGCGATCCCGAGGCTCGTCATCCTCAAACGACCTTCGCGCCCAGACGGTGGCGATGCGCAGCAGCGCCAGCATAGTCTCCTGCACTTCTTGCTGCCCCAGAGGCGGGTGGATCTTCCGGCTGGCCATGTTGAGCTCCGTGCAAGGCGGGCAAGGACCCCACCAAGGTAGTCCAGGGGGCCACTTCCTCGAAGCGGGTAGGGGGCCAGCGAGGGGGCCACAGACCCCGCAAGCCAGGTCAGTTCGGACAGGTTGACAAGGTGGTCCCGGAGCGTAACATCTTGTTCTGAAAGACCGGGAAGTACGGCAAGTTAGGTCGGGCGTCCTCATAACCCGAAGGTCCCAGGTTCAAATCCTGGCCCCGCAACCACTTGAGGCCCCCGATCGCTCGCTGCGGTCGGGGGCTTCGTGTTTCGGGGGGGGGGGGCGCTCAGGTTCCGCCGCGCTGCCTCACCCGGAGTCGTCCCGCCTCCGCCGTGACGATGGCGCCGTCCGCGAGGGCTGCCCCGTGGGAAAGGAGCACCTGGAGGGCGATCTCCGCCTGCTGCCTCGCGGCGAGGCCGACGAGCCGGACGATGCCGGCGTGCGGCAACTCGCGGAGCGGGTAAGTCGTTCAATCGTGGTTCTGTCAAACCCAAGTAGAGATGTCCGCCTTTCGCCCAAGTAGAGATGTCCGGTTGGGCGTGGTGGGGCGGGCCTCTGCGTCAGGGGTGCCTGCCCCGACGCCGGCAGCACGGAGGCGTTCCTTCTGGCGGAGGGAGAGCTTCCTGGAGGCCAGTCGCGCCTGGTACCGCAGGGTCTGGCTGGCCTGGATGGCGGCCAGGACGGCGCCTGCGCCGTGCCGCCCGAGGGGGCGACGGCCGCCGTCTCCAGCCCCCGCACCGTGGTCGGCAGCGGGACGCCCCAGGGCTGCACCGGCGCCGCCTTCATGGCCGCGGTGGCGAAGGGCGGCGTCATCACCTTCGACTGCGGGCCCGATCCGGTCACCATCCTGCTCGACCGCCCGGCCAAGGTGGTGAACGACACCGGCCCGGAGACCGTCATCGACGGCGGCGGCGCCATCTGGGCGCGGGGCGGCCGGCTCAAGCTGGTCAACGTCCGGATCTTCGGCAACGCCTGCGCCGACGTGGGGCCGGACGTGGGGGGCGCCGCGGTGCGCGCCTTCTCCCAGTCCGCGGGGCTCCCGGTCCTGGTCGTCCACTCGACCTTCGGCGGCGCGCCCGGCTACGGGAACGCCTGCTCCAACCGCGGCGGGGTCTCGTCGATCGGGGTTTCCTGGTCCATCTACAACAGCCTCTTCTCGCACAACCGCGCGGTGGGGCGCGGCGGGAACCCGTCGCTGCCCGGCACGCCCGGCGGCGGGAGCGGGGGGGGGGGGCAATCTACAACGACGGGAACGGCATGACCCTCTTCCTCTGCGGCGTCGCCATCACCGCCAACGAGGTGGTGCAGCACGGGAGCGCCATCTTCTTCGTCTCGAACGACCACACCGGTGACGTGCGCATCGACCGATCGGTGATCACCGGCAACGTCGGCGGCAGCTGGTACCCGACCTACCCGCAGATCTCCGGGCACGCCGACACGCCCATCGTGGTGACGACCTCGACCATCGGGCCGTGAGCGCGGCGGGGCGGCCCGGCTTCACCTCGCCTGGGACCGGTCTTGCGATCCCTTGCCGGGCTCCAGGGAGCGTGACAGCGTGCTCCGGTTGCACGGGCTGGAGCATCGGTGGCTCCCGGATGCTCCCCGGCTTCGGGCTTGGGTTCGGGGTTGTTTCGCCTACCCGCTGTCCATTCGATGGTGAGCGGCACCACCTCGCTCTGGAGCTCCCCGGCAGTCCCATCCTCGAGACCCGCTCCGGCACGCCTCCGCCCGCGCTCGCGCGTCCCGGAGGTCCGTCTTCACCCGCCGGGTCCTCATCCCATACCTCGGCGCGAACCCCGGGTCGGCGACGATGAGCTCGTGGCCCAGCTCCTCCAGGCACCGCGCCACCCACTCGCTCTCGGTGGATGTCTCGATGAGCATGTTGGCCCGCGGACGGTCACCCAGCACCCCCCGGAGCCGCTCCCGCGTCGTCGCGATCCGCACCTCCTTGACCTCCCCGTCCGGGGTCAGGATGCACACCTGGGATTCCCTCTTGTGAACGTCGATGCCAACATGGTCCATGGCTGGCCTCCACGCTCTGCGGCTCTGCCCGCGTTCGAATTGTGGGGCTTCCGAGCCGCCACGGTCGAGTTGGTGGCCAGCCGCTTCGTCACATCTACTCCCCTGGAAGAGGCACCGTGATCGCCGACCAGCCTGATCCCGCACCGAGCCTGCGTGAGCGCCTGCGCATCCTGATCGAGGGCGCGCCTTTCGAGAGAGCCATCACGGCGCTGATCATCGCGAACGCCGTGACGCTCGGCATCGAAACCTCGCCACCGGTCGCGGCCCGCTTCGGCGACTCGCTCCACCACTTCGACCGGCTGGTGCTGGCCGTGTTCGTGGTCGAGCTGCTGCTGCGCTTCTTCGTCCATCGTGGCCGCTTCTTCCGGGACCCCTGGCGCGTGTTCGACCTGGTGGTCGTGGGGATCGCGGTGGTTCCCGCGGGCGGTGCCTTCGCCGTCCTGCGCGCCCTGCGCGTGCTGCGCGTGCTCCGGCTGGTCTCGCTGGTGCCGTCGATGCGCGGCGTGGTGGGCGCGCTGCTCAAGGCGCTGCCAGGCATGGCGTCGATCATCGGGCTGCTGGGGCTCGTGCTCTACGTCTCGGCGGTGATGGCCACGAAGCTGTTCGGGGAAATCGCGCCGGACCTCTTCGGCAACCTCGGCGCGTCGCTGTTCACGCTCTTCCAGGTGATGACCGTCGAAGGCTGGCCCGACATCGCTCGCGGCGTCATGGCGCAGTCGCCGTACGCCTGGATCTTCTTCGTCGTCTACCTGCTCGTCGCGACGTTCATGGTGTTGAATTTGTTCATCGCGGTGGTCGTCAACGCGATGCAGTCACGGGTCACGGAAGATCTGAAGGACGAGGGGGAGGCGCACACCCGGTTGATCCTCGAGGAGGTGCGCGCGCTGCGGCGAGACGTCGAGGCGCTGCGCGGGTCGTCGAAGTCGTGACCCGGTCGCGCCTGGTCCCGCGGAGCCGCTCTGGGCGCGCTTCGTTCGCTCCACGCCGGCGTCCAGGAACGACGGAACGACGTGAACGACGGAACGACGCGGAAGCGGGCAAGTCGTTCAACGTGGTTCCGGATCCGATAGCGACCGTTACGGCAACTCGGGCCTCCGCTGGTTCAGCGGTGACCCCTTCGAGCACCGAGCGCGCCGCGCCGCCGGGCGTCCGGAAGGCGCGGCGCACGTCCCGGAAGGCCAGCGCCGGCTCGAGTCCCGTGGGCGGGAGTGATGACCCGGATCCGCCCCCCGGGCAAGCCGGTCGTCCCGGCCCCTTTGGGACCTTGGCGCGGCCGGGACGGCGCGCCTCCTCGGGACGGTCACCAGTGCCCCCCGGGTGCGGCGAGGCGATCCCGCCCCGGGGGGCCCGCGGTCACCCCGAGCCCGGCCCGGGCGACGCGCGGCGCGACTCCGCGTCAGAGCGCGGCGGGCTTCTTCCAGATCTGGCAGCCGTAGAAGGGATTCGCGGTGCCCATGAAGAGGTCGCCCGACTCCGGATCGGCGACGAACGAGCGCGCCCCGGTAGCTCACCATGTCCAGGACCTCGGCGCCCCCGTGCAGCAACCACGCCGGGGAAACCGCGATCTTCCCGAAGGGGACGCCCGCGCGGAAGTCAGCGACCGGGTCGGACGAGTAGAAGACCGCCGGGCCCAGCGAGGTCTTCGGGTCCTGCATGTCCTCGGTGGCCCAGAAGAGCTTGCCGTCGTGCCCGGTGATCGCGCGGATCGAGATCAGCTTCTCGGCGACGGCGCTGAAGGGCCGCACCCACGGCCGCGCCCGCGCCGCTGCCGGGCCGGGCCAGGTCAGTGCAGCAGCAACAGGCTCACCGCCATCACCGCCGTGCCAGCGGCCAGGCCAGCCAACACTTCGTGCCTGCGGCCGTACTGGCGCGCCGTCGGGAGCAGCTCGTCGAGCGACACGTACACCATCACCCCGGCGACGCTGGCGAACACCAGCCCCACGGCGTGCTGCGGCAGCAACCAGCCCAGCGTCAGGGCGGCGAACAGGCCGCCGAGCGGTTCGGTCAACCCGGACAGGAGCGAGTACACGCACGCCCGGCCGCGGCTGCCGGTGGCGTAGAAGATCGGCGCCGACACGCTGACGCCCTCCGGGATGTTGTGCAGCGCGACCGCAACGGCGATGGCGACGCCGGTGCGCGGGTCCTCGATCGCCGCCAGGAAGGTCGCCACGCCTTCCGGGAAGTTGTGAAGCGCGACGGCCAGGGCGGTGAACAGCCCCATCCGTCTCAAGCGCCGTTGCTCGTCGGTGGGGGGCACCGTGGTCCGGCCAGGGGCCTGGAGCCGCTGCAGGGCGGCGCCCGCAGGCGGCTCGTGGTGAGGCACCAGCTTGTCCACGATGGCCATGGCGACGACGCCAGCGAAGAAGCCGAGCGCGGCCAGCCAGCCCGCCCAGGAGGATCCGAAGCTCCGGACCAAGCTGGCGTTGGCCTTCGGCAGGATCTCCATGAACGAGACGCACAGCATGGCGCCGGCCGAGAACGCGAGCGACCAGGACAGCAGCCGCAGGTTGGTGCGCTTGGCGAGGAGCGCGAGTGCGCTGCCCAGCCCGGTGGCCAGCCCGGCCATCAGCGTCAGGCCGAGCGCGAAGCCCAGCCCACCTGGGGTGAAGTGAGGAGGCGCCTGTTCCTTCGTCGTCCTCGGATCGTTCGTTCGCCGCCGTCGGTCCGGACGGGAGGTCGCCGCGGGAAGGCATCCTACCCCGTCCTGCGCGAGGTCTGGCGGCGGGAGGCACGGGGTGGCGCGCTGGACGACCTGGTAGCATCACCGCGGATAGGCTCCCCGAAGCGTCGCACGCCTGCTGACCCCGCGGCAGATCCGGGGAATCTCCCGTGGCTCCTGGAGCCTGGGATCCCCCAGACCAAGGTTGGAAGATGAAGAAGATCGTCTTGATGGAGATGGTGCTCCTCGGAGCCTCGATCCTGGTCTTCCGGAGCGTCTGGACCTTCCTGGATTCGATCGCCTGGGCCTCGGGCGATGTCGGACTCGTGGTGCTCCTGGTCTTGGGGCTCGCTGCTGCAGTCGTTGCCTTGCGAAGCATCGAGGGCGCTCACGGCGGGAGGTAGAGGATCGGCGCCGCCGGGCCCAGGTCGGCGCCCGCCACCACCCAGGCCATCAGGAGGGCGGTCCAGGCCAGCCCGAAGGCGGCCGAGTAGGGGAGCATGAGGGCCGCCAGGCTGCCGATGCCGGCCGCGGGCCGGTACTTCTGCAGCACCGCCAGCACCACCAGCAGGTAGGAGTTGAGCGGGGTGACCACGTTCACCACCGAGTCGCCGACGCGGTAGGCGGCGGTGGTGGCCTCGGGCGAGATCCCGGCCAGCATGAACATGGGGATGAAGATGGGCGAGAGCGCGCCGAACTTGGAGAGCATGCCGGAGAGCGCGAAGTCGCCGGCCACCACCACCGGCACGAAGAGGGCGAGCAGCAGCCACGGGGGCAGGTGGGCCTGGGCCAGCAGCGCGCCGCCGGCCGAGGCCAGCATGCGGTCGAGGTTCGACCAGGCGAACCAGGCCACGAACTGGGCCATGAAGAAGGAGATGACCAGCACCGGCACCACCGAGCGCACGCCGTGGAAGAGCGCGTCGGCCAGGTCCTTCTGCGTCCTCAGGGCGCCGGTGCGCCGGCCGTAGATCGCGCCCGGCACCAGGAAGGCGAGGAACACCAGCGGCACGATGACCTGCGACCAGCGGGGACCCGGGGGCTCGACGAGCCGGGCCCCCCCGGGCGCGGCGGTGACGAGGAGCGGCTCGCGCGCCAGCACCGCACCGCCGGCGGGAGGGGCCCCGTCCGGTGGCGCCACCACCACCGGCACCTGGGCCAGGGCCCGGCCGCTCGGCAGCGTCGGCTGCCCCGGGCCGTGCAGCGGCAGGCCGGGCACGAAGATCAGGGCGGCGAAGAGCCCCAGCACCGCCGCCATGGCGAGGAGGGCGCGCCGCAGCGCCGACGCCTCCTGGGCCGTCACGCCGAGCGGCACGGCCTCCACCGAAGCGGGCAGCGGGCCGGCAGCGCGCAGCCGCGGCTCGACGACGCGGTCGGTGACCCACCAGCCGGCCAGCGTCACCACCACCGCCGAGGCGGCCTTGAACCAGGCGTTGTGGAGGATGGTGACGGTGTAGCCGGGGTCGACCACCCGTGCCGCCTCCTGGGCGAAGCCGGCCAGCGCGGCGTCCCCGCCGGTCGGGAAGAAGCCAGCGCCGAAGCCGCCCGCCACCCCGGCGAAGGCGGCCGCCAGCCCGGCCACCGGGTGGCGCCCCACCGCCGCGTAGAGGGCGGCGGCGAGCGGGGGGAGGATCACGTAGCCGGCGTCGCTGGCCACCGAGGCGCTGGAGCCGATGAGGACGACGGCCGGCGTGAGGAGCGGCCGGGGGGTGCGCAGCGCCAGCGATCGCATGAGCGCCGAGAAGAACCCGAACCGCTCGGCCACGCCGATGCCGATGATGGCGACGAAGATCAGCCCCAGGGCCGGCAGGCTGGTGAAGTTGCGCAGCATCGAGGAGAGGGCCCAGTAGACGCCGTCCGCGCTGAGCAGGCTGCGCGGCGCAACCGGCGGGCCGGCCGGCACCAGGGTCACCTCGGGGCGGCCGTCGGGGCGCAGCACCGGCTCGATCCGCGGCGCGCCGTCGGGCCCCGCCACCTGCTGGGTGACGCGCTCGGGGCGGACCGGCTGCACGCTCCAGCCGAGCGCGGCGCCGGCGCCGGAGACGAGCGCCACCACCAGTGCCAGGGTCGCGAAGAGGATGGGGGGCTCCGGCAGCATGTTGCCGAGCCACTCGATCCAGTCGAGGAGCGAGCGACGGCGACTCGGGGGGAGGGGGAGGCGTGGCGCCGGACCGGGTGAGGCCAGTTCGCTGGGCATCCCAGAGAACTAACGCGGCCGACCCGCCCGGCTCGGCGTGCGCCAGCTCCGACGACCAGCAGGAGGCCACCCGGACCCAGGGCCAGGCCGCGCCCTCGAAGCGCCGCGCAGCCCCCGTCCGGGGCGTTCGGCCCGCCATCAGACGCCTCAGGCGTATCGGGCGGTAAGTCCAGTCAGCCTGAAGTCACCGGAGTTCGCATCATCGGCCCCAGGACCCCGTTCGAATGACCTGCCAGCCAGCGCTGTCACGCTCGATACACCAGGGCCAGGAGTCCCCGGCCGCGCCGAGCGCCAGGTCCCCTCGGCCCGGGCACAGCAGGCGCCGGGTCCGGGCGTCGCCCAGGACCCGCCTGGCCGCCGCCAGCACGGCCAGCGCCGCCAGCGGGAGCCAGCCGCCGGTGCGCCCCACCCAGGCGAACCCGAGCAACCGGGCGGCCACGGCGATGGGCAGGTCGAGGCGAGTGCCCTCGGCCCCAAGACGACAGGGTGATCGGCCTGCCTCCTTGCCTGAACGTCGTCGCGCTCTTGCCGATGGGCGCCCCGCGGGCCACGCCCGTGGGGTCGCGCCGGGGCCCGGCGGCGGTTACCCATCCGGAATGGAACGCCCCCCGTCGTCCCAGCCCGCCGCCAGCCCCACACCGGGCTCGGTGGAGGATCTGGAGCTCGTCATCGAGCCCCGCGCTCGCGACCTCGACGGGCTCGTCGTGGCCCGGTTGCTGCCGGCCGTGGCGCGCCAGGTCGTCGGCCCGTTCATCTTCCTGGACCACTTCGGCCCGGCGTCGCTCCGGCCGCCGCAGGCGCTCGACATCCGGCCCCATCCGCACATCGGCCTGGCCACCATCACCTACCTGCTCGAGGGCGAGATCCTGCACCGCGACTCGCTCGGCTCCGCGCAGGCCATCCGGCCCGGCGCGGTCAACTGGATGACCGCCGGCCGGGGCATCGTGCACTCCGAGCGGACGCCGGCCGCGCTGCGCGCCGCTCCGTCGCGGCTCCACGGTCTGCAGCTCTGGGTGGCGTTGCCACGCGCGGACGAGGAGACCACGCCGGGCTTCCACCACCACCCGGCCGAGGCGCTGCCGGTGGTGCGCGATGGCGGTGTCGAGCTCCGGGTCCTGGCCGGGGAAGCCTTCGGCGCGCGGGCGCCGGCCCGGACCTCCTCGCCGCTCTTCCTGCTCGACGTGTCGCTGCCCGACGGGGCCCTCCTGCCGGTCCCGGCCGGGCACGCAGACCGGGCCGCCTACGTCGTCGCCGGTGGGCTCCGGGCCGGTGGCTCGCTGATCCAGGCCGGCCGGCTGGCCCTGCTCCGATCCGGTGCCGCCCCCCGCCTGGTCGCCGTCGGGGCGACCCGCGCCCTCCTGCTCGGCGGCGAGCCGCTCGGCGAGCGGCGCCACGTCTGGTGGAACTTCGTCTCCAGTTCACGAGAGCGGATCGAGGAGGCCAAGGCCGCCTGGGCCGGGGGGCGCTTCCCGAAGGTCCCCGGCGACGAGGTCGAGTTCACGCCGCTCCCGTCCCGCCACGCCCATCCAGGAGCGACCGAATGACCACCGCGCTCCTGATCACGGGCATCATTGCTGCAATCGTTGCCCTGCGAAGCATCGAGCCACGCCCGGGATAGGGGGGAGGGGAGCCGGAAGATGGGCGAGCCTGCAGGCTTGCAGGACGGGCGACAGCGTCGAATCGGTCCCCGCCGTCCACCGGTGGCGGCTCCGGCTCCACCTTGCCTGCGCCGCGCTGCTGGAGCTGGAGCGGGACGTGCTGCGCCAGTCTCCAGGCGCAGGGCGACAGGGCCCCGCTCCTGGCGCGGCTCGACGTCATCGACCAGGGCGCCGAGGCGGTCGAGCTGCCCCTCTCCTCCGGCGACGAGCTCCAGGTGCTCCGCGAGCACCTGGCCCTGGTCCGGCGGCGGCCGTCGGAGCTGGGCGGGCATGCTGGAGGCCGCTCATAATATCGCAGTGTCGGCTCGAAACTTTCTTCTTTCGTGGCCGGGCCGCCGGCGGCAAACTCTTCCCGTACGCCTCCCGGGAGCCGATCGATGAACCAGACCGAGCAGCAGGCCGTCCTCACCATCGCCGCCCTGGCGGCCTTCGCCGACGGCAACCAGGGCGACGGCGAGCGGGAGGAGCTCCGGCGGGTGGCCGGGTCGCTGGCCGGTGAGGCCAACCTGGCGGCGGTGCTCCAGGAGGTGCTGCTGGGGCGCGCCACGGTGGAGGCCGCGGCGGGGCAGCTGACCCAGCCGGAGCACCGGCAGCTCGCCTACGAGCTGGCGGCCGGCGTCTGCGAGGCCGACGGCCTGCGGGTGGCGGCCGAGACCCGCTTCCTGGAGGGGCTGGCCGCGGCGCTCGGGCTCGGCCAGGCCCAGGTGGCCGGCGCGCTGGCGACGGCCGATGCGCTCGCCACGACCCCCCTCGAGCCGGCCACCGGGCCGCAGCCCACCGGCCAGGCCGCCGCCTCGGACGCCGTGCTCGATCCGATGATCCTAAACTACGCCATCCTGAACGGCGCGCTCGAGCTCCTGCCCCAGTCGTTGGCCTCCATGGCCATCATCCCGCTGCAGATGAAGATGGTCTACCGGGTCGGCCGGGTGCACGGGTACGAGCTCGACCGGGGCCACGTGAAGGACTTCCTGGCCACTGCCGGCGTCGGGCTGACCGGCCAGTACCTCGAGGGCATCGGGCGCAAGCTGGTCGGCGGCCTGCTCGGCGCGCTCGGCGGCCGGATGCTCGGCGGCCTGGGCGCTGGCGCCACGGGCGTGGCCTTCTCCTTCGCCACCACGCACGCGCTCGGACAGGTGGCCAAGCGGTACTACGCCTCCGGCCGGACCATGAGCGGGCCCGTGCTGAAGGACGCCTTCGCCTCCCTGCTGGCCCAGGCCAAGGGGCTGCAGGGCGGCTACCGCGCCCAGATCGAGGCGCAGGCGCGCACCCTGGACCTCGGCAAGATCTCGGAGCTGGTCAGGGCGCGCTGAGCGTCCCCTCCGGCCGTCCCGGCGTTGGGATCGGGCCTCGCCTGGCGGGGCTTCCTCGTTCGGGCCATTCGCGGGCCACGGGCTGCCGATCCTGGGCAAGCCGAGCAAGGTAGACAGGGATCCCGAGGGGCGCAACGTGGCGTCCAGCAAGGAGCAACGTGCCGGGCAAGATTCACTATGGGAGCTCATAGCCCGAAGGTCCCAGGTTCAAATCCTGGCCCCGCAACCATCTGAATCAAGACGGCCTCCAGCGATGGAGGCCGTCTTGTTTTGCAGGGTTAGGAAGCGTCCAACGCTAATCGATGATGATGGGCATCTTGAGGAACCTCGGAGCAGACGGGCGGAAGGGCGTCTTCAGCTTCGACAGGCGCTCCACCATGCACGCCTTCGTCGCGTCGTCGTCGAAGGTGGACTCCAGGATCTGCGCCCCTGCCACGCTCCCGTCGGGGAGGACGGCGAACTGCAGCATGGTCTTCCCCTTCTTGTTGGTCGTCCGGAGGGCCGTGGAGTAGCAGTCCATCAGGCCGCCCTCCATCGTGACGAACATCGCGATCGACCCGGCATCGGGCTCCACGGGAGCGGTTCCGGCAGAGGTCGATCCCGGCGTCACGAGCGCAACCGCCTGCCCTTGCCCGACAGGGGCGGAGCCCTGCCTCGCACGAGCACCTCCGGCCCCTGCGCAGCCGGAAAGGGCCAACTCGAGCAGGAGGAGAAGCCGGGCCCGGGTGGAGGTCTGTCGCATCTCGCGCTCGCTGGCCTTGGGGGGCCGGAAGATGTTCAGGCCTCATTCATACCACGGGTAAAGTTCGGTCCGTCCCGGGAACTCACCGCCCGGCCGTGATCCCCGCCCGACCGGACGCCGAGGCAAGCCACGTCCAACGCCCACTGTAAGTGTCGATCCCGAAGGTGCCCTCAGGGGCCGGCTGGCGGCGGGGTAGCGCCGCCTGGACTCCTGCCATGGCCGCCATGAGGCCGGCGAAGAGCAGGACCACCGCACCGGCGCGGCGCTGGGGCCCCTGGGTCGGCTCGGAGTTCCCGCCGGTGGTTCGTACGGTGACGGCCGCTACGTGGCGAACGCAGTCGCATTCGGCGGCGCCACAGGAGAACAGCAGGATACCGAACCGCACCTGGAGGGGCACAGCGTAGACGAACAGGCTTCCGGCCGACGCACCCACAGACGGAGGCTGCCCGCGCGTGGTAGGCCTCGGACGATGGCGAGTTCGCCGAAGTCATAGTCGAGCGTGGCCAGGATGCGGCCATCGGTGAGGGCACGAAGGGTAAGGGCGGAAGGTCAGGCGGCGATGGGCGTCAGAGAATTCGTTGAAGCCGTTGTGCAGGTGTTGCCGGGGGCACGGCGCCTGCTGGAGGACCACGTCGCTGACAACGGCTCACTTCTTCCCCATGTGTTCATGGGCGACGTCACGCGCTTGGCCGTGACCAAGGTGAAAGAGACTGAGCATCGCCATGAGGTCGGTGTGTTGTTGTCCGTCCTGGAGCGCTCACTGGAAGAGGGAGACCTCGAGGTCAAGGAGCTCGTCCAGCAGTCCTTCGTGGAGAACCTCCAGGGAGAACCAGCCGCGGCGCGCGCGATGTCCTCGATGATGGGGCCCCGGCTCATGACTGTGGCCCTTGAGACCCTGGGCAAGCTCTGACCGGCTCTGCGAGTCCGATCGAGTGGAGTCACGCCTCTGAGGCCGGCGAGGCTCAAGGGGGTGCACCATGGGAAGGCTGTCCGTCGGGATGGGGCTCTTGGCAGTGGCGCTGGGCGTCGGATTTGCCCCCGGCCCGGACTATGGATTCATCCTGACCGTGGCGATCGTCGCGTCGGCGGGGGCGGCGTACTTCCTCTGGACCTCACGTCAGGCCGGCCGGTGGATGCTCAACGCCAGCGCGCTCGGCGGCGTGGTCCTTGCCTCGCTCAATACCGTTCAGGCCCTCCTGCGCTTGCTCTCATAGGTCGGTCCCATTTGTCGTCCTCGGCCCGCGAGGTGTGAACCATGGTTGACACCCGGCCCTCGAGTCAGCATGATCTGACCGTGGCCGTCATCCTCACGACAGCCGTCTTCGATCGATGGTTCGGACGGCTCCGGGACCGGATGGCCGCGACACGGATCCAAGTCCGGATCGACCGGGCGGAGGCGGGCAACCTCGGGGACTGCAAGGCCGTGGGCGGCGGCGTCTCGGAGATGCGGATCGACCATGGCCCCGGGTACCGCGTCTACTTCGTCCAGCGAGGGCACGAACTGATTCTCCTCCTGGCCGGTGGCGACAAGGGATCCCAGGCGAAGGACATCGAGCTGGCGAGGGAACTGGCGAAGCAGGTCTAGGAGTCGGTCATGGCTGGCAAGCTCAAGCTCAAGAAGTGGGACTCGGCGGCGCACCTCAAGACCGGGGCGGACATCGCCCGGTACTGGGAGGCCTGCCTGGAGGAGGGGCGCGACGATCCCGCCTTCATCACGGCGGCGCTCGGCAACATCGCGCGCGCTCGCGGGATGACGGGGCTCGCCCGCAAGACGGGGCTCACGCGGGAGGGGCTCTACAAGGCGCTCTCGCCCGACGGGAACCCGGAGTTCGGCACGGTGATGCGGGTCATCCGAGCGCTCGGACTGGAGCTGCACGGGGCGTCGGCGAAGGGGTAGGGGCCTACCTCTTCCACGTGGCAAGCAGCCAAGCCTCACGCCGGAGAGCCATGACACCAGCAGAGCCCCTCTACTTCCAGCTTGGTCGAACTGCCAGCGACCATGTTCGCGTCAGCATTCTGCGACGAGCCCACGCCATGGCGGCTGATTCGTGGGACGCGAGATGGCTGGTAGCCAGGGTCCAACTCCGGGTCGGTAGTTTCGAGGGCCGGGTGGACGCAGACCTACGCGCCGAGGAGTTGGTCAGGTGGCGCGACGAATTGGCTCGACTCTACGAGACGCTGAAGGGTGAAGCTGCCTTCGAAACGATGGAGACATGGCTCTCCCTCCGCATGAAGACGGATGGTCTCGGGCACATGACTGTTCGCGGGGTAGTTCAGGACGTTCCCGGCACCGGGAACAGCCTGGACTTCCGTCTCGACCTCGACCAGACCGACCTGCCCGCGGTACTCGAAGGACTGAACGCCGTTTGCCGCGAGTATCCTGCGGGCGGGTAACAAAGGGGCGTGAGCGCGCTACCCGCCGAGCAGAGCGGCCCCAGGCCAGTCGCCCATCGGGTCGCTGGCTCACCGAACCTGGGTCAAAACCGGGACCAGATTCAGGGCCGATCACGTCACTTCCTGTCGACTCACGTCATCTAGGCTAGATCGCAACTCCGCTCTCTCCCAGCAAAACCCGAACGACTTCGCCCGTCTGCCCGCACCATGAGTAAGGTCTCATAGCCCGAAGGTCCCAGGTTCAAGTCCTGGCCCCGCAACCACTTGAGGCCCCCGATCGCGCACTGCGGTCGGGGGTTTCGTGTTTCAGGGGCCTGCCCGCCGGAACCGGAAGGCGCTGGCGCCCGTGGGTACGCACCAGCAGGATGGGTAGGCGCGACCATGGATGACCTTCCCTTCGTCGACGAGCACCACCAGCGATGCGACGCCACGGCCGAGGCCACCTGGGCGGCGCTGCTCGCCATCCTCGCTCGCGGCCTGGGCGGGCGAGTGCCGCTCGCGCGGCTCCTCGGCTGCGAGCCCTCGGAGGGCACGCCCGGGTTCTCCGGCCGGGTGGGCGAGGCGCTGGCTGGCTTCCGCGTGGTCGGGTCCGAGCCCGGGCGGCGGCTCGTGCTGCGCGGTCGCCACCGCTTCGCGAGCTACGCGCTGACCTTCGAGCTGGGCGGCGAGTCGCTGCGCGCGCGGACCGACGCCGCGTTCCCCGGCCTCCTCGGCCGGCTCTACCGGGCCGCCGTCATCGGGAGTGGCGGCCACCGGCTCGTGACGAGGCGGCTGCTCCGCCGGGTGGCGGTATTGGCGGACCATGCCGAGGACGTGCTCCACGGCGAGCCGAGGTAGGCTCTGGCGCCGGGGTGGGTTGGTCCCCGAAGGGCACGGCCCCCCGACCACGGGGAGAAGGAGCGGCGACATGGAGCAGCGGAAGCTCGGGACGCAGGGGCTGGTGGTGTCGGCGATGGGGCTCGGCTGCATGGGGATGAGCGACTTCTACGGGCCGACCGACGACCAGGAGTCGGTGGCCACCCTCCACCGCGCCCTCGAGCTGGGGATCACGCTCCTCGACACCGCCGACATGTACGGGCCGTTCAAGAACGAGGAGCTCCTGGGGCGGGCCCTGCGCGGCCGGCGGGAGCAGGTGGTCCTGGCCACCAAGTTCGGGAACCGGCGCGCGCCCGACGGCGCCTTCCTCGGGGTCTCGGGGCGCCCCGAGTACGTGCACGAGGCCTGCGAGGCCTCGCTCAGGCGCCTCGGCGTGGAGTGCATCGATCTCTACTACCAGCACCGCGTGGACCCGACCGTGCCGATCGAGGAGACGGTCGGGGCCATGGCCGCGCTGGTGCAGGCGGGCAAGGTCCGGTACCTCGGCCTCTCGGAGGCCGGCCCGGCCACCATCCGCCGCGCCCACGCCGTCCACCCCATCAGCGCCCTGCAGACCGAGTACTCGCTCTGGAGCCGCGACCTCGAGGAGGAGATCCTGCCGACCCTGCGCGAGCTGGGCATCGGCCTGGTGCCCTACAGCCCGCTCGGCCGGGGCTTCCTGACCGGCCGGTTCCGGTCCCCCGACGAGCTGCCCAGGGGCGACTGGCGTCGCCTGAACCCGCGCTTCCAGGGCGTGCACTTCGAGCAGAACCTGGCCCTGGTGGACCAGGTGCAGGCGGTCGCCCGGTCCAAGGGGGTCACGCCGGCCCAGCTGGCGCTCGCCTGGGTCCTCGGCCAGGGCACCGACGTGGTGCCCATCCCCGGCACCAGGCGCCGCGTCACCCTCGAGGAGAACGCGGCGGCCGTGGAGGTGGTGCTGTCGCCGGAGGAGGTGGCGCGCCTGGAGGCGGCGCTGCCCAAGGGGGCCGCGGCCGGCACGCGGTACCCGGCGGCCAACATGAAGATGCTGGGGCTGTAGCGGGCCTCGCTGCGCTCGGGGTTCGTGTCTCGGCGCCCCCGGCCTCGCGGTCGGCCGGGTCGGTGGCGCGGTCGCGTCGTCTCGGACGCGGAGACGAGGCCGTCCGCGCGAGCGGACCGTCGCTCGTGCCGTGGGGCCCGACGGGGCGTCACGGGAGGTCGGGCGCTGACCCTCATGCTACCCTCGGCGTCGTGGGGACAATCCTTGCCGTCGTCGTCGTGGCCGCGCTCCTCTGGTGGTTCCGCGACAAGCGAACGCCCGGCGAGCGGATGCGCGACGCGCTGCGGACCGACGACCTCGTCTTCCTGCGCGAGAACCTCCCGCAGCTCACGCCCGAGGAGGCCCAGGAGGTCGCCGACGAGCTGCCGCCAGAGCTGGAGGAGGAGGCGCGAGCAGGCGAGTGGGACGAGGCGCGAGGCGAGGCCGCGCTCTTCCGGGCGCGCCGGCTCAAGGCCGAGCGAATGCTGAGCGGCAGGCAGGAGTGAGCAGCAGCCGCGCCTCGTGGCTGGCGCGAAGGTCCCCGTTCCAGGAAGATGGCGCCCGATGCTGCTCCCTGGTGCCGACAACCTCCCGCTGGAGGAGCCGCTGGCGCACTACCGCGCCTTCGGCTGGGCCCGGCTGGGCCCCATCGCCGCGCCAGCGGCGCTGGAGGCGCTGCGCCGGCGGGCCGAGCAGCTGATGCTCGGCGAGGTGGTCCAGCCGGGGCTCTTCTTCCAGCACGACGCCGCGACCGGCCTCTACGAGGACATCCCGCGCGGCCAGGGCTGGCAGGGGCCGTCGCTGAGCTACCGCAAGCTGGAGAAGCTGGAGCTCGATCCGGTGTTCGCGGCCTGGATCGGCAACCCGCTCTTCGCGCGCATCGCCCGGGCCGTGATCGGCTCCGAGGTGGCGCTGTGCCGCGCCGTGCTCTTCACCAAGGCGGCGCAGGGCGGCACCGAGCTGCCCTGGCACCAGGACGCCGGCTCCTTCTGGGGGCTGAGCCGGGACCCGGAGCTGCAGGTCTGGACGGCGCTCGACGACGCGCCGGCCGAGGCGGGCTGCCTGGAGCTGGTGCCGGCGACGCACCTGGCGGGGCGGGCGACGCCCCAGGGCGGCGTCATCTCCGACGATCAGGTCGCGCGGAGCGGCCACCTGGCCCGCTCGATCCTGGTGCCGGCGCGCGCCGGCGAGGCGCTGCTCATCCACAACCACGTCTGGCACCGCTCCGGTCGCAACGCCACCGGGGCGCAGCGCCGCGCGCTCACCATCTGCCTGATGGACGCGGCCACGCGCTGCACCCGGCGGCGCTCGCCGCGGCAGTTCCGGCGGCTGTACGGCCCCTGACGGGCGCGCCCGCGGGCTCGGGCCGGTCGGCGCCTCGAGCGCCTCGCCCCCTCAGTGCCAGACCAGCGCCTGGATCCCGAAGTTGTAGGGGTTCGGGTACTCCTGCCAGGCCCCGTCCAGATACACGAAGTTGACCCCGGCGACCTTGGGCCCGGCGTCCATCCCGATCGACGCGGCGCCCCGGCTGGCGGAGGTGATCTCGAGCGCGATCCAGCGATCGCCGCCGACCAGGTCCACCGGCGAGGCCAGCGTCACCACGTTCCAGTCGTCGTACAGCAGGGTCGTGACCGCCTGCTGGTACAGGAGCGCGCCAGGCTCGGTGGCGGTGCCGGCGCCGAATACCTTCACCACCAGGGCGAGCGGGACCTGGCTCCACCAGTGGAAGCGGACCGCCCCCAGCTCGCCGCAGCTGACCGGCAGGAGCGTTGCGGCGTCGAAGCGCACCGCCAGCAGGAAGGTGTCGGCGTTCACCGAGGGCGAGGTCTGGCCGGAGGTGGCGTCGGCGTCGTGGTGCAGCCGGTACTGCAGGGCCGGCGTGTTCTGCCGGCAGGTCGCGTCGTCGCCGCCGCCGCCGCCGCAGGAGAGCAGGACCAGGGCCAGGGGAAGCAGCAGGAGTCGGAGTGCCTTCATGGGGAGCCCTCCTCGGTGCGGGGTGGAGCGTCGCGGCCGCGACGCCGGGGCGGCGCGGGGAGGTGCGAGAGGCGTGGTCGCCACGGGCAGGCCCTCACGGGAGGCAGCAGAGCGTCTGCTCGCCCGAGGGGAGCGCCGTGCCGGTCATGGCGCCCGGGCCGTGCGGGGCGCAGCTCCCGCCGGGGCCGCCGAGCGCCCTCGCCGCCATGTGGCTCCCGAACTCCCGCACCTCGCAGGTGTCCTGGGTCACGGTGGCGTACGGGTCCGCGCACATGCTGCCGAGGAGCTCCATGGTGAACCCGGCGCAGGACAACCCGGTGGCGGCGTCGCAGGAGCACGGGCAGAGCCGCTGGTCGTCCACGCCCGCGTACCACGACGCCTGGTTGGCCTTGGCGTAGCCGGCCGGGCACGCCCGCGAACCCCCGGCCAGCGCGCAGCGGCTGGTGGCCTTTGGTGCGCACACCTGGCCGGTGGCGCAGCCGCCGCCGAGGTGGATGGTGCCGCAGAACCGGGTGCGCTCCGTCCAGGTGGTGGCGGCGATGGGGTTGGTCGGCTGGCAGGGGCCGGGGTAGAGCCGCACGCTGCCGAAGTGGATGCTCCGCATCCCGGTCGTGGAGGCCTCGGCGCCGACGCAGATGGCGGCGGTGGTGACCGACGCGGCGTGGATGGAGGGGCCCGTGCAGTCGTTGCTCCCGTAGGTGGTCATCGGGGCGTAGCACTGGGCATCCGGCGCGGAGCACCCGCAGGCGCCGCAGGTGGCGCTGGCCTGGAGCCCCTGGCCGAGCGCCAGGTCGGCGTCCGGGAAGGCGGCGGGGCAGGCCTCCACCACCTCGACCCGCGTCCCGAGCTCGAACCCTTCGGCTGCCGCCACGCACTCGGCGCCAGGCAGGCAGGACGGGTCGCCGCAGTCGACCAGCCCGTCGCCGTTGTCGTCGATGCCGTTGAAGCAGCTGGCCTCCGGAAGGAGGTCGGCGCTGGTGGTGCCGCTGCCGCACCCGGCCCAGCTCGCGATGGCCACCACCGCCGCAGACCCTCGAAGGAATGCCCGGACAGGAGCTCGCATGGCGTCCTCACGGGTCCCGCGGCTGGCGTCCGTGCCCCCTGTGCGCCAGGTGAGACCTGGCGCGGCGGGTCGAGGCGGCCGCCTCGACCCGGACTCCATCCAGCCACCCGGAACCTGGCCCCATGATGGACGTGCCCCGTGCAGGTGGGCCTGGAAGTCCGGGCCCACCCCAAAGCACCTGCGCGGCGGCGCGCACGCTGGGTGACAGCATCGACGCCGAGCGCCCGGCTCCGGATGGAGCCAGTCTGGATGAACGGCTCGTTCATTCTGGTTGGGGTCCGAGGGCAGGGCGGCGCCGTGGGCCGGCCCGGGTGACGGGGCGCGCGCGGCGAAGCCGGCGGGATCCGGTCGACCTGTGAGGAGGCGCACGGGCGTCCGGCCGCTCGTGCCAGGAGCTCCACCGCTGGCATGACCGATGCGTTGGCACCGGCCCGGGACGTGGCGCGCCTGCCTCGCCCTCTCAGGCTCCCACTCCGGCCTCGCCCCGGGCTGCCATGACCCCTCGACCGATCCACCTGCTGTCCGCTGCCTCCCCGGGCGCGCTCGCCGTCGGTGACCCGTGCGAACCTGCCTCGCCCGCGGTGCAGGTGGTTCCGACGACCGCAGCCATCACGCCGGGCGCTGCCATCACGCCGGTCCCCGGCGCCGACCCGGGCCCCACCACCACCCCGACCGGGAGCTTCGCGATCAACGGCCTCGCCCGGTGGCCTGCGTCGCTGCGCTGGCGCGCGCTCCTGGGGCTCGAGAAGTGAGAGCCCGGGTCCCGGAAAAGGCCAGTCGGCAGGGGGCTGTCGGCGGCGGGCCTGCCTGGAAGTCCGGAACGCGGTAACCTGCTCCACTTTTCGGTTCGGCAGGTGCAGGGTCACTGGCAACCAAGGGAGGCGACGTGGACGAGGGCAACACCGGCGCAGGCAGCACCATCCGGCCGACGGTCGGGATGCACGTGAAGAGCCGCTTCAACGAGAGCTGGGGCGTGGGGATGGTCTGCGCCGCCCAGGGCGAGTCCGTTCGCGTGCTCTTCCCCGGCCACCCGGAGCGGAAGCCGGTGCTGGTGCCGGTCCGGTCGCTGCACGTGGTGCGCGCCGGCGAGTGGGCCGAGGCAGCCACCAAGGTGCAGGAGCGCGAGGAGCAGGCCGCGACCCGGGCCAAGGCGGCCTCGCGGCCGGCCCGCCGCTACGCCACCACCAACCAGGAGCAGGCGCTGGCCGGCTTCCTGGAGGCCTACCCGGGCGGCTTCACGGGGGCCAGGTACCTGGCGGAGGAGCGCACCCCCAAGTGGGAGGCCCACCAGGCCTTCGAGGCGCTGCTGGGCGGCGGCAAGCTCAGGGCGTTCCTCCAGCAGGGCCAGGTGGAGGAGGCCACCCGGTGCGTCCTGGAGGTGGAGCGCAAGACCAACCTCCTCTTCCCGACCGAGAAGTCCAGGCTCACCGCCGCGCTGCGCGACGCGCCGGCCGCGCAGGGCTTCCTCGCGGCGCTGGCCAGCGTGCTGGAGGCGCCGGAGGTCGACGAGCAGACCTTCGGCGACTACCTGAAGGCCGTGGAGGCGCTGCCGGGCGTCCCCGGGCAGCGCGTCGCCAGCTGGACGGTGGCCACCCTCCTGCCGTTCCTGGCCCAGCCCGCCAGGCACCTCTTCCTCAAGCCGGTCGCCACCAGGGCCGCCGCCGAGCGGCTGCAGCTCGACCTGCACTACGACAGCGCGCTCAACTGGACGACCTACCGGAAGGTGCTGGACCTCGGCGCCGCGCTGACGCCGCTGCTGGCGCCGCACGGGTGCCGGGACCTGATGGACGTGCAGGGCTACATCTGGCTGACGGGGTAGCACCCCCACCGGGGAGAGCCATGCCCACCGTCCGCGTCGCGCTCGCCAACCTGCCCTTCCCGGCGACGCCGGACGACGCGGTGGCGCGCGTCGAGCGGGCCATCGAGCAGGCGGCGGGCGCCGGCGCCGCGCTGGTCTGCTTCCCGGAGTGCTACGTCCCGGGCTACCGGGCGCTGGGAGCGCCGGTGCCGCCGGCCGACCCGGCCTTCTTCGCCCGGGCCCACGCCGCGGTGGCGGCCGCCGCCGCCCGGTGGCGGGTGGCGGTGGTGCTCGGCACCGAGCGGTTCGTGGACGGCGCGCTGCGCATCACCACGCTGGTGGTCGGTCCGGACGGCCAGCCGATCGGGTGGCAGGACAAGGTCCAGCTCGACCCGAGCGAGGAGGCCATCTACACGCCGGGCACGGAGCGGCGCACCTTCCAGGTGGGGCCGCTCACCTTCGGGGTGGCCATCTGCCACGAGGGCTGGCGCTACCCCGAGACGGTGCGCTGGGCCGCCCTCCGCGGCGCCCAGGTGGTCTTCCACCCGCACTTCGGAGAGGCCGAGCCGGGCGGCTTCCGCCCCACCTCCTATGGCGACCCGCGCAACACCTTCCACGAGGTGGCGGTCCTCTGTCGGGCCGCCGAGAACACCTGCTTCTTCGCCACGGTGAACTGCGCCAGCCCGGGCTCGCCGACCACCACGGCGGTGGCGCGCCCGGACGGCACGCTGCTCTGCTTCCAGCCGCACGGCCAGGCTGGGCTGCTGGTGGCGGATCTCGACCTCGACCTGGCCACGGGGTTCCTGGCGCGGCGCTGGAGGGCCTGAGCCGGCGCCCGGCCTCGGCACCTTCAGCCCAGGTCCGCGCGCCTGCTCCCCTCGATCGACAGCACGAAGTCGGCGCCGAAGGCGCGCGACGGCGTCTGGAAGCCGGTCGGCACCCCGCCGGCCAGCACCCGCTGGGCGCAGGCCACCGCCGCCCGTGCCGTGAAGGTGTAGCCGTCGACGACGGTGAGGCGGGCGGCGGCGCGCCTCCCCGAGGGATCCTCCACCTCGCCGTGGAGCACGGCCTGGGTCCTGGAGCGGGCCACCGCGGTCGGGCCGGTCACCAGGCGCCGCACCGCCGCCGCGATGATCCGCTGCACCGGCGGGGCACCCAGCAGCGGCCCCACCAGGCGCGACGCCCGGACCACGGCGCGCACGCCGGCCGGCGCCGCCATGTAGACCTCGATGTCCGGGATGCCGGTGGAGTGCCAGGCGGTCCAGACGTCGCCCCAGGCGATGGTCAGGCAGCGCACCGGTCCGTTCCCGAAGTCGAAGGCCCGGACCTTCCAGGCGGCCGGCACGGCCACCAGCGCGCCGCCGCGGCGGATCATGCCGCCCCGGTGGAGCCCCTCGGCCATGGTGAGGGCGGTGCCGCGCGACGGCGCGCCCCCGCCCTGGAAGGCCAGGGTGAGCCGCACCGCGCCGGGCAGGCGCGCCGCCAGGTGGGCGGCCAGGCAGTCCGAGGGGACCACGTCGAAGCCGGCGCCGGGCAGCAGCGTCACGCCGCGCGCTCGCGCCTCGCCGTCCCGGCCGGCCAGCGCCTCGAAGACCTCCCCCTCGCCGGTGATGTCGAGGTAGTGGGCCCCGCGCCGCAGGCAGGCCTCCACCATGGGGCGCGCGGTGCGTGAGAAGGGGCCGGCGCAGTGGAGCACGGCGCGGGCGCCGGCCAGCCCGGCGTCGAGCGCGCCGGGGTCGTCGAGCCCGAAGGCGCGGTGCGGCAGGCCGAGCGCCACGGCCAGCCGCCCGACGGCGGCGCCGTCGCGGCCGGCCAGCACCGGGGCCAGCCCCTGCTGCAGCGCGCGGCGCGCGATCAGGGCGCCGGTGTAGCCGTTGGCGCCGTAGACGAGCAGCACGGCGGCGCCCTAGTGCCGGCGCGGCGTCCACCCGCGCGCCGGCCACGCCGGCAGCCCGAGGTAGCCGAGCAGGACGGCCTGGTGGTGCGTCAGGCCGTGGAAGACGAAGTGGGCCGTGCCGGTGATGACGTCCCGCGCCAGCAGGAGGAGCGCCGCGTCCTGGCACTCGCGCACCTCGCCGAAGTAGAGGTCGATGCTGGTCCCGGGCGGAACCCGCAGCGCGAGCTGGTGGAGCGAGCTGGCCTTCTCCTGGGTGAACTGCGCCGCGACGGCGACCCGGACCGGCGTCGTATCCGCTGTGGTGTTCGACTCGAGCATGGGTCTCCTGGGGCCAACCAGCGCGTGCAGCTGGGCAGCTTCGGCGGGGCAGGCTCGAGGGTGCCCCCCGGGCCGGCCCGGTACAAGCCCCCGGCCCGCGCAGCCCCATGGGGCCGGCGCCAACGGGCACGTGCGGTGCACTCCTCCTGGGGAACGCCCCGCTGGGTGGTCCATGCGGGTCGCGTCACGGGAAGGTCGGTCTCATGAGAACCCTCATCGCGCTCGCCGCCGCCGCCGCCGTCCTCGCCACCTCCGGGTGCATGGTGCCGCTCCACGGCAGGGGCTGGGGGCGCGGGGGGCGCACCTCGCAGGGCAACGACGGCCATCCCGGGAACCACGGCGACCGAGGCGACCACGATCGGGGGCGCGACCGGGACCACGACCGGGACCGGGACCGCGACTAGGACCGCGACGAGGACCGCGACCGGGCCAGGAGCCCGACCAGGATCGCGCAGGTGGCGAACGTTCGGGCCATGCGTCCGACGTTCGCGCGCGGCGCCCTGCGCCCGCCCGGTGGCCCCGGCCGGCGCCGGCGTGGCATAGAAGGGCCGCGCCGCGAGCCGCCAGCGGACCCGGCGCGCCCACATGTCCGCCGCCCCCACCATCTACGCCGTCGACTTCGGCACCAGCAACTCGCTCCTCGCCGCGGCCAGCCGAGACCGGCTCTTCGAGCCGGTGCCGCTCGATCCGCTGGCCAAGGATCCGACGGTGCTCCGGTCGATCCTCTGCTTCCCCAGCGCCGGGGGCGTCTACTCGGGCGGCGAGGCGCTCCGCCAGTTCGTCGAGCACGGCGGCGAGGCGCGCCTGCTGCGGTCCATCAAGCGCCACCTCGGCACCCGCTCCTTCCGCGGCACGGTCATCGGCAACCGCCTGGTCTCGGCCGAGGAGCTGGTGGGCACGCTGCTGCGCCAGCTGCGGCTGCGCGCCGACGCCTTCTTCGGCGTGGAGGTGCGGCGGGTGGTGCTGGGGCGGCCGGTCCACTTCGACGGCGACGACGACGCCTTCGCCGAGGCGCGCCTGCGCCGGGCGGCGGCCCACGCCGGCTTCGAGGAGATCCACTTCCTGCCCGAGCCGGTGGCCGCGGCGCGCGCCTTCGGCGCGGCCGCCCAGCGGGAGGAGCTGGCGCTGATCGGCGACTTCGGCGGCGGCACCTCCGACTTCACGGTGCTGCGCGTCGGGCCCCGCCCGCCGGTGCGGGAGGACGTGCTGGCGGTGGGGGGCGTGGCGGTGGCGGGCGACGCCCTCGACGCCTCGCTGATGCGCTCCCAGGTGGGCCGGCACTTCGGCGCCGAGGTGGCCTACCGGCAGCCGTTCGGCTCCAACGTGCTGCGGATGCCGCAGGGCATCGTGCAGCACCTCTGCTCGCCGGCGCACCTCTCCATCCTGCTGCGGCGCGACGTGGCCAGCTTCCTCGCCGACGTGCGGCGCTGGGCCCTCTCCGAAGAGGACCGCCGCCGCATGGACCAGCTGACGGTGCTGGTGGAGGACACCCAGGGGTTCCAGCTCTTCGAGGCCATCGAGCAGGCCAAGCGGACGCTCTCCACCGGGCTGGAGGCGGAGGTCACCTTCAGCTACCCGGGCATCGAGGTGACCGAGCCGGTGACGCGGGCGGGCTTCGAGGAGGCCAGCGGCCGCGAGGTGGACCAGATCCTGCGCTGCCTCGACGCCACCGTGCGCGCCGCCGGGGTCGCGCCGGACGAGATCGGGGTGGTCTGCAGCACCGGCGGCACGGCGCGGGTGCCCCGCCTGGCCGCCGAGCTGCGCGCCCGCCTGCCGGCGGCGCGGCTCGAGCAGTTCAAGGGCTTCCACTCGGTGGTCGAGGGGCTGGCGCTGGAGGCCCAGGCCATCGCGCGGCGGTAGGGGCGCCGGCCGGACCCCTCCGGCGCGAGCGGCGGTCTCAGGCCCCCGGCGCGGGCGCGCCCCGCCGCAGCCGGCCCACCCGGCGCGCCGGCACGCCGGCCCACACCTCGCCCGGCCCGACCTGGGCGTACTTGGAGAGCACCGCGCCGGCCGAGATGACCGCGCCGTCGCCGATGGTGCAGCCGGGCATGATCACGGCCATCAGCCCCACCGTCACGTTGCGGCCGATGATCACCGGGGCGGTCACCAGGCGCCCCCGCTCGGCCGAGTGGGCCACCAGGGTGACGTCGCCGCCGATGACCGTGTCGTCGCCGATGGTGAGGAGGTTCTGGTCGGCCACCACGGCGGTGTTGATCTGCACCCGGCTGCCGATGCGGGCGCCCATGAGCCGGTGGTAGGCCGGCAGGAACGGCGTCACCCGGACCCAGTTGACGAAGGTGAAGCGCACCAGCAGCGTCAGCGCGTTGTAGGAGGCCCAGCGCCAGGCGCCCATGGACAGGAAGGGGAAGCGGCCCACCGGCGTGCCGAGGGCGAAGGTGGCCCAGCGCACCACCGGCACCAGCAGCAGCAGGGCCAGGCCGGCCACGAAGTAGCCGGCCGCCCCCGCCACGCAGAGCGCCGGCAGCCGCCAGGACGCCCCGGTCGGCAGCCGCGCCTCCACCGCCAGGAAGAGGGCCGCGCCGGGCCAGGCCGCCAGCCCCAGCACCAGCGCCACCTCGGCGAAGAGGAGGAGGGTCAGCAGCACCTGCAGCGGGGTGAAGAGCGCCGCCTTCCAGCCGGACGATGCCATCGCGACCTCCCGCGGGCTGGCCGCCCGCGCAGGCGCACAGTCTGCACCGGCGCCGGCGAGAAGGGCAGGGTGCCCTGGGGGCCCGGCCGGCCAGGTGCGGCGCGATCGGCGTGTGACGAGGCGCCAGGCGCGCTATACGCCATGCAGGGGAGGCACCCGCCTCCCTCTTCCCGAACACCGCACCACGCACGACGAGCGTGGGCGCTCCCGCGCCCGGCTGGACCCGTCCGTGCCACTGGAGGACCACATGGCCAACCCCTTCCACATCCGGCTCCCGCCGTCCGAGAACCCCAGCGAGACCGAGGCGGCGCTGCACGTGACCGAGCTCGGGGAGGCGGACTACGAGGCCCAGGTGGTGGGGGCCAAGCTGCCGGTGGTGCTCGACTTCTACACGGCCGGCTCGAAGCCGTGCGAGGCGCTGGCCCCCCGCTACGCGGCGGTGGCCGAGAAGTTCGCGGGCAAGGTGCGCTTCCTCAAGGTGCAGCACCCGGGCAGCGCCGGGCTGGCCGCCCGGCTGGGCGTCACCGCGGCGCCCACGGTGGTCTTCTTCAAGAACGGCCAGGAGCTGGGCGAGCGGCTCAGCGGCGACGAGATCCAGCGGACCGCGCTCAAGGCCCGGGTCGAGGCGCTGCTGGCGTAGGCGCGTTCGCCGGCGCGCGGGGGCCGGCGCCAGGCGCCGCCCCCGGGCGTCGCCGGCCAGCGGCTGCACGGACGCCCGGTCTCCCGGGCGGCGCCGCGCCGGGTGGCTCAGGCCACGATGGTGGACCCGAGCAGCTGCAGGAACTGCCGCATCCAGGCCGGGTGGGCCGGCCAGGCCGGGGCCGTCACCAGGTTGCCGTCGGTGAGGGCGTTGGAGGCGGTGGCGTTCACCTCGCCGAACCTCGCGCCGGCGGCGCTGCACTCGGGGCCGCAGGCCGGGTAGGCGATCACCTTCCGGTCCTTGAGCACGCCGGCCGCGGCCAGGATCTGCGGCCCGTGGCAGATGGCGGCGATGGGCTTCCTGGCCTGGTCGAAGGCCTGCACCAGCGCGATGACCTGCGGGTTCAGGCGCAGGTACTCGGGCGCCCGCCCGCCCGGGAGGCACAGCGCGTCGTAGGCGCCGGCGGTGGCCTCCTCGAAGCTGGCGGTGATGGCGAAGCGGTGACCCGGCAGCTCCACGTAGGTCTGGTCGCCCACGAAGTCGTGCACCGCGGTCTTGACGGTGTCGCCCTTCTTCTTGCCGGGGCAGACGGTGTCCACCGTGTGCCCCACCATGGTGAGGATCTGGTACGGCACCATGGCCTCGTAGTCCTCGACGAAGTCGCCGACCAGCATCAGGATCTTCTTGGCGCCCATGTGTGGCCTCCTCCTCCGCCGGCTGGCGGGGTGGCGCGATTGTGGGCCGAGGGCCGGCCGCGGAGCGGGCGCCGATGGGGTGCCGCCCGGGCGGGTGGCGGTCACGTCCGGGGCGCCCGCACCTCCTGCTGACGGTGGGCAGCTTCCCGACTAGATGGGTGGACCGCCCCTGACCAGGAGCCGCACATGCCCCTCCTTCCGCTCGCCGTCGCCGCCCTGCTCGCCCTCGCCCCCGCCTCGGCACCTGCCGAGGCCGCGCCCCCGGCGGCGCCCCCCGCGGCCGCCCCGGCGCCCGCCGCCGCTGGCTACCAGGGCCACGGCGCCGCCTCCGTCTCGCCCGAGCTGCTGGCCCGCTTCGCCCCGCGCCCCATCGCCCCCGACCTCTCGAGGGCCGTGCAGGCGATGCTGGACGTGCGGGCCCCCGGCCTGGGCATCCCCACCCGCGACGGCCGGCGGCTCTTCTTCGGGTGGCGCGTCACCGGCGTGCCGCAGATCTGGCGGCTCGACGGGCCGGACCGCTTCCCGGTGCAGCTCACCGGCGGCGAGGACGCCACCACCCTGGCCGCGCTCACGCCGGACGGGAAGACCCTGGTGGTGCAGCGCGACCGCAAGGGGGAGGAGAACCCCGGCCTCTACCTCCTGTCGGCCGAGGGCGGGCCGCTGCGCCTGGTGCAGCACCGGCCCGGCGTGCAGACGGTGGCCACCCACGTCTCCGACGACGGCCGCTGGCTCTACTACCGCGCCAACGACCGCCGACCCGACGCCTACGCCGTCTACCGCCACGACCTGGCCGGCGGGACGACCGAGCTCCTGGTGGAGGAGCCGGGGCTCTGGTCGGTGGCCGACTCCCGCCTCGACGGCCGGCTGCTGCTCACCAAGGCCACCGGGGCGCTCTCCTCGGAGTGGTTCGAGTGGTCGCCCGCCACCCGGGCGCTGACCCCGCTCTTCGGCCAGGGCGAGCAGGTGGAGTACCAGGCCTCCTACGGCGCCGCCGAGGGCGAGCTGCTGGTGGTGACCAACAAGCTCGGCGAGCACCGCCGGCTCTACCGCTGGCGCGCCGGCCAGCTCGCCCCGGTGACGCCCGAGCTCGGGTGGAGCGTGGAGGAGGCCGCCATCGACCGGGCCCGGCGGCGCATCCTCTACACCGTGAACCAGGCCGGCTCCACCCGGGTGGCGGCGCTCGACGCCCGCACCTTCAAGCCGCTGGCGCTGCCGCGGCTGCCGCCGGCCGATCACGTGCTGGCCGGCGCCGCCTCTGACGACGGCCGCTTCCAGGTGCTGGGCGTGGACACCGGCACGGCGCCGCAGGCCAGCTGGGTGCTCGACTGGAAGACCGGGAAGCTGGCGCGCTGGGTGGTGCCGAGCGCCCCGGAGGTGGACACCCGCCGCTTCGCCCGGGCCGAGCTGACCAGCTACCCGGCGCGCGACGGCACCCCCATCCCGGCCTTCGTGCGCCGCCCGGCCGCCTGCCCGGGCGGGCCCTGCCCGGTGGTGGTGGAGTTCCACGGCGGGCCGGAGGCCCAGACCCTGGCGGGCTTCAGCGCCCGCGCCCAGCTCTACGTGGACGCCGGCTTCGTCTTCGTGCAGCCCAACGTGCGCGGCTCGGACGGCTACGGCAAGTCGTGGCTGCAGGCGGACGACGGGGCGCGCCGGCTGGCCATCATCACGGACATCGAGGACGCCGCCACCTGGGCGCGGCGGGCCTTCGCGGTGGAGGGCGCGGCGCCGCGGGTGGGCATCACCGGCGGCAGCTACGGCGGCTACTCGGCGCTGGTGGGCATGACCATGTTCGCCGGGGCCTACGACGCCGGCGCCTCGGTGGTGGGCATCGCCAACCTGGTCACCTTCCTGGAGAACACCGCGCCCTACCGGCGCATCCTGCGCACCACCGAATACGGCGACCCGGTCAAGGACCGGGAGGCGCTGGTGAAGCTCTCGCCCACCAGCTACGTGGACCGGGTGCGGGCGCCGCTGCTGGTGCAGCAGGGGGCCAGCGACCCGCGCGTGCCGGTGGGCGAGGCGGTGCAGATCCACGACGCCCTGGCCGCCCGCGGCGTCCCGGTGGAGCTGGTGATCTTCGCCGACGAGGGGCACGGCGCGCAGAAGCGCGAGAACCAGGTCCTCATGATCGGCCGGACCATCGAGTTCTTCCGCAGGCACCTGGCGCCTGGCGGGGCGGTGGGCGCGCCGCGCTGAAGCTGGCCGGGCGGCATTGCGACCTCTGGACGCACGAGACGACGCTACCCAGCGTCAAGTGGCTGACGCATGCTGAGCGTCATCCATGTCGGCACGGAGCACACGCAGCGCTGGGGCAGTTCCGGCGGTCCGGGCGCCGTCTCGCGACCGGTCGCGGTGGGTGGTGGTGGCCGTCGCGGTGGCCGGCATCTGCGCGCTCTTCGCGGGCAGCGTGGCCCTGCTGGCCCGGCTGGACCGGCCGGACGAGCCCTCCGACCCAGGGTCGGGCCTCACGCCCACAGCTCCGCCGCCGGCTGCGGCGTGGCCGCCGCCGCCCGAGCTTCCTGGCCCCCTCGAGCGAGTTTCCCCGCAGGTGCTGGCCGCCCAGCTCAGGTCGCCGCCTTCCCTGCCCGCGCCAGCTCCGCCGGAGGAGCCCCTGCCGCCGGCTGGCGTGCCACCCCCGCCCCGCTACGTCTACGAGATCGCCTCCGAGCTCGAGGCCCAGGTCTCCCGCCGCTGCGGGACCATGGAGCTCCGCCTGGGCGAGGCGCTGCGCCGCTCCGGTCTCGACCCGGAGGGGCACGCGGTCCTGCTGGTGGAGGCGGAGCCGCAGGAGGGCCAGCTGAAGCTCTGGCGGGCCACCCTGCAGGCCCACGGGCGCACCTCGCCGGGCCAGGTGGCGTGCTGCCAGTTCGCCATGAACGGCCTCACCGTGCCGGTGCGGCGCCTGCAGGCCGGCGAGCGGTTCCAGGTGCAGGTGGTGGTGGGGAACCGGCGGGGCTGAGGCACCAGCACGATCGCGGGAGTGGTCTGCTCCGATGCTGGCCTGGACGCATCGGCCGGCGCTGACGGCGCGGCAACACGGCCATGGCGGACGGCGCCTGCGGTGGGTCCCGCCTGCCGCGGCAGCCGCTGCCGAGGGTCGCTTCCTGTCGTGCCGTCCGCCAGAGTGCGACGAGTTGCCGCAAACAACAGCAAAATCAGCAA
The DNA here is from genome assembly GCA_016718565.1 of Anaeromyxobacter sp. Taxonomy (NCBI): domain Bacteria; kingdom Pseudomonadati; phylum Myxococcota; class Myxococcia; order Myxococcales; family Anaeromyxobacteraceae; genus Anaeromyxobacter; species Anaeromyxobacter sp. The sequence goes on along the minus strand of JADKCZ010000018.1, from coordinate 295,222 downwards.
CTTGAACCCATCAGGGAGCCCCTGTCCCACTTCCCAAATCGACCGACCGAGCCCAACTCAGGGACGTGCCCGACGGGCCGCGCCACCGGTTGACTCCGGCGGCCGGCCGCCATCGCGGAGGGCTCCCGCGGTGGCCCAGGGGGCGCAGAGCCCGCATCGAAAGAAACCCGTTCCACCGGTCCGCAGAGGTCCGGCGAGGAGTCGCCATGTCTCGAGTCGAAGCCGCAGTGCCCTCCCCCTCTCACCGTGCCCGCTGGGCGCGAGCTGCCCGGACGGTGGCGGTGGCCGTTGCGGTCCTCGCCGCCGCGCCGGCGCCCGCCCACGTGGGCGTGGTCAACACCCAGCTGCCCTTCGCGGTGGCGGGCAAGAGCTACGAGCTGGTCCTGGCGGTGCCTCACGGCTGCGCCTACACCGCGCCCGGCGCGGCCACCCCCGTGGAGCTCGACACCTACAAGGTCGAGGTGCTGATCCCGGCCGGCTTCACCGGCGTCCGGCCGATCATCGACGGCGTCTTCGGGCGCCCGGTCATCACCAGGGACGCCGCCGGCGCGGTGACCTCGCTCACCTGGACCAAGAACCCGGCGCTCGACTCGGAGGCCGACGACCAGAGCTACCGGGTGGCCGTCCGCTCCACCGCCCCCAACGCCCCGTTCACCGCCGTCCAGTTCGGCACCAAGCAGTCCTGCAAGCGACCCGGCGGCGGAGAGGACGTGGTGGTGGACTGGACCGCTTACCCGGCCGCCGACGGCAGCCTCTCCAACCAGTCGCCCACCGTGCGGATCCACCCGGCCCGCCAGCCGGGCTGGAACAAGTTCAACCTGGCGGCCACCAACGAGAAGCACACCCAGGCCGACGTGGCGGCGCTGCTCTCCGGCTACCTCGCCGACGCGCAGATCGTCTGGGTCGGCAAGGGGGCCTACAGCGCCAACCCGAACACCCTCGCCAAGATCAGGGCCCTGGCCGTCAAGGACCCCACCTACTTCGAGCTGGCGGCCAAGGCGGACGTGATGATCCACGCGGTGGACGACATCTGGGTGAAGTTCTGAGGCGCGCCATGAACCCACGCCCCCTGCTGCTCGCCGGGCTCGTGCTGCTGGCCGCCGGCTGCGGCAGCAGCAAGAGCACCACCCCGGCGCCGCCGCCGCCCCCGCCCGCCGAGGATCCGGCCGTCGCCACCCTGGGCGCGCCCCTCCTCCCCCCGTCGTTCGCCGTGGCCGCCGAACTGGAGGCGGCCCTCACCTTCGACCCGGCCGCCGGCGACCTCCCGGCCGACCTGCTGCCGCCAGGGTGAACCCCTCGGAGTCCAGCGCCGCCGGCGCGCGCCGCCCCTCGCGGCGTCGCGCCGGCCTGGGGGCCCTCGCCCTCGCCGCGCTCCTCGGCGGCTGCATCCCCGACGAGGGGCCGCTCATGGCCCCGGGCGAGGACTGCCTCGGCTGCCACGACGGGCGCGGGGCCAAGCGCTGGACCGCCGCCGGCACCTGGCTCCCGCCAGGGTCGGAGGTCCGGCTGACCGACCGGAGCGGGCGGGTCATCGCGCTCACCAGCAACGGGGCCGGGAACTTCTACACCGCCGAGCCCCTGGACTTCCCGCTGGTGGCCACGGTCGGCATGCGCCGCATGCCCGATCCGGTCACCGACGGGAGCTGCAACACCTGCCACTGGGCGAAGGAGCAGCCTTGACCGACCCGGCGCCTCGAGCCGCACCCGACCACCCACGCCGCCACCGCTCGTGGCTGCTCCTGGCCGCCGCGCTGGCGGCCCTGGCGCCTCGTCCGGCGGCCGCCTGGCAGGAGCGGCTCTCGCTCCACCTGGAGCCGCCCCTGGGCGGCCTCCTCGCCGGGGGGCCAGGCGTGGGCGCCCGCTCGGACCTGCACGTCACCCTGGCGGCGCCCGAGCCCCAGGGGCTGGACTTCGACCTGCTCGGGGCCGCCGCGCCCCCCGCCGACGCCCCCGACCAGGCGGCGCTGGAGCGGCGCCGGACCATGCTCAACCTCCACCAGGGGCTCGGCTTCGCCCTGCTCGGCCTGACGGTGGCCACCACCGCGGTGGGCCAGCTCAGCTTCGATGACAAGTTCAACGGCGGCCCCAACACGGAGCGGTACGCCCTCAGCCACAAGGTGCTCGCCTACGGCACCGCCGGGGTCTTCGCCGCCACCGGGCTCCTGGCCCTGCTGGCGCCGGCGCCGGTGAAGGCGCCCGCCAGGCTCGACCGGATGATGGTGCACCGGATCGCCATGATCACCGCCGCGGTGGCCATGGCCGCGCAGGTCGGCCTGGGGATCTACACCGCGTCGCGCGAGGGCTACGTGAACCAGCGCGACGTGGCCGAGGCCCACCTGGCCCTCGGGTACCTCACCACGGCGGCCGTGGCCGGCGGCGTGGCCGTGCTGGTCTTCTAGGGGGCGCCATGACCACCTTCGCCCTGGCCCTGGCGCTGCTGACCGGCACCTCCTTCACGGTGGACCCCGGCGCCAGCACCGCCCGGTACCGGATCGTCCACAAGCTGCACGAGGTGACCGCCACCTCGGCGCGCCTGGAGGGGAAGGCCGTCCTGCAGCCGGAGGGGAGGGTCATCACCCAGCTGCGCGTGCCGGTGGCCTCGTTCGACTCCGGCGACCGGAACCGCGACGTCCACATGCAGGAGGTGCTGGAGTCGGCCGCCTTCCCCTTCGTGGTCTTCAAGGGCGCCGGCGCGCTCCCCGCGGGGCCGCCGGGCGCGCCGGTCCAGCTGCGCCTGGCCGGGGAGCTCGAGTTCCACGGGGTGAAGCGCCCGCTCGACGTCGCGCTCGAGGTGGAGCTCCGGCCCGACGGGACCGCCCGGGCCCGCGGCGCCTTCGAGGTCTCCCTCGAGGCGCACCGGGTCGAGCGGCCGTCCCTGCTCTTCGTGAAGGTCGAGGACGCCTGCCGCGTCGAGTTCGACCTCCTCCTCCGCGGGGACGGCTCGGCCCCGACCGCTCCGCCGCGGCCCCTCCAGGCGGGGTCGCCGGCCCATTGAGACATCTTGACCCAGGTCAAATCGCCTCGTCGTGCCTACCTCAAGCTCGCAGCGGTCCGTCCCACCACCCACCAGAGGTGAATCCATGAAGCGCACCACCACCACCACCACCACGTCGCAGCCTTCCCACCTGGCGGAGGCAAGTCCGGCGCTCCCCTCCACCCGCCTGCTCTCCTCGGCCCTCGCCGGCCTGGTCGGCGCCGGCGGCCTCGCCGGGTGCTCCAAGTCGGCCGATCCGGTCGAGTGCGGCGCCCCGACGTTCAACAACGTGGTCACCAACACCATCCCGTCGTACGACGATCCACCCGCCGCGCTGGCGGGGTTCAAGACGCTGTGCGCGACGCGCGGCGGCTACCTGCAGACCCACGCCTGGTGCGCCGGCGCCAACAGCTGCAAGGGGCTCTCCTGGAGCTTCGGCGTGCTGACCGACCACTCCTGCAAGGGGATGAACACCTGCGAGGGGTTCAGCTGCGTGGACTCGATCGCCGACAAGGGGCTGCAGGGGGCGGCCATCTACACCACCTCCTGCTCCGGCTGCCACGGGACGCCGGCCGGCGCCTTCAAGCTGGTGGTGCCGCCGGGCACCGCCGCCGAGCGGATGGCCGCCTTCCAGGCGACCACCCCCGAGAACGGGGTCCGGCTCCTCTCCATCGTGGCGTTCGGGACGCAGGGTCACAACACGGACGGCAGCTCCTACTCCAACATGCCCTCCTTCCGCGCCCAGTACTCCAGGCAGGAGCTCCAGCGGGTGGTCGATCACATCCGGGCGCTGCCGCTGGCCGATCCGCCAGCGGAGTACGTGAGCTGGTAGGCGCGGCGGACGCCGGCCCATGGCGGAAAGGTCCGTGGCCCACCCCGATCCCGGCGGGCCGCTGCGGGCAACGGCGCGGGCCATCCCGAGCGAGGCGCTCGGGATCGGCCTCCGCCCCACCCACTACGCCGAGCTCCGCGAGCCCTGGCCCGACCTCGGCTACCTCGAGATCATCGCCGACAACTTCATGAGCGGGGCGGCCTTGCCGCTCCTGCACCTGGACCGGCTGGCGGAGCGGTATCCCATCGTCCTCCACGGGGTGGGGCTCAACCTCCTCGGCGAGGCGCCGCTGGACCAGGCCTACCTGGACCGGCTGGCCAGGCTGGCGGATCGGGTGGACGCCCCGTTCATCACCGATCACCTCTGCTGGACCGGTGCCCACGGGGCCTGCCACCACGATCTCCTCCCGGTGCCCTACCGGCCCGAGCTGGTCGAGCTGGCGGCCGAGCGCGCCGCGGCGGTGCAGCGGCGGCTCGGCAGGCCCTTCGGCCTCGAGAACCTCTCCACCTACCTCGAGTTCGCCGGCTCGACCCTCACCGAGTGGGAGTTCTACGCCTCGGTGGTGAGGTCGGCGGGCTGCTGGTTCATGCTCGACGTCAACAACGTCTACGTCTCGAGCGTGAACCACGGGTTCGATCCGCGGCAGTACCTGGCGGCCATCGACTTCACGAGGGTGCTGCAGGTCCACCTGGCCGGCCACTCCGTCGAGCCCGACGGGACCATCGTGGACACCCATGACCACCCGGTCTGCCCCGAGGTCTGGCAGCTCTACGCCGAGGCCTGGCGCGCCGGCGGACCCTTCCCGACCTTGCTCGAGTGGGACGGCCACATCCCGCCGCTGGCCCAGGTGGTGGCCGAGGTGGGCCGGGCGCGCGAGGTGCGGCGGTGACCGGCCGGCGCGGTCCGCCCTGGCTCGCCGCGCTGCAGGCCGGCTTCGGCGAGGTGCTCCGCCACCCGCTCGACCGCTCCAGCGGCCGGCTGCGCGCACGCACCGATCGCTACCCCCAGCCCAGCTGCGACCTGGTCCGGGAGACCCCCGACCGTCCCGCCCGGGAGCGGCTGGCGGTGTATCACCGGCAGTACTGGTTCCGGCTCCTCACGGCCATGCAGGAGGACTTCCCGCTCCTGACCGCCCTGATGGGCCACTGGGAGTTCAACGGCTGGGCCGCCGGCTACCTGCGGGTCCACCCGCCCCGCGGCGGCGGGCTCCAGCGCCTGGCCGACGGCTTCCTGGGCCACCTCGACGGCGTGTTGCCCTCCCAGGGGCTGCGGGGCGGCACCCCGGAGCTGGTGCCGCGCGCCGCCTTGCTGGAGGCCGCCGCCATCGACGCGGCCTGGCGGGAGGTGCTGCTGGCGGAGGAGGCGGCGCCGTTCGACCCGGCGGGGCTCCAGGCCGAGGGCTGGGCCTCGCTCCGGCTCGGGCGACGGCCGGGCTTCGGCCTGGTGTCGGAGCACTGGCCCTTGTGCGACCTCCGGCGGCGCGTCGGCGCGGCCGGGGTGGACCGGCGGGCGCCGCTCCCGCCCCGCCACGGGCGGCGCAGGTGGGTGCTCTTCGGCCGCGCCGGCGCCAGGCTGTTCGAGCTGGAGGTACCGCCCCGGCAGGCGCAGCTGCTCGAGCTGCTCGAGGAGCTTCCGGTCGGGGAGGCGCTGGCGGTCCTGGAGGCGCGCTGCCGTGGCGCCGAGCGAGACCGCCTGCCCGCGCAGGTCGAGCGCTGGCTCGCGCAGGGGGTCGAGCTGGGGCTCTTCGCCGCGGTGTCGCCGTGAGCCCCCAGGCCCGGATCATCCTCTCACTCGATGGCTTCGAGCCCGACGGGCCCGGGCTGGCCGCCTTCGTGGCGTTCCGGGTGACCAGGCGGTGGGCGCAGGCCTCCCTCCCCGGCGCCTCGATCGTCGCCGCGTCCGAGGAGGTGGTCCGAGCCGGCGGAGCCGCCACCAGCACGCCGTGGGCCATCGCGTTCGCGCTGCTCACCGCCTGCGCGGAACCTGCCGCGGCGCTGCGGCGCTGGCGGGGGGAGGGAGGCGTGGCGGCCCGCAGGAGCACGCCGCTGGCCCTCCTCGCCGCCGTGGCGGCGCCGCACCAGCGGGGGGGCCAGCTGCTGGTGCAGGTCGATCCCGAGACCACGCTCCCCGATCACGCGGGCGCCTGGCTCCTCGCGTCGGCGCAGCGGCTCGGCGGGGTGAGCGTGGCGTTCTCCTGCGAGCCCGCGGCGGCCGACGACCTGGCCGGCGGGCCCGCGATCGACGGAGCGGCGCACCCGGCGCTGCAGCGCTTCCTCGAGCTGGCCGCGCTCTGCGGCTCCTCGGCCCCGGCCCGCCCGCTCCTCTCGGCGCTCGGCCTGGGCGAAGAGGCCACCGAGCGGCTCGTCGATCTCCTCGATGAGCACCTCTGCGGTGGGGACGCCCCCGTCCTGGAGGACCTCGGGTACCGGCACCCGGGCTTCCCCGGGCAGCTGGTCTACGCCTTCAGGGATCCGGCCCAGCGCCGGCGCCTGCTCGCCGGCCTGCCGGAAGCGCACCGGGTGGCGCTGGCCCAGCGGCTGCGGGCGCACCTGGCGCCGCTGCTGCCCGTGAAGACCCGGGCGGTGGCGCGCCTCTTCGTCAACCTCGGCGAGGTGGTTGGTCCGCCGGCCGGGGAGGGGCCCCGCCAGCGGCTGCGCCTCTGGGGCGGGGCCGACGACGCGGGGGCCCTGGAGCGGTCGCTGCGGGAGGACCTCCAGGCGGGTCGCCAGGAGGCTTCCACGCTGCGAGCCACCGCGCTCTCCGATGGGCCGCTCTCCGATCACGTGCGGATGGCGATGCTCTGCGCCATCACGGGCGAGGCCCCGTGCGCCGACCCCGCCACGGCGCTCGCGGAGGTGCTGCGCCGGACCAGCCTCCTCCGGGAGGCGGGCCGGCTGGCCGAGGCGGCGGCCAGCGCCGAGGACGGGCTGCGGTGGCTCGCGACGGTGGCCGAGCCACCGGCGGGGGCCCGGGGGGCCCTGCTGTTCCTGGCGGCACAGTGCCATCGGGCGCGCCACCGGCCCGCCGCAGCGCTCGAGCGCTATGCCCAGGCCGCGGAAGAGGCCGCCAAGCCCGGCCCGGACGGCCAGGTGGACCACGTCCGGCTCGGCGCCTGCCTGGGGGAGGCCGGGCGGTGCCACTCCGAACGAGGAGAATGGGCCGAGGCGATCCGGCTCCTCGGCGACGCGCTGCACCAGCTCGGCCTGGGCCGGGCCCAGGGCCGGGTCGAGGAGGGGCTGGTGGCCCTGGTGGAGCGCAACCTGGCGGCCTGCCGGGCCCAGGCGGCCAGGGCCGGTCGGACCTGACCGGCCGGCGAGGTCCAGCGCCTCGCGCCGACCACCCGGCGGTGGCGCGGTGCGGCGCCCGCCGCGCGGTTCACTTCCCCTGCGGTGTGGCGGCGGTCGGCGTCCCCACGGGCCAGCGCGGGGTCCCGGAGGGATCGCGGAGGATGAGCCGCTCCGAGCCGCGCGTGATGACCTGGGCAATCATCATCTGGTAGCCCTCCACCCGGGTCAGCGAGCCGAAGACGACCACCTGGTCGCCGCCGGCCAGCTGCAGCGGCTGGGCGTCCACGAAGTCGAAGGGGCCGAGGTGCACGTCCAGGGTCCCTCGCTCGGTCAGCAGCACCAGGCAGAGGTCCCGGGGGCCGCGAGTCCGGCGGTGCTGCGCCACGATGAGGCCGCTCACGGTGGCCATCGAGGCCGGGTCGTACATCTCGTCGAGGCTCGACGCCTGGGCGGGCGCAGCGGCCTGGCTCGCCGAGGCCGGCGGGTCGGCGCCGAGCACCAGGGCGAGCGCCAGCATGACGAGGCTCATCGCCGCTCCTCCGGCGCCGCGGAATCGCGACGCAGGAGAGGAATCTAGGGCTGCCAGGCCCGGACGTCACCGGGGTGCGACGAATGGCCGTTCGGAGGCGCTCGGAACCGGGCGCACCCGGCGCCGCCGCCACCAGAGCCAGACCCCGGTGCTGGAGAGCAGGGCGACCGCCAGCCCCACGGCGAAGAGGAGCCACCGATACGCGAGCCCTCCGACGCTCCCGCGGTGCAGCGCCGAGAGCCAGGTGGTGGTGGTCACGCCGGGGCGCTGGCCGGTCGGCAGGGCGAGCGCGGCGAGCCGGCCGCTGGCCTCCTCGAAGGCCAGCACCGTCTCGGCGCGCCCCGCGGCGACGTCCCGGTCGCTGCGGACGGCGTAGAACCAGAGGCCGCGGGGCCGATCAGAGATGAGCCAGCCCTCACGCTCCACCCGGAAGCCGAGCGCCGCGGCCTGCCCGGCCATCAGCCGGCGCCCGGTCTCCAGGGCCTCGGGCCAGCCCGGCTCGCCCGCGAGGGGCGCCGAGGCGACGGGGGCGAGCCCGTCGAGGGGGTTGCGGGTGGTGCCGATCAGGACCCGGGTCACCGGCTCGTAGACCTGCTCACGCAGGTTGAAAGCGACGCCCGACCAGGCCAGCACCAGGAGGAGCAGCCACGGCCAGAGCCCGCCGGCCCGGTGCAGGTCGTAGGTGCGGCGCCGGGCCGAGGCGCCGGCCTTCACCTGCCAGGCCGGCCACCACCGCGCCAGCCAGGATCGCCCCGCCGCGACCGGCGACGCCCCGGCTCCAGCTCCCCGCCGCGGCGCCGGGAAGGTGAGGTAGGCCCCCACGAAGCAGTCGAAGGTCCAGAGGAGCGCCACCAGCCCGAGCAGCCAGGTGCCGACCTCTCCCGGCACCGCCAGCCGGTAGTGGACGGCCACCATCAGGTCCAGCAGGTTGCGCCGGGTGATGGGCCAGAGGCCGGCCGGGACGGTCTCCCGGAGCAGGACCGCCCCGGTGGCCGGGTCGAGGAGGAGCCGGTCGAAGGGGAGGGGATCGACCGGGCCCGAGCCCTCGTCGCCGGGTGAGATGGTGGCCTCGAACGGCTCGCCGGGCTCCCGGTGGAGCAGCACCCCGTCGACGCGCCCCCACGGCGCCACCAGCGCCAGGGCCCGCTCCCGCAAGGTGAGCGGGTCCAGGGGAGGGCGCCCGGCGTCGGCCACCCGGAGCGGCGGGTCGAGCCAGGCCCGGAGCTGGGGCCGGAAGGCCAGGGCGCTGCCGGTGAGCCCCACCACCAGGAGGAAGCCGGCCAGCAGCAGGCCGGCCCAGCGGTGGACCAGCACCCAGGTCTTCCGGCCCATGGCCTCCGCTCCGCCGCCGCCCGTCGATCGCGCTACAGGTCCAGCCGCACCGAGGCGGTCACGGCCCGGGGCGCGCCGTAGGTGAGGTAGCCGACCGACCCGACGGCCTGGGCGTTCTGGTGGTAGGTCACGTCGAGCAGGTTGGAGACGTTGACCTGGGCCGAGAGGTGCCCACGGCCCAGGCCGAGCCGGTAGGCCGCCATGGCGTCCACCAGGGTGTAGCCCGGGGTGGCGAGCGTGTTGGTGGGATCGGTGCTGGCGTCGCGCCAGCTCAGCCCGCCGCCGAGCTTCAGGCCCGGCAGGAGCGATTGGAGCGCGTAGGTGGTCCAGAGGCTGGCCATGTTGCGCGGGACGTTGGCCATCCGATTCCCTTCGGCGAAGGCGCTCCCGGGCGTGCTCTTGGTCACCTCGACGTCGGTGTACGTGTAGCTCGCCAGGACGCTCCAGCCGGGGAGCAGCTCGCCCTGCAGGTCGAGCTCCGGCCCGCGGCTGCGAATCTCGCCCACGTTGATCCGGAAGCCGGGGTGCTGGACGTCGTCCACCGCCACGTTCTGCTTGGTGAGCTGGTAGAGGGCCAGCGAGCCGGACAGCTTGCCGCCGAGGAGCTGCACCTTGGCCCCGACCTCGCCCTGCTGGGCGCGCTCCGGGTCGAGCGGTGCGCCCTGCCAGTCGAAGCCGGTGTTGGCGCCGAAGTTCTCCGCGTAGTTGGCGTAGAGGCTGACCGCCCCGCCTGCCTGCCAGAGGAGCCCGGCGCGCGGCGTGACCGCCTGATCGTCCTGCGGCTCGTCCGGGATGGCCGACCCATCGCCGCCGAGCCCGGGGCCGAAGGACTGGCTGCCGGTGCGCTTGACCCGCTGGTAGCGCAGGCCGGCCAGGGCGTGGAGGCCGAGCGGCAACGCCACCTGGTCCTGGGCGTAGACGCCGAGGTGGTCGGTGGTGGCGTCGGCGCCGAACCAGAGGGTCGGGTCGATGGAGAGCGGCGGCGGCGCCGGGTGGAAGGCGTCGGTGGTGGAGACGTCGGCCGACAGCCAGGCCGTCAGCGGCGTCTCGAACCGGTACCAGTCGGCGCCCACCAGGAGCGTGTGGCGGAGCCCGAAGGTCTCGAAGTGGCCGGTCACGTCCACGATGGCGGCCAGGGTGTTCTGCTCGACCTTCTGGGACGTGAGGCTGCTGGTGACGGTCCAGCCCCCGGCGCCGTCCGGCGAGAAGTCGGCGGCCTGGTAGTAGGCCCCCTCGTTCTTGACGGCGTGGCGCACCAGCCGGGCGTCGACCTGCCAGCCCTCGGCCAGGGCCTGCAGCAACCGGAGCTCCAGGTGGGTGGTGTCGTACTTCAGGTGCGACGGTGGCGAGAGGTTCTGCCGGCGCGGCAGGGGGATGAGCTGCCCGGTGGTGGCGTCGAAGGGTACGTTCTGCATCGAGTCGTAGACCGAGGGGTTGTGGATGTACTCGGCCTGGGCGGTGATGGAGGTCCGGGCGGTGGGGCGCCAGGTGAGCACCGGCGCCAGGAAGAGCTTCTCGGCGTGGATCCCCTGGCGCCAGGAGCCGGTCTTCTCGTAGGAGGCGTCCAGTCGGTAGAGCAGGGTGTCGCCGAGGAGCGGCCCGGTGGCGCCGGCGGTGGTGACGAACTGGTCCCAGGAGCCGACGACCTGCTCCAGCGAGTAGGCCGCCGTGGCGCCCGGCTGACGGGTCACCAGGTTGACGATGCCGCCCGGCTCGACCCGGCCGTAGAGGATGGCGGCCGGGCCCTTCAGCACCTCGACCCGCTCCACGTTGGCGAGGGTGCGCTGGCCGGAGCCGACGTACTCCTCGATCCGGACGCCGTCCCGGAAGGTGGTGAGGGTGTAGAAGCCGCGGAGGTAGATGAGCTCGTTGTTGCCCGGGGTGGCGACGGCGTGGACGCCGCTGACGTTCTCGAGCGCCCGGTCGAGGGTGGTGGCCCGCTGGTCCTGCAGCACCTCCTGGGGCAGCACCTGGACCGCCAGCGGGGTCTCGAGGAGCGGCGTGTCGGTCTTGGTGCCGGTGGCGGCGGCCGAGACGGCGTAGCCGAGGTCGCGCTCGCCCACGATGCCGACCTCCTCGAGCTCGGCCGACTGGGGCTTCGGCGCGGCGCCGGTCCTGGGCGGGGGGGGTGCGACGGAGAGGACCGCGCGCCCCTCCCCGCTGAAGGTAGCCGAGAGGCCGCTCCCATGGAGCAGCCGGGAGAGCGCCTGCTGCGCCGTGAGCGTCCCCGACAGCGCCGGAGCGCGCTTCCCGGCCGTGATCGCCGGGTCCCAGACCAGGTCGAGCCCGCAGGCCTTGGCCACGGCCGCCAGCGAGGTGTCGAGCGGCTGCTCGGGGAGCTCGAGGGCCACCGCCGCTGCGGCCCGGGCTGGGCTGGGCGAGGCCGCGAGGGCCGCAGGGAGGAGCGCCGGGGCGGCGGAGAGGAGGGCGGCGAGGACGGGCCAGGCGGCTCGGCAGGGCATGCGGGGTGCTCCAGGTTGAAAGGCGTCTCCCCGGAAGGCGAAGGACCCGGCCGAATGTGGCCACCCGGCGCGCGTCCCTCCCGGGGGCCCTCAGGGAGCGGGCGTGAGGCGGACCGTCGCGCCCTCGACGACCGCGCGGAGCCGGTAGGTCTCCTCGAGCGAGCCGAGGAAGCCCGCCAGGTCGGCGGTGTGAAACCGGCCGCTGACGCGGAGGGAGGCGGCGCGCCCCTCCACCACCACCGCCCGGAGCCCGTGGTACGGGGCGAAGGCGCGCACCGCCTCGGCGAGCGGAGTCCGGTCGAAGGTGGCCAGGCCCTGCCGCCAGGAGGCCGGGTCGCGCGCCGAGACCTGCACCTCGGAGAGGAGGCCGGCGACCAGCGCCACCTCCTGGCCTTCGACGAGCTCCCGCGCTTGCCCTGCCGCCAGCACCCGCACCCGCCCCTCGGTGACCGAGACCTGCACGCCGGGGCCGTCGAGCGCCACAGCGAAGCCGGTGCCCAGGTCCTCGATGGTCGCGCCGCCTGCCGTGGCGACGAAGGGGCGCCGCTCATGGGCGACCTGGAAGTGGGCCCTCCCCGCCACCACCCGCGCGCTCCGGCGCCAGGGCCTGAGCTCCACCGAGACCTCGCTGGCCGCGTCGAGCTCCAGCGTGGAGCCGTCTGCGAGCGGCACCGAGCGCCGCTCGCGCTCGGTGCGCAGCCGCATGTCGTGGCTCCCCGCCACCACCCAGGCGAGGGCCGCCGTCAGCGCCACCGCCGCCGCGCCGGCGGCCCAGCGGAGCGCCGGTGCGCGCCGCCTGGGCGCTGGACGGGGCAGCTGGCCGGCCAGCGGGCCGAGCCGCTCCCAGAGGCCGGACACCTCGGCCCAGGCCGCTCCATGGCGCGGGTCCTCCGCCAGCCAGGCCTCGAGCGCCCCCTCGTCCTCCGGGCCCGCCTCGCCGGAGGACCGTCGCACCGCGAAGGCGCGCGCCTCCGCCGCGATGCGCCTGGTGGTGGGGTCTCGGGAAGGCATGGGCGTTTGGTCCTGGTGAGGCGCTCCTGGAAGAGGCGCTCGAGCGCCCTCCAGGTGGCCAGGCTACCCCTCCCGGTCCCCGAGCACCTCGAGCAGCAGCGCCAGGGCCTGGTCGATCCGCCGACGCACCGTCCTCACCGAGGTCCCTTGGTGCGCGGCGACCTCCCGGTGCGTCATCCCCTCGAGCCGGTTGAGGATCAGCGCGGTCCGGCAGGCCTGGGGCAATGCCTCGAGTGCCGCCAGCAAGTCGCCGTCGAGCTCGCTGGAGGCGCCCCGCCCGACGACCTCTTCGACCGATCGGGCATGCAGGCGCAGCTCCTCCTGGGCCCGCGCCGCGGTCGCGACCCGGCGCCGCCGGTCGAGCGTGAGGGAGCGGGCCGCTGCGAGGAGGTAGCCGACCGGGCTCCGGACCGAGGCGACCGGCCGCTCCAGGAGGTCCACGACCGCGTCGTGGAGGAGATCGAGCGCCGAAGCGCCCTCCACCGGCCGCCAGCGGCGCACCGCGACCTGGGCGTTGGCCCGGTACCAGGCATCGAGCCGGCGTGAAGTCACACCGACTGGACGCGCGGGGTGGGTGGATACCGTCCGAAAGCCCCGTTTGGGGTGCTCCCGGACGGAGGTCCTCCCTGGGGCGTCCAGGCCCCTGCCTTCGCGCCCTCCCTACCTCCCGCCCTTCCCCAGGGCCACGCGGGCCACCTGGTTCTCGGGCTCCAGGACCAGGAGCCGCTCCCAGCAGGCGCCCTGCTCGGGCCCGGGCGGCAGCTCAGGGCAGAGCTGGGCCTGGGCGAAGACCGAGGCCGGGTTCATGAAGACGTTGAGCCGCCGCACCGCCAGCGCCTCGGCGAGGTGGCCGTCTTCCTGGAGCTGGCTGGCCCAGGTGGCGGCCGTCAGGTCGGTGAGCCCGAAGCCGGGCTCCTCCTTGCGGGCGGCCTCCACGAGCGCGGGCAGCGCCTCGAACCCGCGTTCGCGGCCGGCGCGTGCCAGCGCTGCCGCGGTGGGGGGTGGATACGGCCTGGCCGCCTTGAAGTCGACCCGCATGACGCCGTCCGGGACGCCGTTCTCGGCCGGGGCTCGGCGCAGCCACGCCCGCGCGGCGGCGTCGCCCTTCACGTAGCCATCGAGGAAGGCGCGGACGTACTGCGCCATGGCGCCGTAGCCGGCCTGGTCCTCCTCGGCGGTCGGCTCGCCGGGGCGGCGGTCCTCGTCGAGGATCGTGAAGTGGGAGGCGAAGTTGCCGTGGTGGAACCGCTCCATGACGACTCGGAAGGCGTCGGCGTGGCGCAGCCCGTCGTAGAACTTGAAGGCCGCCTCGCCGGCCAGCCCCTCCTCCCGCTCCTTCGGCGTCACCTGCTGGCCTCGGGCCTCGGCCGCCAGGAAGCCCCTCGCCGCGCTGGAGCGGAGGGAGAGGAAGGCCGCCTGCAGGGTGGCCGGGTCGGGGTGCGGCGCCTTGGCCAGCAGCTCGTCGGCCCAGGTGATGGAGCCGTCGAGGGCCACCACCGCCGCCACCGCGGAGTTGCGCAGCGCCACCACCGGCGCCGCCAGGCCCCCCCAGCTGTAGCCCATGAGCGCCAGGCGGGCCGGGTCGGCGTAGGGGAGCGTCCGCGCGAAGCCGACGTGGAACTCCAGATCGCGCGCCGAGGCCTCGACGGCCTCGTAGGTGTCTTCGGTGGGCCGGGAGCGGTCCCAGTTCCAGGTGCTGGGCGAGGCGATCACCACGTAGCCGTGGCTCGCCAGGTGCTCGAAGAGGACCGAGTTGTCCCAGGAGGGCTGGCCTCCGCCGGCGTTGTAGACCACCACCGGGAAGCGGCCGGCCGCCGGCGCGGCGTCCCGGACGGCCCGGACCGGCGCCCGCCGGATGGCCTCGTACCAGGCCTTGGCGGCGGCGCCGCCCTCGCCGGTCCAGTGGGCCTCCTGCTCCGCCAGGAAACGCTTCACCTGGGCCGCCGTCGGCGGCCCGTCCTGGTGTGCGCCGAGGGCGAAGTAGTCGCCATAGCGCATCCGGGCCGCCCTGGTGGCGGCGGCCGGGTACCAGACGCTGGTCTGCATGGGCCTGGCCCGCTCGGCCCGCTCCGGCTCGCCGAGCGGCGTGAAGGCCGGCCGGTAGGTGCGGGTGAAGTCGTACAGGTCGCGGGCGGTGAAACCGACCGCGTGGGGCCCGGGCGGCAGCGAGAAGACCGGGCTGGCGGGGAGCGGCTGCTTCACGGGCGGCGGGCTCCCCGGGGCGGCGTGGGCGTGACCGAGGGCAGGGCCAGGGAGCGTGACCAGCACCAGGAGCGTCACCGCACCGGACCGCAGCGCCGCCGCCCGGCGGCGGCCAGAGCGCTTCTTCCACCAGATGATGACGCCCGAGACCGTGACCAGCAGGACGAGGAGCCCGACCACGGAGGTGCCGATGCGCCACGGCAGCCCGCCGATGCTCCCCACGTGGATCTCGAACAGGAGCTCCGAGATCCGCTCGCCGAGGGGCGCGGTGTCGGCAGGCGCCTCGGCGGCCTCCATGGCCAGCGGCTCGACCCTCCGCAGCCTGCCGTCGCCTGCGTCGAAGGTGACCACGCCGTCCTGGCGTACGGCACCCTTCACCCACTCGGCCGCGAAGCTGTAGACGCCGTGCTCCCGGTCGAGCATCAGGTAGAACTCCGGCCCCGGCGCGGCCCCTAGGCGGGCGGCCGCCTCGCCGGAGAGCCGGCGCCCAGCCTCCAGCGCCCCGGCCCAGTCGAGCCCTGGGGTCGCGAGGGGCGGGTCGAGCACCGGCAGGTCGTCCGCGGCCGGCGCCGACGGAACCCGGAAGACGGTTCGCATGACCGGGTCGTAGACCTCGGCGCGCAGCAGGAAGCCGACGCCGGACCAGGCGAAGATGAAGAGCACGGCCCAGGTCCAGAGGCTGACGGCCCGGTGGAGGTCGAAGTTGACGCGGTGGAAGCCGGCGTCGAGCTTGACCAACCAGGCGGGGCGCCAGCGGCGCAGGAAGGTCCGCAGCCGGCCACGTAGCGCCGGCTCCTCGGGCTGGCCGTGCCTGCGCGAGGGCAGGGTGAGCACGAAGGCGGCGAGGCAGTCGATGGTCCAGGCCAGCGCCACCAGGCCGAGGAGCCACCTGGAGACCGTGCCGTCCGTCACGCCGAGCGTGAAGTGGAGCCGCCAGCAGAGCGAGATGAAGTCTCGCCGGTCGAGGGAGAAGTGGCCTCCGGTGCGCTCGGCGATGAGGGCGCCGTCGCGCGGGTCGAGGATCACCTCGACGAAGGGGAGGTCCCACGCCTTCCCGGTGGAGGGGTCGGTTCGGGGCGCCAGGCCGGCCCTGAAGGTGCTGGTGGGCGAGAGGTCCAGCGGGAGGAAGTCCACCGTGGCCCGCGGCTCACGGGACTCCGCCAGCGCGCGCAGCGCCAGCGGGTCGAGGCGCGGGCGCCCGTCGGCGGGCACCGCGTAGAGGTCGGGGTTGAGCCACTCGTCGACCTCCCCGGCGAAGGAGAGCAGGGCGCCGGTCAGGGAAAGCAGGATCAGGAACGCCGCCATGGCCAGGCCGGCGTAGCGGTGGAAGACCAGCAGGACGCGCCGCGCCAGGCCGTGGCGCTGGGCCGGGCCGGCGGCCGGGGCGAGCGTGGTCTTGGGGGTCATCGGGGCTCCCTGGGGGGGGCGGTGGCGGGGGTACTCCGGGTGTGACCGGCGGGCCCGCCGGGAACCGCCACCCTCGCCTCACGGTCCAGCGCCCCGCAGGTAGTGGTGCAGCGCGACCCGGGCGAAGGCATCGGGATCGGCCGCGTTGCTGTTGGCCAGGACGACCACCGAGAGGCGCTGGTCCTGCAGGCGCACGTAGGTGGTCAGGAAGCCCTGCCAGGCGCCGCCGTGGGACACGGCCGGGTGGCCCTCGTAGGGCTCGAGCGACCAGGCCAGGCCGTAGGGGATGGCCTTGCCGTCGCGGAGCCGCCCGGGCGTCCACATGAGCTCCCGCAGCGGCCGCGTCAGCGGCACCTCGCCGTCCAGCGCGAGGTCCCAGGCGGCGAAGTCGAGCACCGACAGGTAGTAGCTGCCGTCGCCCGTCGAGTTCAGCGTAGGCGACACCCACGCCTGGTTCCGGAGCGTGCCCTCGACCAGCTCGTAGCCGGCCGCCCGGTTCGGCACGAGGTCGGCCTCGCTGATCATGCGCGCGGTCCTCATGCCCGCCGGCCGGAACACGCGGTCGATCACCTGGTCGCCATAGAAGCGCTTCCCGACCCGGCTGCACATGAAGCCCAGCACGTGGTAGCCCATGTTGCTGTAGGAGAAGGCGCTGCCGGGCTCGAACAGCAGCGGCAGCCGGCCGTAGATCCGGAGCAGCTCCGCCTCGGTGTAGTTGCGCTGCAGGTCGAGCGCCTCGTAGGGGTCGGCGAGGCCCGAGGTGTGGTGCAGGAGCTGCCGGATGGTGACCTTGCGCCAGCTCCTCGGCGTCCCCGGCAGGTGCTTCGACACCGGGTCGTCCAGGCGCAAGAGGCCGTCGTCCGCGAGCAGCAGCACCAGCGCGGCCGTGAACTGCTTGCCGATCGAGCCGGACTGGAAGATGGTCTCCGGCCGCACCGGCACCTGCAGCTCCACGTTGGCGAGGCCGTAGCCGGCCTGCTTGACGACGCGGCCGTCGCGCACCACCGCCAGGGCGACGCCCGGCGTGCCCTGGCGCTGCAGCTCCGCCTGCATGAGGGCGTCGAGGCCCTCGTCCGCGGACGCCGCGCCCGCGACGAGCGCCGACAGGAGCAGGGGGCGGAAGCGCAGGGACACGGTCAGCGCTCCACGCGGAGCACGCCCGCCAACGAGAAGGGCCTCCCGGGGATGTTGTCGAGGCTGGCGTAGTAGGTGGCGTCGAGGAGGTTGTCGAGGTTGAGCTGGGCGGTGACGGTCGTCTTCCCCATTTGCCACGCGTAGGACGCCATCAGGTTCGCCACCACATAGCCCGGGATGGACCGGTCGGCGTCGTAGAGCTGTGACGAGCGGGCGACCAGGCCTCCGCCCCCCTTCAGCCCCTGGAGGGCGCCCGACTGGACCGCGTAGGTGGTCCAGAGCGTGGCCGAGTGGAACGGGACCCCCGTGAAGCGCTTGCCGATCTGGGCCGGGTCACCCTCGAGGTACCGCGCGTCGGTGTAAGCGTAGGTGGCGATGGCGCTCCAGCCCGGCGCGAGCTGCCCGGCCACGTCCAGCTCCACGCCGCGGCTCCGGACCCCGCCGATGGTGGTGTAGAAGGGGTCCCCGCCGTGGGCGAGGTCCTCCACCAGGACGTTGAACTTGTCGATGTTGAACAGGGCCGCCGAGGCGGTGAGCCGCCGGTCGAGGAGCTCGGCCTTGACGCCGACCTCGCCCTGACGGGCGTTCTCCGCCGGCAGGAACCGGCCGTCGAAGGTCCGCAGGCCGGAGGCCGAGTTGCCGAAGTTTTCGGTGTAGCTCGCGTAGAGGCTCACCTCGGGCGCCGCCTGCCAGAGGGCGCCCAGCCGCGGCGTGATGGGCGGCGTGTCGCGGACGATCGGATCGCCGGTCTTGCTGAGGTCCCAGCGGCGGTCGAGGCGGGCCCCGGCCAGCAGGTGGAAGCCGTGGGGCAGGGCCAGCTGATCCTGGACGTAGACGCCCACGGCATGGGGGACGTGATCGGCGAGCACCTCGTTGGCCGGATCCCAGGTCGGGGTCACCTGCCCGTACACCGGGTCGAAGATATTGATGGGGGCGACCTCGCCGCCGGTGTTGCCGGCGAAGCGCTCCCGGTAGACCACGTAGTCGACGCCAGCCAGGAGCGTGTGCCGCCCGCCCCATCCCTCCACCGTGCCGCTGGCGCTCGCCGAGGCGTTGAACGTGTTGGCGCGGTTGAAGTGGTAGATCATCAGGGAGCGCCCGACGTCGCCGGTGCGCACGCCTGCGGCTGGGTCGTCCGCCGTCGCCGGCTCACCGGAGAGTGACAGAAGCGGCGTCTCATGGAGCGAGTGGACGTCCTCGTACTTGACGTCGACGCGGAGCCTCCAGCGCTCCGTGAGGGGGTGGAGCCAGGTGAGCCGCACCGAGTATTCGTCCACCGGGTTCTTGCCCATGCCGGGCTCGAGCAGGTTGCGGCCGCGGGGGAGGTGGGCGCGGACGCCGTCGAAGAAGGGGATGCCTGAGTCGAACAGGACCTCGTAGCCCGTCCCCAGGTGGGCCTCCAGCGTCAGCTCCTCGCCGCCGGGGCGCCACTGGAGCGTGGGGAAGAGGTTGAAGCGCTTGGAGTGGACGAAATCCCGGAAGGACCGGGCCGACTCGAAGGCGGCGTTGACCCGGTAGCCGAGCACGCCGCCCTCGACGATGGGGCCGGTCAGGTCGATGGCGGTCCGGTAGGCGTCCCAATACCCCACCGACTGCTCCACCGCGTAGTACGGGGTGGCGAGCGGCTTCTTGGTGACGGTGTTGACGAGCCCGCCCGGTTCGCCCTGTCCGTAGAGGATGGAGGCCGGCCCCTTCAGCACCTCGATCCGCTCCACGTTGGCGAGGTCGCGCGTCAGCGCGCCGGCCGCGCCGTAGTCGAAGCGGGCCCCCTCCTCGTAGATCAGGTTTCCGGAGCCGAAGCCGCGGACCACGTAGGCGTCGCCCCAGCCGGTGTCGCCGCCCGGGGTGATCCCGCTCACGTTGCGCAGGGCGTCGCTGATGCGGCGCGGCCGCTGCTCCTTGAGCGTCTCCGGGGTCACCACCTGGACCGCCATGGGCGTCTCGAGGAGCGGCGTGTCGGTCCTGGTGCCGGTGGAGGCCTCGGTGGCGGCGTAGCCCAGGTCGCTCTCGCCCATGATCCCAACCTCCTCCAGCTCGGCGGTCTGCGGCTTGGCCCGGGCAGGGGCCGGAGGCGGTGGAGGCGGCGGCGCCCTGGTGATGGCCACCGTCCGCTCCCCGGTGAACTCGAACGCCAGCCCCGTGCCGGCGAGCACCCGGGCCACCGCCTCCCGCAGGGTGTACCGCCCCTTCACCCCCGGGCTCTGGACGCGCCGCGTCAGCTCCTCCGCCACCAGCGGCTGCAGGCCGGCCTGCCGGGTCAGCTCAGCCAGGGCCTGGCCCACCGGCTGCGGCGCCACGTCGAGGTCGTAGGCCGGCTCGGCCGCATGGGCCGGCGCGGCGGTGAGCGCCAGGCAGGCGGCCAGGGCGAGCGTGGTCTTGGGGGTCATTCGGGCTCCCGGGGGCGGCGGGGTGGGGGTGCTCCCGGTGTGACCGCCGGGCCCCCCGGGAACCGCCACCCTCGCGTCACGGCGCCGACCTGGGACCACGGTGGTCGGCTCGCCGTACTACGGTCCTGCGCTCACCGCGGGTCGAGCCGGAAGGCCTGCGGCCCGGTCTGGCGGACCTGGACCGGCAGCGTGGCGGCGATGGTGCGGAGCGTCAGTGGGAGGTCGTCGGTGGGGAAGGCGCCGCTCACCCGGAGTTCCAGGATCCCGGCGGAGCTGACGGTCAGGGCGGCGTCGTGATAGCGGCCAAGCTCCGCCAGCACCTCCCCGAGCGAGCGGCCGGTGAAGTCGAGCCGGCCTTGCCGCCAGGCCGCGGTCGAGGCGGCCTCGACCCGCTCGGCCGGGCCGGCGGGTCCGGAGGGCCCGTAGGAGAGCCGGGAGCCCTCCACGAGTCGAGTGGCCTGGTCGTCGCCGGGCCCGGCGCGGACGTCCACGGCGCCCTCGAGCACGGTCACGGCCACCCGGTCGCCCTGCAGCCTCACGTTGAACTGGGTGCCCACATCGCGGATCCGGCCGTCGCCCGCCAGCACGTCGAAGGGGCGGGGGTCGCCGTGCGCCACGGTGAAGAGGGCCTGGCCGCGCAGCAGCGTCGCCTCGCGGAGGCGCCGGGAGGCGTGGACGCGCACCGCGGTGTCGGTGTCGAGTTCCAGGCGCGACCCGTCGGCCAGGGCGACCACCAGCCGCTGGCCGCGCGCCGTGCGGTAGGTCCGGTCGTCCAGGGTGGCGAGCGGGTCGAGGAACCAGCCCACGGCCAGCAGCGCCGCCACAGCGCCGGCCAACAGGCCGCCGCCCGCGAGGCGCCGCCGGCGCAGGCGGACCTCGGCGACTTCCCGCCGGGCCTCGGCCAGGTGAGGGCCGGCCACCTCCCGCAGCCGCCCGAGCTCGCCCCAGACGGCCTCGGCCTCCCGGAAGGCCTCGAGGTGGGTCGGGTCCTGCGTCAGCCACCCCGCGAGGGCCAGGTCCGCCGGCCCTCCACGGGCCTCGCCGGCCCGGAGCGCCACCCGCCGGGCGGCCTCGGCCCGGACCTCGGGGGGGATGTGGCGGTGGGGGGTCATGGCGTCGCCTGGCCGCGGGGGCCCTGAGGGTGAGACTGGCCGGCGCCTCGAACACCGCCACCGCTCATGGCTCCACCTGCTCCACGCAGCGGGCAAGCGCCCGCGCGATGTGGCGCTCCACCGTCCGGAGCGGGAGGCCGAGCGCCTTCGCCACGTCCCGCTGCGAGAGCCCGTCCACCCGGTGCAGCAGGAAGGCGTGGCGCTGCGCCGCGGGCAGCTCCTCCAGCGCCGTGAGGCAGCGCCGCAGGCGGGCGCGGGCGTCGAGCACCTCACCGGGCTCGGCCGCAAGCGCCGGGACGGCCTCGAGGGCCGTATCCGGCTCGTGCCGGTGGCCGTGGAGGCCGAGCGCGGCGCCCCGATCAGCGGTGGCGTGCGCCGCCACCCGGTGCAGGTAAGCGCGGGGGTTGGCGAGGCTCCCCTGGTCCGCGTAGACCGCGAACCGGAGGAAGGCCTCCTGCACCACGTCGTCGGCGTCCACGAGGCCGAGCCGCCGGCGCGCCGCCGAGAGGAGCTCCCGGGCGTACCGCCGGTAGAGCGTCGCGAGGTCGGGCCGGGCCGCAAGGGACCTGCCTCCGGCAGGCCAGCTCTGTCCGGAGTCGGGAGGGCGACCGGGAGGCACGGAGATGGGACGCGCGAGGAGCGCCGCCACCGTCATGCCCCCCCCGGAGGGGGCTTCGAGGCGCCGCCCGCTTCATCCTCCGCCCGCCTGAGGGCGGGACCTCGTCAGCAAGCCTGCCGTCAGGGCGCTTGGCGCCGCGCCCGCGTCAGGACGACGCTGGTGCCGGCGGGCGTCCGCTCGGTCCAGGCCACGAACATCCGGCCGACGGTGCCGACCGCGACCACCGGCCGGACGCTGGGCGGCGACGCCGCCGGCACCGGGATCGGGAGCGGGGCGGAAGGGCGCCCCGATCCATCGACCTCGACGAGCCACGGGCGCAGGCGACCCCAGCCGCCGTCTGGCGCAGCCGGGCGTCCCTCGAAGACGAGCAAGAGCCGTCCCTCGGGCGTGACGGCCATCGAGGGGTGGTTGGCGTCACGCACCCCCGCGTCCGGGCAGCCGGCGATGCGCCACCCGTCCACCGCCATGCGGAAGGGGCCCTGGCAGCTCCGCCCCCCGTCGGCCGAGACGCTGGACGCCATGTCCCGCGCCCCGTCGGGGAAGACCTTGCGCCAGATCACGATGACCTCGCCCTTCGGCCCGAGCACCACCGACGGCCGGCAGCACGGGCAGACTTCCCCTTCGGCCACCTTCACGTAGGTCCCGAAGCTGGCGCCACCGTCGGCGGACCTGGTCGCGTAGACGGCGGGGTTCTCGCCGCCTCCGCGCCAGTCGAGCCAGGCGGCGTGCAGCTCGCCGGCCGGCGCTCAGCCCCGCTGCTCCCAGATGGCGTAGAGCGCGTCCTGCTCCCAGGGCGCCAGGCCCGGGCCGTTCTCGCCGTGGGAGATCGGCCCCGCGTCGTCCGGCGCCACCCGGGTGGGCTCGCCGAAGGTGTCGCCGCCGTCCTCGGAGGAGAGCAGCAGCAGCCCGGCGGCGGCGCCCTGCTGCTCCGTCGGCGTCGTCGTGGACGCCAGGCCGGGCGCGGTCGAGATCTACGCCAGGCGCGGGTTCACGGCCTTCGACGCCCTCGAGGGCGGGTCGGAGGCGAGCCTGAGAAGCTCAACCGACGAGGGGCATCACGGTACGCAGGCCGTTGAACCGGGCGAAGTCGCGGTCGTGGGTGGCGAGAACGGCACCCTGCTCCAGGGCAAGCGCGGCGAGGTGCGCGTCCATGACGAGCGGACCCCGCACCTGATCGCGAGCGAGCATGGCTCCGAGGACGGACCAGTGGCGCTCCCCGGGCGACACCACCACCACGCAGGGCTGCGCCAGCCAGGACTCCACGATGGAGACCGCCTCGTCGGGGGCCAGCGGGCTCGCCAAGGCCCGTGGGTTCGTCGCGATCCGCAGGAACGCCAGGATGGTCACCCAGGCGAAGCCCACCTGCTCGGTGTGGGAGAGGACGTCCTCCAACCACGCCTTGGCCCGCGCGTGCTCGCGCGCGCTCGCGTCGTAGGCGTACAGGAGGAGGTTCGCGTCGACGAGGATCACCGATGTCCCGGACCTTCGACGGACTCGAGGAGATCGCCGACGGAGTCGTAGCTGAGCCCGGAGCGTAGCCCGAGCGCTCTCGCCTTCACGACGAACGGCCGGCTCTCTGGCCGACGGCTGGCAGCGAGCGCATGCCGCAGGAGGTCGTTCACGACGACCTTCAGAGACGTCCCCGTCCTGCGCGCCTCCACTTCGAGGCGCTGCGCGACGTCGTCTTCCAGGGTCAGTGTCGTCCGGATGCTCACATCAGGATGCTAGTGGACGAGCATCATGATGTCAAAGGGGCGCGGGCGTGTTCACACCAGGCCCGGTCGAGCGCCGCGCCCGTGCGCCACCCGCCGTCGCGCCACCAGGCGTCTGGGCGCAGGTCGCTCGCCCTTGGCGCCTACCGGCCGCCGGCCCGCTGGTCCTCCTCGAGGAAGCGTTCGAAGACCTCGGTGTGCTGGTCGAAGAAGGCCTTCTCCGACGGGGCACAGAAGGAGTAGCGCTTGCCCCTGAAGGTCGACGTGATGGCGCGGTCCCCGTCCATGAGGCAGACCGGGCAGAGCGGGTGCTCCTCCGTGAAGGCCGGCAGCCTGGCGTAGGCGCCGTTCGAGTCCGGGTCGAGCCAGCCCTGGCCCTGGTACTCCATCCCGTCGGCCACGCTGGCGGCCAGCTCGCGCCCGACGTAGCGCTCCACCACGCGGAGCGCGAGATCGATGCCAGAGCTGATGCCTCCCGCCGACGCGAGGTTCCCGTCCTCGACGAACCTGGCGCCGCGCCTGAGGTGCACGTCCGGGAACTCGCCCGCGAAGCGGAAGAAGCCAGCGTGGTGCGCGGTGGCGGACCGGCCCGAGAGCAGGCCGGTCCTGGCGAGCACGAAGGCCCCGTTGCACACCGACATGGTGACGTCGGTGGCGGCCGAGGCGGTGCGGATCCAGCCGATCATCGCGGGGGTGGCGGCCTCCAGGTCCATCGCCGGGATGACGATCACCTTGGGCTGGGGCGCGGACTCGAAGGTGTGGTCGGGGAGGACCCGCATGCCGCCCCCCACGGCGACCGGCCCCAGGGAGGCGGCCACCAGGTAGGGGGCGAAGAGCGGCGTGCCCTCGGCCGTCACCGCACCCGCGAACACCTCCAGCGGGCCGCAGAAGTCGAGCACGTCGGCGTCCTTGCCGACGACGAGGGCCACCGGCAGCGGGCCGGTCTTCGGAAGCGGGAGTGGTCTCGGGGCGCTCGCGGCGCCGGGTCCGGAGGGCGCGGCCCGCGTCGCCGGGCCCTCGGAGCGCGCCGCACCCACCGTGGAGCACCCCCAGGCGCCGGCGAGCGCCGCACCTCCGGCCGCCAGCTTGAGCAGGTCACGTCGGTTCATGGTCAGTACTCCGCCCGCAGGCTCAGCCGGAACTGCCGCGGCGTGCCCCAGTTCCCGCCCAGCGTGTTCCCGCCGAAGGCGACGTCGTCGCCCTGGAACTGCAGGTACCGCTCGTCGAACAGGTTGCTCGCGTTCAGCTGCAGGACGAACTTGTGGCCGGCCACGCGGCGCTCATGGGCCACGAAGGCCGAGGCGACCTGAGAGGCCTTGGGCTTCACCGTCGCCCCGTCCTGTGGGTTCGCCGCGGAGGCCCAGTTGAACCCGCCGCCCACCGTCCAGCCCGCCAGGACCTTTCCGGGCAGCCGGTAGCTCGTCCAGGCGGAGAAGGTGTGGTTGGAGACGTACGGCAGGTCCTGCCCTGCCACGATGGTCGGGCCGCTGTAGATGGTCGCCGCCGTCGTGCCCTTCACGACATGGGGGCGCGCGTGGCTGTAGTTCGCCAGGAGGTTCCAGCGGTCGGTGAGGGCGCCCTGGACGTTCAGCTCGAGGCCGGTGCTCCTCACCTCGCCGACCCCGATGTTGAAGCCCGGGTGCGCAGGGTCGTCGGAGGCGAGGTCGGTCTTGGTCAGCTGGAACAACGCCACCAGGGCGTTCAAGCGGCCATCCCACCACTCGCCCTTGACCCCGAGCTCGTGCTGCCTGGCCCACTCGGGCTTGAGCGGCTTGCCCGTGAAGTCGAGCCCGGTGTTGGCCCCCATGTTCTCGGCGTAGCCGTAGTAGGTGCTGAGCCATGGCCTGGGCTGCCAGAGCAGCCCGAGGCGGGGCAGGAGGACGTCCTTCCGGTAGCGGACGTCCTGGGCGGGAATCCCGAGCGAAGGGGCGTCCGAGACGCTGTGCTCGTCCAGCCCCTGGTAGCGCAACCCCAGGAGCAGGTGCCACCGGCCCGGAAGCTCCACCTGATCCTGCAGGTACAGGGCGTACTCGCGGCCGGCGATGTCCCAGGTGTCCGTCCCGGCCACCGGCGCTGGCGGCGTCGGGTTGAAGTAGTCGGTCGTCTGGGAGAAGTCCCAACCGGACACCTGCTCCGTGCTCCGGTCGTAGTAGTCGGCGCCCAGGAGGAGCGTGTGCCTGGCCCCGAACGCCGTGACGTGCCCGGTCACGTCGAGGATCGTGGCGTCGGTCCGCTGGCGCGCCTGGTTGAACCCGACCATCAGGCCGGTCTCCAGCGATCCATCCACGACCGGGAAGCTGGAGCCCAGGACGAAGACGAACCCGCTGCGTGGGTTGCGCGCGTCGTTGTGCAGGTACCGCCAGGAGGCCGACCAGCTGGCGTCGAACCGGTGGTCCAGGCTGACGAGGGTCCGCCGCTGGTCGAACCGCGAGTCGCCCCCCGGCAGCAGCGTGTCCCGCGGGGCGACCGGCAGCGGCCGGCCGGTGGCGGGGTCGATGGGGATGTAGGCCTGCCCCGAGCGCCCCTCCAGGCTTCGGTACTGCCCCTCGACGGAGAGCGTGGTCTGCGGCGTGATCCGCCAGGCCAGCGCGGGCGCCACGCCCCGCGATCGGTAGTCCGGCCCCCAGCGGTACCACGAGCCGGAGTCCTCCATGGCCAGGTTGACCCGGTACAGCAGGGTCTTGCCTTCATCGATCGGGCCGGTGACGTCGGCGCCTACCCAGCGGTCGGACCAGGAGCCGACGCCGGCGTTCAGCGCGGCCTGGAACTCCGCCTGCGGCTTCCTGGTCAGCACGTTGACCGCGCCACCGGGCTCGGCCCGGCCGTAGAGGATGCTGGCTGGCCCCTTGAGCACCTCCAGGCGATCGACGGTCTCCATCCAGACGCCGCCGTTGATGGGGCCGACGTTCGTCGAGATGTCCTCGATCCGGAAGCCGTTCCACAAGGTCGTCCAGGAGCTGAAGCCGCGGAAGATCAGGACCTCCCCCTGCTCGCCCATCCCCAGGGTCTGGACGCCCAGCGTGGCCAGGGCGCTGGTCAGGCCGGAGCTCGTGAGCCCCTGCTCCCGCAGGAGCTGCTGCGGCAGCACCTCCACCGCCACGGGAGTCGACATCAGCGGCGTGGCCGTCTTGGTTCCCGCGGAGGCGGCCGTGGCGGCGTAGCCGTGCTCACCCTCGGCGGTCACGCCCACCTCCTCGAGCTCGGCGCGCTGCGGCGCGAGGGCGGCGCCGGCCTTCGGCGGGGGCGGCGGCGCGACCACCAGCGTGGCCTTCCCCGGGGCCGTGAACTTGGCCTCGAGCCCGGTCCCTGCCAGCAGGCGGCCGAGCGCCTCGGCGGTCGTGAGCTCGCCCGAGACCGCCGGGGCCGCCTTGCCGGCGGTGAGCGCCGGGTCGTAGAGGAGCTCCAGCCGGGACTGCGCCGCGAGCGCCGACAGCGAGGCGTCGAGCGGCTGGGCGGGTAGATCGACGCGGTCGCGCCCCTCCTCGGCGCCGGCCCGATGGACCGGCAAGGCGAGAGCGAAGGCGGCGAGCAGGGTGACCAGTCGAGCGGTGCTGGCGGTCGAGGGCATCGGGGGATCTCCGGGTGGTGCGAGGAGGGCGCTCGCCGGCCGCGTGACCGGACAGGTCCCGCTTGGGGCCCGGAGCGGCGCGCCGCCCCGGACGCTCCCCTACCTGCGGCGGGGCTCGACCTTCAGCGCGGACCCTTCGACCCTGGCCGTCACCGGGAGGCCGGCCTCCAGGGTAGCCAGGAAGCCCGGCAGGTCGGCGGAGGCGAACCGGCCACTGAGCTTCAGCCCGGCGACCCTGGCGTCGAGGCTCACGGCCCGGAGGTCGTGGTACCTCGCTAGCTCCAGCAGCGCCTCGCCGAGCGGCGCCCGGTCGAAGAGCAGCGCGCCCTCCCTCCAGGCCGCCATGGACGCCACTCCGGCGGCGTCCAGCGGTTCCAGGTCGGCGTGGCCGAAGCGGACCGCCTCGCCGGCGCCAAGCTCCCGCGCGCCCGCCCCGGCTGCGATCCGGACCCGCCCCTCGGTGACCGCGAGCCTCCCCCGTCCTTCCCGGAGCTCCACGGTGAAGGCGGTGCCGAGATCCTCGATGCGAGAAGGGCCGGCTTCCAGCACGAAGGGGCGGCGCTCGTGCGCTACCTTGAAGTGAGCGCGCCCGCGCTGCAGGGAGACGCTGCGCCCCCACAGCGAATAGACGACGCGCAGCGCGGTGTCGGTGTCGAGCTCGAGGAGGCTCCCGTCCGGCAGCGCCAGGGTGGACCGCTCGCCGCGCCGGGTGATGGCCTGTGCCTCGAACCTGAAGGTCAGCAGCACTGCCACCGCCGCCAGGCAAGCCACCCCGGCCGCGGCGCCGAGGGCCCTCGTCCGCCGCCGCCGGCGGTCCGCCCGCGCCCGGGGCAGGGGCTCGAGCGCCCGCCAGAGCAACTCCGCTCGTTCCAGCGCCTCCTGGCGACGCGGGTCCGGCGACAGCCACGCCGCCAGCGCAGCCTCCTGTGCAGGGCCGAAGGCGCCCGACCGGCGGCGCACGGTCCAGGCGCGTGCCTCGGCGTCGAGCCGGTCATCGGGGTGGTTGGCTTGTTCGTCCATGCGATCGATGCTCCGGGTGCTACGAGAGCATGGCGGCTGGCGCCCCGGGAAGCGGACACCTCGACCCGTGCGGGCTCACGGCGCCTCCCGGCCGGCGGCCGCCGCCAGGTGGGCCAGCGCCCTTTCGATACGCCGCTGCACGGTCCGGACGCAGACTTCCTGGCGGGCGGCGATCTCCTCGTGGCCCAGGCCGTCGAAGCGGTTGAGCCAGAGCGCCTCGCGCTCCCCGCGAGGGAGCCCGTCGAGCGCCCTCAGCGCGGCGCGCGCCTCGAGGGCGCCGTCAGCCTGGCGGGCGGTCGCCGACGCACTGGCGAGGCCGGCCCGGAGCGCCTCCGCCCGGCGACCGCGCCGCCCCGCGTCGGCCGCCAGCGTGCGGGCCGCGGCGAGGAGGTAGCCCACCGGGCTGCGGATGGCGGCGGCCGGCCGCTCCAGGAGGTCCACGATGGCGTCGTGGAGGAGGTCGAGCGCACCATCTCCCCCGGCGGAGCGCCAACGACGGGCCGTCGCGACGGCGTGGCCCCGATACCACCCGTCGAGGAGGCCCGAAGGGCCCTCCACCGCACCGGCGCGGACCTCTGCGGGCGCTACCGCCCGAGGGCTGCCGAGACTCGGTGGAGGACGTTGAGCCACGGCTCCTTGGACGCAGGTCGCGCGCCGTCACCGTCATCTCCTGGCGGCCTGGCCCCGGATGGGGCGACCTGCCAGAGGGCGCTCAAGGCCGGTCGGTCCCCCCCGCCACCTTCCGCCTGGCGGCTCGCTTCTTCCACCAGAGCCAGCCCCCGGTGAAGGACAGCAGCAGCGGCGCCAGCCCGAGGGCGAAGGCCAGGTAGCGACCCGGCCGTCCGAAGGCGCTCCCGCCGTGCAGGGGGAGCAGCCAGGCCAGGAAGACCTCACCAGCGGTCGCTTCCGACCAGGGTCGGTGCCCCAGCACCTCCCCGCCTTCGGGGTGAAGCCAGAGGTCGGTGGTGCCACCGGCCCAGGCCACCCCGGTCGGCTCGCGGAGCGTGACCCGCCAGGCCGGGCCCGAGGCCCCTGGCAGCCAGAGGCAGCGCAGGCGGGCCCCCGGCGCGAGCGCCAGCGCCCGCGCCAGGGCCGCGTCCGCGTCGATGGCTGGGCCTGCGCCGGCTGGAAGCGGCTCGAACGCCGGTGGCGGCCGCCCGGTCGAGAGCGTCTCGACCACCGGCCGCGTCACGCTCCCGAAGGTCACCGCCGCTCCGGTGAACGCCACGGCGAGCAGGCCGGCCACCGCGCCGAAGCCGGTGACCCGGTGCAGGTCGTCGTGGAACCTGAGGGCCCCGCCGTTCACCCTCACGGTCAGATTGCGCCTGAGGGACCGCTGGCGCGGCCACCAGAGGACGACCCCGGACACCCCGGAGCAGAGGAGCAGGAGCCCGGCCAGGCCGACCACGGTGCCCCCGGCCTCGCCCAGCAGCAGCTGGAAGTGGAGCGTGTAGACCGCGTTCGGGAAGTTCCGCCGGTCGAAGCGGGAGGTCGGGACCGCCTCGCGCCGGCCCACCACGCGTCCATCCCACGGGTCGACCAGCACCTCCAGCATCGCCGACTGATCCCGGGCGCTCGGCGTGAACCAGACGTGGTGCACGTCCTGTTCGTCCGTCGGCGGGAACACGGAGTGGAGGAAGTGCCCGGGCAGGGCGCCAGCGGCGGCGTCCAGGACTTGCTGCAGCGGGCGAGGGGCCCGGCCCCTGGGCGGCGAGGCGGCCCAGTCCGGGTTGAGGGCCCGGTCCACCTGGGGATACAGGGCCAGGAGGCTGCCGGAGAGCCCCACCACCACCAGCACGGCGCCAGCCAGGGCCGCGGCCAGGCGGTGGACCTGGACCCAGGCGCGCCGGCCCTGGCTCAGAACCGCGCCTCGCCGGTGAGCGTGTAGCGGCGAGGGGCGTCGAAGAGCACCGCGAAGCCCTCGAGGGAGTTGATGATCCTGGCGTCGTTCAGGTTGTCGACGTTGAGCGCGATCCGATAGGGCCCCCCGCTCCAGGCGAGCGAGGCGTCGGCCCGCGTGTAGGCGGGGAGCCGGAAGTAATCGAGGGCCGGCTGGGCGGCCTCCCTGGCCCCGACGTGGACCAGGCCGAGGCCGGCCTCCAGGCCGAGCGGCAGGGTCACCACGCCCCAGGCGTTGGCGGAGAAGTCGGGCACGCCGAAGATGCGCGCGCCGTACTCGTCCTCGGTCTTCAGCCAGGCCGCGTTGGCGATCAGCCGCAGGTGCCGACCCAGCTGGCCGGCCAGGCTGACCTCGAGCCCGCGGCTGCGCTGCTCGCCGCTGGGAACGGAGAAGAGCGGGTCGGCCGGGTCCGGGATGGCGACGTTGCGCTTGCGGATGTCGAAGGCCGAGGCGGTGGCCTCGAGCCCATCCCACGGGGCGTACTTGACCCCGACCTCGTGCTGGGCGCCGCGCTCGGCCTCGAAGACGCCGCCGCCGGCCGCCTGGGCGAAGGTGTTTGGGGAGAAGGACTGGCTGAAGCTGTAGTAGACGGAAGCGCCGGCGCCGACGAGGTAGAGGGCCCCCAGCCTGGCGGTGGTCGCCTGCTCGTCCTGGGTGGTCCGGTCCCCGCCAGGGAGGGCCACCGAGCTGGAGGTGACCCAGTCGTGGCGCAGCCCAGCCACCAGGCGGAGGTCGCGCCAGCTGACCAGGTCCTGCGCGTAGAGGGCGAGGGCGGTGGCGGTGCGGCGGCTCCCGCCCAGCGGCCCGTCCACGTACGGCGGGGTGGCGCCCGGCTGGAAGGTGGTCAGGTCCACGACGTCGAGGGACTCGTAGGCCCCGTTGAACTCGAAGACCGACCGACCGGCCTCGAAGCCGGCCAGCAGCCCGTGGGTAAGCGGGCCGGTCTGGAGGGCGCCTCGCACCTCGGTCTGGCTCACGGTGTTGGTCGGGTCGTCCTTGGCCTGGGTGTAGGCGACGCGCCCGTGGGCGGTCAGCGAGTTGCCGTCGGCGACGGGGTCGGCGGAGAAGGCCGGGCTCACCGACTTGTGGGAGCGCCAGGAGCGCGCGTCGTAGAGCCCCTGCCGGAGCGACCAGCCCGGCGAGAGCGCCACGACCAGCTCCAGGTGGTTCGAGACGTTGGTGTTCTCCAGGGTCGTCCACGGCTCGCTCACGGTGGTGCCCACCGGCAGGTCCTGCAGGCCGGGGACCGGGAGCAGGCCGTTGGACCAGCCCTTGCGGGTGGTCCGCTGGTACTCTCCGTCGTAGGTGAGCGTGACCCCTGGCGTGACTTGCCAGCGCGCGGCCGGCGCGACCAGCAGGTTCCGGGAGGACTCGAGGTCGATGAAGCTGTCGCCCAGGTCGCCGGCGGCGTTGAGGCGCACCGAGAAGGCCCCGAGGTGCTTGTTCAGGTCGAGCGTGAGGCGGGCGGTGGAGTAGCTCCCCACGCTGGCCACCGCCTGCGCCAGGTCCTGGTCCAGGGCCTGCTTGGTCACGGTGTTGACCGCGCCGCCGGGCTGGGCGGCGCCGTAGAGCACCGAGGCCGGCCCCTTCACGAACTCCACCCGCTCGACGTTGGCCAGGTCACGGGGCGTGTAGACCTCCGCCACCTTGAAGCCATTCCGGTAGCTCACGCCCAGGTTTGAGAAGCCGCGGATGAGGAAGTACTGCGACCGGGTGGTGCCGTAGCCGACCACCGGCTGGACCCCCGACACGAGGTCGGCCAGCGCGTTCGGGCTCACCACGGCGCGGTCCCGGAGGAGGGTGGCGTCGATGACCTGGACGGTCGCTGGGGTCTCGACCACCGGCGCGTCGAGCCGGGTGGCCGCCGAGGCCGAGCGGGGGGCGTAGGGCGGCTCCCGCGCCGCCGTGACCCCCACCTCTTCCAGCTCGGCGCGCTGGGGTGCGGGTGCGGCGCCGGTCTTCTGCGGGGCCGCCGCCCGGGTGACCGCCACGGTCCGCTCGGCGGTGAAGGCGAAGGTGAGCCCGGTGCCGGCCAGCAGCCTGGTGAGCGCCTCCTGGGGCGTGAGGGCGCCGGAGACCCCCGGGCTCTGGAGGCCGGCCAGGTCGCCCGGCGCGAAGAGCAGCTGGAGCCCGGCCTGGCTGGCCAGCGCCTCGAGGGCCTGCGCCGCCGGCTGGGGCGGCACGTCGAACTTCACCAGGTTGTCGGGGCGGGCGGGCAGTGCGGTGAGGCAGAGGGCGAGGGCGACGAGGAGGGTGGTCGGGCGCATGCGAGGTGAGACGCGGCACCCCAGGCCCCAGCGACAGGTCCCTAGCGGGGCTCCAGCCGCACTCGGTGCGGGTCGAGCCAGCGGGCCCGCGCCCGGGTCACCGCCTGGACCGCCGAGAGCACCGCCCCCACGTCCCGGAGCTCGAAGCGGCCGCTCAGCCGCGTGGCGGCGAGCCCTGGGTCCGGCACCTCGAAGGTGATCGGGTGGTACCGCTCCAGCTCGGCGAACAGCCATGAGACCGGCCGGTCCTCGAAGATCAGCCGCCCGTGGCGCCAGGCGCCCGCGGCCTCCGCGTCGGCCGGCTCCACGCCGCCTTCCTGGCCGGACGGGCCGTAGCGCAGGCGCTGGCCGGGCCGGAGCGCTGCACGCTGGCCGTCGGGCGCCGTCACCTCGACCAGCCCCTCGGCCACCGTGACGGCGACCTGCGCGCCGTCGGCGCGGACCAGGAAGCGGGTCCCCAGGTCCACGATCCGCCCTCCGCCGGCCACCACCTCGAAGGGGCGCTCGGCGTCATGGGTCACCGTGAAGGAAGCCTGGCCGTGCTCCAGCACCACCTGCCGCAGGTTCGGCGAGGTCCGCACCAGCAGCGCGGTCCCGGTGTCGAGCTCCACCAGCGAGCCGTCCGCCAGCCTGACCTGGTGGCCCTGGCCTCGCTCGGTCCGGTAGGCGTGGACCTCCGGGGGCCGAGGCCTCGACCAGAGCCAGGCCGCGCCGGCCAGGACGCAGGCCACCAGGCCGCAGGCGGCGAGGCCCCGCCACCCTCCGGGGGAGCGGCGGAGGGCTGCGAGCGACCCGCCGAGCGGCGAGGCGGGCCGGGTGGCGCGGGCCGCCTCGAGCGCGCCCCGGGGGACCACCCGACCCGAGAGCTCCCAGACCTGCTCGGCCCGGCGGAGGAGCTGCCGGTGCTCCGGCGAGGTGGCGCTCCAGGCGGCCAGGGCGAGCTCCTCGACCTCCGAGAGGGGCTCCTCGGCGTGGCGCCGCGCCTCCCACCGGGCGGCCTCGGCCAGGATCTCCTCGCGGGGTGCGCTGCTGCGGCAAGTCACGGGTCACGCTCCTCTCCCGTGAGACGCACCAAGGGGCGGCCGGGCGACACCCCCCCCCGCCGGGGTCTCGCTCCACGCGGCTCAGGCAGTGGCCCAGTGCCCTGGCGATGTTCCGCTCCACCGTCTTGACCGAAACGCCCAGCCGCGCCGCGATCTCTGCGCGAGTGAGGCCATCCACCCGGCTGAGGAGGAAGGCGTCGCGCCACGGGCCCGGCAGGTCGGCCAGCGCCTGCCGCAGCCGGTCGAGGTCGATGGCCGCGGCGGCGGATTGGTCCGGCGCCGACGCCTCCGAGGCCGCCTCCGCCGCCCGCGCCACCGGGGCCGCTCGCGCCTGGCGCACCTGCCGCCGCCGGCCCAGGTCGAGCGCTGCGGTGACCAGAGACCGGAAGAGGAAGGCGCGGAGCTGCCGCACCTCCTCCACCGGCGCCGCCAGCACGCGGACCCACGCGTCCTGGGTCACGTCGTCGGCGTCGCCTTCGCCGACCAGGCGACGGGCCAGCCTTCGCAAGGACGCCTGGTCCCTCTGGAGGAGCGCGCGGCCGGCACCGGGCCCTTCGAGCCTGAATCGCACCCCCACACGACGCGCCAGCGGGCCCAGCGCCGTCACGCGACACGCGCAGGTCAGCTAGGCCTGGTGCCCCGAGGGGTCGGCGGTGACGGCGCCGCCCCACGCTCCGCGTCCAAAGGTGAGGCGTCCCGGCGGCGCGTTGGATTGGGCGGGACATCACGGTGCGAGACGGGGTGCCCACGGGGTCAGCTCGTCGTCGGGACGCCGCCCCCGGGGAGCGCCTTGGTCTGACCTGCTCGGCGACCGTTCCTCCCCCTCGGGGAACCGCCCCGGGTGCGACAACTTGCATCAAACATCAGTAAATTCAGCATCTTGAACCCATAAGGTCCGCCGCTCGCCACTTCCCCTGCGCGATGGCGCGCACTATCTCTCCAGGGTGCTCCGCAGGGTCGTAAACCTCCCGTCGTCTCGGGCGCTGGCCATCGTCGCGATGGCCGGACTCTGCGGCGCGGTCCCGCCTGTGTCGGCCGAAGGCGGAGCCGGCGGACACCGCTGCCGCTGCCCATCCACCCAGCACGAGTGCCACTGCACCCACTGCCGGGAGGCCGAACGCGCCGCCCTGCCTCGGGTGGCGGAGGAAGTGGGGGCGGCCGAAGATCTCGCCCTCCCGCCCTGTCACCGGACCGCCGCGCTGGCGAAGCGGTCGCCGCGCCACCGCCAGCCCTCGTCGCCAAGGGACGCTCCCTGCCTCACGGGCGGCTGCGCCAGGCAGGACGCGGAGGGGTCGCAGCTCACCACCAGTGAAAGGTTCCTCCTCCCTCAGGGCGCCTCGCCGCTGGAGGCGGGGGCCGCAGCGCGACCGGAGGATCTCTTCGGACGTCACCTCAGAGTCTCCGCGCCACCTCCGCTCCCGCCGCCGCGAGCGCCCTCCGCGTTGCTGGCCTGACCAGCGCGGACTCCCTGGGGCCGCACGCCCCGGGAGGCCGCCACCCCACGACACCGCGGAGGGCTCCGGCCCGGCGGCCCCTTCGAAGGGTGCCCGTCGAGGTGCCGCGCGCCTCCCGCCTCGCCTCCAGGAGCGGAGAAGATGGAAGACGAGCAGAAGTTGCTGGAGCGCAGGGCGCTGGACGGGCTGGCGCGCGCCGCCTCCCCGGCGCTGCGCCGCCTGGCCTGCCGGTACGTCGGCAGGCCGGACGCGGAGGACGCGGTGCAGGACGCCTACGTGAGGCTGCTGTCCACCGGTGAGGAGGTGCGCCACCCGCGGCGCTTCCTGGTGGTGGCCACCACCACGCTGGCCCTCGACCGGATCCGGCGCCTCAAGGTCCGGGCCGGGGTGGGGCCGCCCGAGCCGGAGGCGGCGGCGGACCGCGGGCCCGGGCCCGAGGAGCTGGCGGGGCGCGCCCAGGCCCTGCGGCGGCTCTCGGCCTCCCTCTCCGAGCTGCCGCAGCGGAGCCGCGAGGCGCTCCTCCTCAGCCGGGTGGAGGGGCTGACCCACCTCGCCATCTCCCGGAGCCTGGGGGTGTCGCCCAAGACGGTGGAGCGGGACATCGTCAGCGCGCTGCGCCACTGCGCCACCCGGCTGGCCGAGCCGTCGGCCCGGTGTGCCTGATGGAGGCGCCGGCCCGCCCTGGACCACCGCCCATGTTCCTGGGCGTGACGGCGCCGGGTCCACGGCGGACCGGGCGGCTGGCGGCCGTCCAGGTCGGGTCGGTGGCCATCCACGGCGCGGTGGTGGCGGCGCTGGTGGCAGTCGGCTCGGCGCAGCTCGTCGAGGCGCCGGCCGGCCTGCCGGTCCGGATCGTCCAGCCGACGGCGCGCCCCGCCCCACCCCCGCCGCCGGCCCCTTCTCGGCCTCGCCCCAGGTCGGACCGCCCGGTGGTCCGCCGCCCGGATCGGCTCATCGCGCCGACCGTCATCCCGGACCTGATGCCGACAGCCGGCCCGCCCGAGGAGCCGCTCGAGGAGGCGGCCTCCGACGACGCGGCGCCGGGCGGCGTGGCCGGCGGGCGGGAGGGTGGGGTGGTAGGCGGAGTGGTGGGCCCATCCTTGCCGGCGGCGCCGCCCATCGAGGCCCGCCCGGCCGACCTGGCAGCGGTGCGGGCCGGCATCGCCCGCACCCTGGTCTACCCGCCCGAGGCGCGGCGCCGGCAGTGGCAGGGGCGGACGGTCCTGGCGTTCACGCTCTACGCCGACGGCACGGTCTCGGACCTGGTGGTGCGGGAGAGCAGCGGCTTCCCGAGCCTCGACGCCGCCGCGGTGGAGGCCATTCGCCGCGCCGCGCCGTTCGACCCGCCGGGTGTGGACGTCTTCGTGGTGGTGCCGGTGTCGTTCAGGCTGCGGTGAGGCGGCCGGGGAGGCCCCGGCCCGTCGTCCCCTCGGTTGCCCTGGGCCCCGCGCCGTGCAAGACCATCCAGCATGGTGAGCCCCGACCTCTTCGAGCGCCTGGTCGAGAACTCCCGGGATCTCTACTACCGCTACCGCCTGGTCCCCACGCCCGGCTTCGAGTTCGTCAGCCAGGCGGCCCTGGAGATGACCGGCTACACGCCGGAGGAGCACTACGCCGACCCCGGGCTCGGGTACCGCCTCATCCACCCCGACGACCGCGCCCTGCTCGAGGGCGGGCTGACCGGCCCCCCGGCCGGCCCAGTGCGCATGCGCTGGGTCCGCAAGGACGGGCGCATCCTCTGGACCGAGTCGGTGGTCCGGCACCTCCACGACGAGGCGGGGGTGGCGGTGGCGCTGGAGGGGGTGGCCCGCGACATCACCGCCCAGATGGAGGCCGAGGACGGCCTGCGCCGCTCGCGGGAGCAGATGCGGGCCCTGGCCGCCCGCCTCGACTCGATCCGCGAGGACGAGAAGGCCAAGGTGTCGAGGGACCTCCACGACGAGATGGGTCAGCTGCTCACCGCCCTCAAGATGAACCTGCGCTGGGTGGAGCACCGGCTCGAGGGGATCCCGGCCTCGCATGCGGACGCGGCGCTGGTGGAGCGGGTGGTGGACGCCGGCGGCCTGGTGGACCAGGCCATCGCCTCGGTGCGCCGCATCGCGGCCGAGCTGCGCCCGGCCGTGCTCGACCGGCTCGGCCTGGAGGACGCGCTCCGCCTGGAGCTGCGCATGCTGGAGGCCCGCACCGGGCTGCGCTGCCAGCTGGCCGAGCGCGCGCCGCTGCCGCCGGAGGTGGGCGGCGAGGTGGCCACGGCGCTCTACCGGATCGCGGTGGAGGCGCTCACCAACGTGGCCCGCCACGCCCGCGCCGCCGAGGTGAGCGCGGCGCTGGCGGTGGTGGCGGGGGAGGTGGTGCTGACCGTGGCCGACGACGGCTGCGGCCCGCCGGCCGCCGGGGTGCCGGCGGGGGCGCTCGGGATCGCCGGCATGCGCGAGCGGGCCGATCGCCTGGGCGGCACCCTCGACGTGGCACGCCGGCCCGGCGCCGGGACGGTGGTCACCGCCCGCATCCCGCTCTGAGCAGACGGCCGTCGACGGCCGCCGCGGGCGCTCCACTCAGTACCGCAGGTGCTCGAGGACGTCGTCCCAGAACACCAGCTGCTCGAGCAGGCTGTCGACCATGTAGTTCTCGACGCGCCGCTGCACGTCGGCGCTCGGCTCGGAGAAGCGGAAGGCCACGCGGACCAGCCCGGTCACGGTCTTCACGTCGGCCACCGCCACGGTGGCCACCACCGCCCCCTCGCCCGGCAGCACCAGGGTGGCCTTGATCCACTCCGTCACCGGGGGCGGCGCCTCCAGGAAGGCGGCGAAGCCGCCGGTGCCGAGGTCGGCGGTGAGCGTCTGGTGGCCCCAGCCGCGGGCCTCCAGCAGCACCTGGGCGCTGCGGGTGATCCGGATCGAGCTGCGCTGGACGGCGCTGCCGATCAGCGCCTGCGCCTGCACCGTCACCGCGGTCTCCAGCAGGGCCTTGCGGGCGCCCCGGTACCACTCCATCGCCTCGGCGCTGACCGGCTCTCCCCTCCTGACCTGATCGTGCAGCGCCTCCAGCCTGTTCAGCCACTCGCTCCGGTCCATGGTCGTCCCCCGTGGTCAGTCTGGCCCGCGGCCACATCCTAGCCGACCGGGACCGCCGCCGGAGCCACCCACCCCCAGAGACGACGACGCCCCACCTGCGCGCGGGGGCGCGGGTGGGGCGTCCGGGTGTGACGGCCTGGCGGCGGGGGAGCCGCCGCCAGGCGCGTGGAGGAGGCTAGAGCTGCTGCATCAGGGGCGCCACCTGGGCCGGCGGCGCGGCGGCGGCGCGGTTGCCGTACTTCGCGTTGACGGGGGCCAGCCCGAGCAGGCGGCGCGCCCGCTGGGCGCTGACCTGGCAGCGGGACTCGACGAGCCTGGCGCCGCGCTCCAGCTCCTCGGGCTCCAGCATGGTGTGGAGCACCAGCCGGAGGGCGTCGAGCTGGCGCTCCAGGGCGTCGCCGCGCATGGCGGCCTGCTCCTGGGTGAGCGGGACCAGGCCGAGGGCCGGGGCCGGGGCCTGGTCGGGGCCGCGGGCCTCGCGGCGCCAGCGGTTGACGGTGCGCTCGGAGACCCCGAGCCGGTGGCAGACCTCGGGCAGGCGGACGCCGGCCTCGAGATCGCGGAGCGCCGAGGAGATCTCGGCGTCGCCGAAGACGCGCCGGTTCATGGCGAGCCCCCGGCACGGAAGGACATACGGTGCGTGAAGACGAACGTGGTGGACATGTAGACCTCGGACGAGAGGTGACCTGACTCGGGTGCGCTGCCGTCTGGCGCCGCGCTCCCACCACCCGCCGGCCGCGCCGGCCCGAGGGCCGACGCTGGTGGAGGAGCGGTGGGGGCGGGCGCCGTCCGCGGCGCCGCTCTGGGTCCGAGGTCACGTCGCCGGGTCCGGGGAGCGGACGGGGGGCGCGGCTCGGCCTAGGCGGCGGCGGGCGAGGCGCGCCTCGGAGGCGGGGTCTCCGGCTCGAGGGTCGAGGCCAGCCGGTCGGCGCGCTCGGCGCCGAGGCGGGCCACCGTGACGACCAGCTCCAGGACCGGAGCCGAGGGCATGGTGAAGAACTCCACGGCCGGCGGCGGCCGCAGGCGACGGTCGTCGGTGCCGCAGGTGGAGGAGATGACCGGGCCGGCCGCGGCGCGGCGGGCGGCCGCCTCCCGCTCCTTCACCGCGGTCTTCTTGGCCAGGGCGAGGTGGCAGGGCGGGACCTTGGCGGCGGGGGCCGCGCCCACCACGGCGGCGTCGTGGTCGGCGTGGCCGCCCGGCCTGGCGGCGGCCTCGGCTGCGTGGCGCGCCGCCTCGGCGTGGCAGAGCGGGCAGTCGCACTCGTGCCGGCCCTCGCGGATGGGGCACTGGCAGCGGTGGCCCGCGGGCGCGTCGGGCGGCGCGAAGAGCTCCGGCACGCCCGCGATCGAGATCGCCAGGAACGCGGCGACCAGTCGCACCGTCAGCATGTCGAGCACGCCACGCATCGCTTCCGCACTGCTCCTGCGCGGCCGAGGGCCGCGCCGCACACCTGGAAAGACACACCATTAATGACGATCGCTGCGTGTGAGTGCAAGTCCCCCCGTCGCGCGCCAGGGCGCCGTTTGCGACGCATTGACGCAGCCCCGACTTCCACGTCCCCCCGCTTCCGTGTATGCCTACGCGCCATGAAGACCCTCACCGAACTGAGCGGCACCCTGATCCGGCAGGCGGCCAAGGCCATTGCCGAGGCGAAGCGCACCCTTCCCAAGGAGACGCCGCCCGCGGCGCCCGTGGAGGCGGCCCCGGAGGTCGCGGCCGCGGCTGCGCCCGCCGGGGAGGCGGTGGCCGAGGTGACCCCCGACGGGGCCGCGCCGGAGGCCGAGGCCGCCGAGGCCGCCCCGGCCGCACCGGCTGCCCCTCCGGCGGCCAAGGCGAGCCAGGAGCCGGCCGAGGAGGCCGAGAGCGAGGCCGTGAAGGCCGCCCTCGACGCCGCCGTGGCGGAGGTCACCGGCCTGTCCGGCGACCGGCTCTCCCGCCTGCGCGACGCCTTGAGGGTGGTCGGCCGCAAGGCCGACGA
The DNA here is from genome assembly GCA_016718565.1 of Anaeromyxobacter sp. Taxonomy (NCBI): domain Bacteria; kingdom Pseudomonadati; phylum Myxococcota; class Myxococcia; order Myxococcales; family Anaeromyxobacteraceae; genus Anaeromyxobacter; species Anaeromyxobacter sp. The sequence continues at coordinate 255,917 of JADKCZ010000018.1, read as the reverse complement.
CGTCCGCCTGGTGCGCGTCTTCGGGCCAGAGGAGCCGGTGCAGGGCGCCAAGACGGTCAACGGGTTCCAGTTCCTGGTGGACCACGCCCCGGCCTCGATGCGCCAGGTGGCGGCGCCGCCCAAGAAGGAGCGGGGCGGCCGCGGCGGCGGTGGTGGTGGTGGTGGCGGCGGTGGTCGCGGCGGTGGCAAGGGCACCGGCGGCGGCGACAAGAACTCCACCTCCGGTGGCTTCTCGATGGACTCGCTGCGCGACGACCGCAAGAAGGAAGGCCGCGGCGGCCGTCCGGGTGGCGGCGGGCGTCCCGGCGGCGGTGGCCGGCCGGGCGGGCGCTAGCCAGCGCCCCTCCGCTCCAGCACCCTCGTGCGCCAACCGCGCCGGGCAGGGCCACGCGCCCTGGCCCGGCGCGCTCGTTCCGCCTTCGCCCAGGTCACACCGGCCGCGACAGCGCGGCCCGCATCCCCTCGGCCGCCAGGCACAGCGCCTCCTCCCCGCGCTCGAGGCGGAAGGGGCCGAGCCGCGGCAGGCCGTGCAGCGCCACCGCCTCCAGCCCAGGCCTGGCCGGCACCCGCAGCGCCGGGCTGCCTGGCCGGCGCCACGGCGAGCGGGAGGTGAGGTGGTGGTAGAGCACCCGCCCACCCCAGCCCGGCTCGGCCAGCGCGGCCAGGCCGTGCCGGTCCGACACCCCGCCGTCCAGGCAGGCGCGTCCGGCCACCCGCACCGGCTGGAAGAGCAGCGGGGCGGCGCAGGAGGCGTGGATGGCCGGCGCCAGCGGGCCCCGCTGCACCACCGCCGTGCGGCGCCCGGCCAGGTCGAAGACCGACAGGGCCAGCGGCCTCGGGCAGGCCTCGAAGGTGGCCACCGGCAGCAGGGCCTCCAGGCGCGCCCGGAAGAGGTCGCCGCGCAGCAGCCCGAGGCCCGGGGCGGGGTCCCAGAAGTCGCGCCGCCGCAGCGCCAGCAGGGCCTCCCGCAGCCTGGCGGCCGGCACCCCGGCCGCGGAGAGGCCGCCCACCAGCGCTCCGGCGCTGGAGCCGCACAGGCGAGCCGGCGCCAGCCCCTCCTCCTCGAGGACGCCCACCACCCCGGCGTGGGCGAAGAAGCCGAAGAACCCCGAGGAGAGCCCCAGGGTGTAGGGGCCCTCGGCCAGCCACTCGCGCAGGGTGGGCACGGCCGGAGTATGGCCCGCCCCACCGGGGCGCTCAACGCCCCGTCCGCCGGCGCCTTGGCCGGGGCCCCCTGTCGAGCCGGCTGGCCGCCCATCCCTGGCCCCCAGCCCCTGGCGCCCCCCGTGGGTGGGGACTCTGTGCTAGACCGGGGCGCGGCCCCGGGCGGGAGCGCCCGAGCACCACGAGGACCCTCCATGTCGACCATCCCACCCGGCGCGCCCGCGGACGGCGCTGCAGGGGACGCCGAGCCCGCCGCCAACCCGTACAAGGACGAGATCGTCATCTCCTGGCCGGAGCTGCACCGCGACGCGCGCTACCTGTCGCGCGTGCTGCACGACCTGCGGCGCGACTGGAAGGGGATCATCGCCATCACCCGCGGCGGCCTGGTGCCGGCGGCCCTGGTGGCCCGCGAGCTGGAGCTCCGGCTCATCGACACGGTCTGCGTGGTGAGCTACGGCGCGGGGGAGGGCGGCGCCGAGCAGAAGCAGGGCGAGCTGCAGTGGCTCAAGGGCGTGGAGGGCGACGGCGCGGGCTGGCTGCTCATCGACGACCTGGTGGACACCGGCCGGACGGCGCGCGCCGTGCGGGAGCGGCTGCCCCGGGCCCACTTCGCCACCCTCTACGCCAAGCCGCAGGGGCGCCCGCTGGTGGACACCTTCGTGAAGGAGTTCAAGCAGGAGAAGTGGATCTACTTCCCCTGGGACATCGACTACCAGTTCGTCTCGCCCATCAACAAGCGCCGCCCCGCCGGTCCCTGAGCCCTCCCGGTCCAGCCAGATGAGCGCCCCGCCACCCGCCACGCCCGCGCCCGTCCCCCGGCTCAGGCTGGCCCACGTCACCAAGCGCTACGGCGCGGTGACCGCCAACGAGGACGTGGCGCTCTCGGTGCTGCCCGGGGAGATCCACTCCATCCTGGGAGAGAACGGCGCGGGCAAGTCCACGCTGATGAAGATCATCTACGGGGCGGTCCGCCCCGACGCCGGCGAGCTCTGGTGGGACGGCGCCCCGGTGCAGGTGCGCAGCCCGCACGAGGCGCGGCGCCTCGGCATCGCCATGGTCTTCCAGCACTTCTCGCTCTTCGACACCCTGACGGTGGCCGAGAACGTCTGGCTGGGGCTGGAGCGCACCGTCTCGCTCCGGGAGGTGAGCCAGGGCATCCGCGCCAAGGCCGCCGAGTACGGCCTGGAGCTCGAGCCGGAGCGGGCCGTCCACACCCTCTCGGTGGGCGAGCGGCAGCGGGTGGAGATCGTGCGGGCCCTGCTGGCCGATCCCAAGCTGCTGATCCTGGACGAGCCCACCTCGGTGCTGACGCCGCAGGCGGTCGAGCGGCTCTTCGTCACGCTGCGGCAGCTGGCCTCGACCGGCTGCTCCATCCTCTACATCAGCCACAAGCTCGACGAGATCCGGGCCCTCTGCCACCAGTGCACCGTGCTGCGCGGGGGGCGGGTCTCGGGCAGCTGCGATCCCACGCAGGAGAGCACCGCCAGCCTGTCCCGCCTCATGATCGGCGCCGAGCCGCCCAAGCTGGTGCGCCGCGACGCCACCCTGGGCGACCTGGCCCTGGAGGTGGCGGACCTCTCCTTGCCGCGCCAGGACCGCTTCGACGTGCCGCTCGACCGGGTCTCGCTGCAGGTGCGGGCCGGCGAGATCGTGGGCATCGCCGGGGTCTCGGGCAACGGCCAGCAGGAGCTGCTGGCGGCCCTCTCCGGCGAGGACCCGCGCGGCGACGACGGGGCGGTGCGCCTCTTCGGCCAGCCCATCGGCCGGCTCCGCTCGGCCCAGCGCCGCGCCCTGGGGCTGCACTTCATCCCCGAGGAGCGGCTGGGGCGCGGGGCGGTGCCCTCCCTCTCGCTGGCCACCAACCTGCTCCTGACCAGGCGGGAGGCGCTGCGGCGCTTCGGCTGGATCGATCGGACCGCGCTGGCGCTCCAGGCCAGCGGCATCCTGGCGCGCTTCAACGTCAAGTCCGGCGGCCCCGGCGCGGTGGCCCGCAGCCTCTCCGGCGGCAACCTGCAGAAGTACATCGTGGGGCGCGAGATCGACGCCGTGCCCAGGGTGCTGATCGTGGCCCAGCCGACCTGGGGCGTGGACGTGGGGGCGGCGGCGCAGATCCGGGCCGAGGTGCTGGCGCTCCGCGACGCCGGCTGCGCCGTGCTGGTGGTGTCGGAGGAGCTCGACGAGCTGTTCGCCATGACCGACCGGCTCTACGTCATCGCCAAGGGGCGGCTCTCGCCCCCGCTGCCCACCGAGGCGGCCACCGTGGAGCTCATCGGCGAGTGGATGAGCGGGCTGTGGGCCGAGCCGCGCGATCCGGCGGGCCGTCCACCCGCGCCGGGCGCCGCCGCCGGGGAGGCCCGGTGATCCGGCTCGAACCCCGCACCAGCCCGTCGCCGCTCATGAGCGTGCTCTCGCCCGTCATCGCCTTCGGCATCACCCTGGCGGTGGGCGGCCTGATCTTCTGGGCCATGGGCAAGGACCCGGCCCAGGGCCTCTCCACCTTCGTGCTGGAGCCCTTCAACGGCACCCGCGCCCTCACCGAGCTGGCGCTCAAGTCCACCCCGCTGATCCTGATCTCCCTCGGCCTGGCCCTGTGCTACCGCTCCAACGTCTGGAACATCGGCGCCGAGGGGCAGTTCCTCATGGGCGGCATCACCGGCGGCGGCCTGGCGCTGTGGTTCACCACCGCCGGGGTGGGGGTGGGCCAGGTGGCCTTCTTCCCGCTGCTGCTGGTGGCCGGGGCGCTGGGCGGCGCGGCCTGGGCGGCGGTGGTGGCGCTGCTGCGGGACCGCTTCAACGCCAACGAGATCCTGGTCAGCCTGATGCTGGTGTACGTGGCCAACCTGTTCCTCTCCTGGCTGGTGTTCGGCCCCTGGAAGGACCCGGACGGCTTCAACTTCCCGCAGACCGTCAGCTTCGCCGCCGCCACCGAGGTGCCCCGGCTGATCAAGGGCATGCGGGTCGGCTGGGGCTTCCCGGTGGCCTTGCTCACCGCGCTGGCCATGTGGCTCTTCATGTTCCACACCTACCGCGGGCTGCAGCTGCAGGTCGGCGGCCCGGCGCCGGCGGCGGCGCGCTACGCCGGCTTCTCCTCGCGGTCCGCCATCTGGACCACCCTGCTGGCCTCCGGCGGCCTGGCCGGGGTGGCCGGGGCGCTGGAGGTGGCCGGGCCCATGGGCCAGCTCACCCCCTCCGTCTCCACCGGCTACGGCTTCACCGCCATCATCGTGGCCTTCGTGGGGCGCCTGCACCCGCTCGGCTGCATCCTCGGCAGCGTGGTGCTCTCCACCTTCCTCATCGGGGGTGAGCTGGCGCAGTCGCGGGTGGGGCTGCCCTCGGCGCTGACCGGCATCTTCCAGGGCGTGCTGCTGCTGGCCCTGCTGGCCTGCGACACCCTGGTGCAGTACCGCCCACGCTGGAGCGCCACGCGATGAACGAGCTCGCCCTGCTGGTGGCCGCCACCCTGAGCGCCGGCACGCCGCTGGCCGTGGCCGCCATGGGCCTGCTCATCAACGAGCGGGCCGGGGTCCTCAACCTGGGGGCCGAGGGCACCATGCTGGTGGCGGCGGTGGCCGGCTTCGGCGTGGCCTGGCTGACCGGCAACGAGTGGGCCGCCATGGCGGCCGGGGCGCTGGCCGGGGCGCTGGTCTCGCTGGTCTTCGGGTGGCTGGTCATCTGGCTGAACACCAACCAGTACGCCACCGGCCTGGCCATCAGCCTGTTCGGCTCGGGCTTCTCGGCCTTCGTCGGCATCGACCTGGTGGGCAAGCCGCTGGCCCTGACCGCCCCGCTGGCGCTGCCGCTGCTCAGGGACCTGCCCTTCCTGGGGGTGGCCGTCTTCCGCCAGCACCTCATGGTCTACCTGGCCATGGCGCTCACCGGCGGGGTGGCCTGGTTCCTCTACCGGACCCGGGCCGGGCTGGTGCTGCGGGCCATCGGCGAGTCGCCCACCTCGGCCCACGCGCTCGGCTACCCGGTGCGGCTCATCCGGCTGGCGGCGGTGCTGGTGGGCGGCGCGCTGTGCGGGGTGGCCGGCGCCTACCTCTCGGTGGTCTACACCCCCCTCTGGGTCGAGGGCATGGTGGCGGGGCGGGGCTGGATCGCGCTGGCGCTCACCGTCTTCGCCACCTGGAGGCCGGCGCGGCTGCTGCTGGGCGCCTATCTCTTCGGCGGCGTCACCATGCTGCAGATGTTCCTCCAGGCCCAGGGCGTGCAGGTCGCTGCCCAGCTCATGTCCATGCTTCCCTACCTCGCCACCGTCCTGGTGCTGGTCCTCATCTCCCGCAACCCCGCCTGGATCCGCCTCAACATGCCTGCATCGCTGGGGAAGCCGTTCTTCCCCGGTCTCTGACCGCAGCCCGAGAGCCGCCTCACCGCAGTTCCCTCACGAAGCGAGAAAAGGAGACACGCGTCCATGAACCACCGCACGTTCCTCAAGCACCTGGCGCTCGGCGCCCTGGCGCTGGCCACCGGCCTCACGGCCTGCGGCAAGAAGGAGGCGCCCCCGGCGCCTGCGCCCGCCGCCGCCCCGGCGCCCCCGCCCAAGCCGGCGCCGCTCAAGATCGGCTTCATCTACGTGGGCCCCACCGGCGACGCCGGCTGGACCTTCGCCCATGACGAGGGGCGCAAGGCGGCCGTCGCCAAGTACGGCGACAAGGTCACCACCACCTTCGTCGAGAAGGTGCCCGAGGGCCCGGACGCCGAGCGCGTGGTCCGCGACCTGGTGGCCCAGGGCAACAAGCTGATCTTCGCCACCTCGTTCGGCTTCATGGACGCCATGGTCAAGGTGGCCAAGGACCACCCGGAGGTGAGGTTCGAGCACGCCACCGGCTACAAGACCACCGAGAACCTCCGCGTCTACGAGGCCCGCTTCTACGAGGGGGCCTACCTGGCCGGCATCGTGGCGGGCAAGACCACCAAGTCCAACACGCTGGGCTTCGTGGCCTCGTTCCCCATCCCCGAGGTGGTCCGCAACATCAACGCCTTCACCCTGGGCGCCCAGAGCGTCAACCCGAAGGTCAAGACCAAGGTGGTCTGGGTGAGCTCCTGGTTCGATCCTCCGAAGGAGACCGAGGCGGCCCAGCAGCTGATGGACGGCGGCGCCGACGTGCTGCTGCAGAACACCGACTCCACCGCCGTGCTGCAGGCGGCCGAGCGGCGCGGCAAGTACGCCTTCGGCTGGGACAGCGACATGAGCGCCTTCGCGCCCAAGGCGCACCTCGGCTCCTGCGCGCTCAACTGGGCCGTCTACTACGAGAAGGCCTTCGGGGAGGCGCTGGATGGGACCTGGAAGACCGAGGTCACCAAGTGGGGCGTCAAGGAGAACATGGTGAACCTGGTCAAGGTCGCCGACTTCGTGCCGGCCGACGTGAAGGCGCTGGTCGAGAAGGCCACCGCGGGGCTGAAGGACGGCTCGGTGGCGGTCTTCAAGGGCCCGCTCAAGGACAGCGCCGGCAAGGAGGTCCTGGCCAAGGACGTGGTGGCGGACGACGCCTGGAAGGGCGCCATCAACTTCTACGTGAAGGGCGTCGAGGGCAAGGTCCCGTCGAGCAAGTAGCCGTTCACCCAGCGTGGTGAGGGGAGGGGCCGCGGCGACGCGGCCCCTCTTCCGTGGTGGGGCCGGGAGCCGCGGCGCCGTCCGCCGCACGGCGGGGCCCCACCCCCCGGCCGCCCCGCTCAGGCCTTGGGGGACGAGGCGCGGGACAGGAAGATGGGCAGGCCGCGCTTGTCGGCGTAGAGGGGCCGGTAGCGCTCGGTGTTGTACATGGTGGCCACGTCCACCCGGCGCGGGCCGCCCTTCGGGTCCGGGATGGGGACCAGGGCGTAGCTGCCGTCCACCAGCGCCGACATGACCCCGCTCTGCCCCTCCAGCACGGCGTCGAGCGCCATGGTGCCGAAGGTGGCGGCCACCAGCTTGTCGATGAAGTCCGGGTCGCCGGAGCGCAGGTCGTAGGTGAGGTCGGAGACCACCGTCTCCTCCCCGGTGCGGCGCCGGATCTCCTCGCTCAGCACCTCGGCCACGCTGGCCTTCTTGCGCCGCCCGTGCACGTCGGCCGGGCCGTACTCCTGCACCTCGTACCCGTTCCAGGTGGCCCCCTCGGAGAGGATCACCAGGGCGTAGTTGGAGGGGTTCTGGCGCTTCTCGGTGACCAGCAGGTCGATGAGCTTGGTGAGGTCGACCTTGAACTCCGGGATGACGCAGCGGTTGGAGGTGACGTGCCCGGTGTAGAGGGCGGTGAAGCCGGCGTCGCGCCCGAAGACGCGGAAGATGCCGATGCGCTCGTGGGAGCCCACCGTGGTGCGCTGCCGCTCGATGGCGGCGCTGGCGCGCGAGATGGCCGTGGAGAAGCCGATGCAGTACTCGGTGCCCTGCACGTCGTTGTCCATGGTCTTCGGGATGGCGATGACCTTGACCCCGTGGCTGGCCAGGTGGGCCGCCGAGCGGAGCGTGCCGTCGCCGCCGATGCAGAGCAGGGAGTCGATGCCCAGGCGCTCCAGGTTGCCCAGCACCTGCGTGGTCAGGTCGTAGGTGACGCCGCCGGGGCGCTCGGTGGCGGGCAGGTCCTTGCCCACCAGGTGCGGCGGCAGGAGCTGCACCCGGGTCGGGCCGGTGCGGCTGGTGTGCAGGATGGTGCCGCCGGTCCGGTCGATGGTGCGGGTGTTGTCCCGGTCCAGGTCCATGATGAAGCGGGCCCGGCTGGCGGAGCTGTCGAGGTCCACGTGGGTGAGCCCCTCGAAGCCGCGCCGGATGCCCACCACGTCGAGCCCGTGCTCGTGGCCGCGGTAGACCACGCTCTTGATCACCGAGTTGAGGCCCGGGACGTCGCCGCCGCCCGTCAGGATGCCGATCCGCTTGCGTCGCATGGCGCGGTTCTACCTCAGGTCGGGCGCGCCGGAGCGTCCCCTGCAGGACGTTTCGCGCGGCCCGGCGGTCCGGCTGCCCGGGCGGCGGGCAGCTGCCCGACCGGCAGGCGGCCGCGGCGCCAGGCGCACGGGGTCGGGAGGGGATCCCCCGCGGCCCTCAGGCCCGGCTGGCGGCCTGCTCGACCAGCTCGACCTGGGTGAGCGCCGCCACCAGCCGCTCGCGCTCGGCCCCGGCCCGGCCGGTGAACTCGAGCTGGGCGTGGAAGCTGCCGTCCGGCCCGGGCGTCGCGGGGCAGGCCAGGACCACGGTGCGGACGTCGGTGAAGCGGGCCGCCCCCACCTCGAAGGTGGCCAGCGCCAGCAGCCCCACCGGGAGCGCCCGGTGGCAGGTCACCTTGGCGCCGCCGCCGCTCAGGTCCTCCAGCTCCACCGGCACCACCAGCGCCAGGTGGGACGGCCCGTGCCACGCCGACACGGGCCGGAGCGACATGGTGCCGTCCATCCGGACCCGGGCGTACTCGCGCTGCTGGATGCGGACCGGCGCCTCGTCGTGGGAGAAGCCGAGCAGCCAGCCGCCCCCGCCGGCGGGCTGCACCCGGCGCAGCAGGCAGCCGAGCGCGTAGCGGGCCTCGCGGGCGTGGACCAGGCCCAGCGAGACCTGCTGGCCGGCGCCCACCGCCGGCGGCTGGCGCAGCTCCACGGTGAGGGTGGTCTCGGTCACCTCGGCGACGGTGCCGTGCTGGGACGCCACCTCGAGCGCGGTGCCCGGGGCCAGCTCGCGGGTGGAGAGCAGCGGGGTGTGGGTCGGCAGCCGATCGAACCCGAGCGCGTGGCGCAGCCGGCGGATCCGCGCCACCACCTCGGCGGCGGCGGGTGGGGGGGTGGCGGCGGCCCGGTCCAGCGCCTGGGCGGTGGCCCGCTCGAAGAGGTCGAGGTGGGTGACGAGCTGCAGCGGCTCGGCGGCGGCGCTGGTCGCCAGCGACTCGGCGAAGCGGACGTCGGCCTCGGAGAGGGCGCGGGCGGCGCACAGCCGGTGGAACTCGGAGCGGCGGGCCAGCGCCCGCCGGGCCACCCCGACGACCTGCACCGCCAGCACCAGCGCCAGCAGGGCCAGGATGGCCCACTGCACCTGGGGCAGCGCGGCGCGGTTGCCGGTGAAGGACCGGGCGACCGACTGGAAGAAGGTCTCCATCCGAGGGCCAGTATAGGCCGGGTGGCGGCGCTGGACGGGGCGCGGCAGGGGGACGCAGGGGCGGGAGCGGTCCTGGCCGGGGCCTGCCGTGCGCCGGGGCGATCGGCGGTCCCGCCATCCTGGAACTGTCCGAAGCCCGGTGACGCGCTAGAATGGCGACCCCGCGTCGCGCCACCCCACGCCGGCCCCCGGACCACCATGACCGACATCGAGAAGCGCAACCTGATCGCGCAGTGGGCCTTCGACACCCGGCCGGTGCTGCTCCGCTTCCACCTGTGGCTCGACGACGTGGTGGTGGAGCGGGGCCAGGCCGGCCCGGTCTCCGACGTCAGCTTCGCCCCGCGCGGCATCACCCGCTGCCTGGCCATGACGGCGGCCACCACCGCGCTGGGCACCAAGCTGTTCGGCGGCGAGGGGGAGGCCGCCGGCCTGGACAAGCACGGCTACAACCAGGTGAAGAAGGCGGCCGACGCCATCAGCGCCTACGTCATGAGCGAGGGGCTCTGGCACCTGACCCGCACCCTGCCCGAGAACCACGCCATCATGGTGTCGCTCGGCGAGGGGCTCATGCCCAAGGCCGGCGAGACGCCGGAGATGGGCGCCAACCCGCTGCTCGGCTTCGGCCGCGTCTACGCCCGGCCGGAGGTGGCCCGCACCGTGGACCGCCGGGTCCGCCGCCTGCTCAACGAGCCCGGGCACACCTTCGAGCAGTTCCACGGCTGGCTGCAGGACCGGGGCGTCACCATCTGGGGCGCCGCGGTGGACACCCTGGAGAACACCTCGCGCTTCGCCGAGGGCAAGGACACCGGCCCCATGGCGGTGTTCCACCTCTTCGACTCGCCGCTGTGCGTCTCCAAGCCCTACGAGTCCTACATGGGCAGCCTGACCGTGCCCCGCCCGGTGGCCGACTGCGCCGATCGCGAGTCCATCCTCCTCGACTACCGGACCCCGCGCGAGCACGTGGCGCGCGCCATCGAGGCCACCTACCCGGGCGTCAAGCGCTCCAACGTCCACGTCTGGACCCTGCGCGGCAAGAGCCGGGTGGGCCGCCTGGGCAACCTGTGGGCCGAGTGGGAGAAGGCCGGGGTGCACCTGGTGGAGGACGGCTGGAAGACGCCGTCGGGCCTGGCGGTCTTCACCGACTCCGGCACCTACGCCCCCACCTTCCTGGTGGGCAGCTGGAAGGACGAGGCCGGCCAGACCCACGTCTTCCTGTGCGACGGCTACGCCGCCACCGCCGAGGCCATGCAGGCCGCCAGCCTCTCCGAGGTGCTGGACGTGGACTGCTCCATGGCCATGTTCTCGCCGACCTTCGAGCTGCCGTGCGCGGAGGAGGGCAAGCTCATGCAGCTCGACCCGGCGGCGCCGGACTTCGAGGCCAAGGTGCGGGCCCTGCACGGCGGCAAGGCGCTGGAGGCCGGGCGCATCCAGAGCTACCGCGAGGCCATCCAGGACGCCGCCGCCTCCAACATGCCCACCGGCAAGCGGGTGCTGCGCGCCGACGACTTCCTGCCGGAGAAGGACTGGCGGGTGCTCTCCTGCCTCGGCTACATGAGCGACGATCCGTACACCGGGGCCAAGGGCGTCACCCGGGTGTCGGAGGGGGTCTACAAGGTCACCACGCTGCTGGCCACCCGCAAGGCCTCGGCCCGCATCACCTTCACCTTCCGCCTCATGGAGCCGCTGGAGGAGGCCCGCCACGTCTTCAGCCCGCTGCTGGTCCGGTTCCTCTCCGGCGTGGACCACACCGCCCGGCCGGTGAAGATCTCGGACTCCGGGCGCATCCGCAACGAGCTGCAGACCATGCTCTCGCAGGCGCTGGAGCACGACGGCGACACCATCCGCGTCCACTGGGAGCGGGTGGACGAGAAGGTCATGCCCAAGGAGAAGCAGGCCGCCATCCGCGAGGTGCTGACCTGGTACAAGGCGCAGCACCCGGTCTGGTTCGAGTGGCTCGACCTCGGCTAGGCGGCGCCGCCCGCGGGGTGGCCCGGTGCTGATCAACTGCGTCGCCTACCAGGAGGGTCGCAAGCTCGGCGACATCCACCCGGCGGACATCGGCGCCCACGTGGCGCGCCCGGAGTGCTTCGTCTGGGTGGCGCTGGAGGCGCCCACCGCCGCCGAGATCGACCAGATGGAGCGCGAGTTCCACCTCCACCAGCTGGCGGTGGAGGACGCCCGGCACGGCCACCAGCGCCCCAAGCTGGAGGAGTACGGCGACTCGCTCTTCGTGGTGCTGCACACCGTGGAGCTCGACGGGGGGGAGCTGCACACCGGCGAGGTGGACGTCTTCGCCGCCGGCAACTACGTGCTCTCGCTGCGCAGCCGCACCCGCCAGGGCTTCGCCGACGTGCGGGCCCGCTGCGAGCGCGAGCCCGCCCTGCTGGGCAAGGGCTCCGGCTTCGTCCTCTACGCCCTCATCGACGCGGTGGTGGACCGCTACTTCCCGGTGGTGGACGCGCTGGAGGAGGAGCTGGAGCGGGTCGAGCAGCGCATCTTCGGCGGGGCGCCGGCGCGGGAGACGGTGGAGGCGCTCTACGGCCTGAAGCAGAAGCTCAACCTGCTGCAGCACGCGGTGCGGCCGCTGCTGGAGGCGGTGGGCAAGCTGCTGGGCGGGCGGGTGCCGCAGGTCTGCGCCGGGCTGCAGGACTACTACCGCGACGTCTACGACCACCTGCTGCGCATCACCCAGTCCATCGAGGGGCTGCGCGACATGGCCACCACCGCCATCTCGGTGAACCTGTCGCTCATCTCCATGCAGGAGAACGAGACCACCAAGCGGCTGGCCGCCTACGGGGCGCTGGTGGCGGTGCCGACGCTCATCGCCGGCCTGTACGGCATGAACTTCCAGAACATGCCGGAGCTCTCCTGGGCCTTCGGCTACCCGGCCGTGCTGGGCGGCATGGCCATCATCGACCTGCTGATCTTCGTCCGCCTGCGCCGCGCCGGCTGGCTGTGACCCCCGGGCGCGCCGCCTAGCCGAGGGCGCGGACGGCGGCCTCCACCACCAGGTAGTGGCAGGCGGCCGCGGCGATCACCAGCAGGTGGAAGATCTCGTGGAAGCCGAAGGTGCGCGGGAAGGGATCCGGCCGCCGCACCCCGTAGATGACGGCCCCCACCGTGTAGAAGAAGCCGCCGGCGAGGAGCAGCGCCAGGGCGCCCGGGCCCAGCAGGTCGCCCAGGCGCGGCAGGAGGGGCACCACCACCCAGCCCAGCAGCACGTAGATGCCGGCCCGCATCCGCTTGGTGAGCCCCGGCCAGAAGACCACCAGGCCGATGCCGACCAGCGCCCCACCCCAGACCACCCACAGGGCCAGGTGGCCCGCCCCCGGCCCCAGCAGCAGCCCGAACGGCGTGTAGGTGCCGGCGATGAGCAGGAAGATGGCGGAGTGGTCGATGCGGCCCACGATCTGGCGGGCGCGCAGCGGCCAGAAGCGGCGGTGGTAGACCGCGCTGACGGTGAAGAGGGTGAGGAGCGAGGCGCCGTAGACGCCGGCGCCCCACAGCGCCGCGCCGCCCCGGGCCCGCAGGAGCAGGGCCGCCACCGCCGGCAGCGAGGCCACCGCGGCCACCTCGTGGGAGACCCCGCGGAGGCGCGGCTTGGGGCGCGGGGTGGCCTCGGCGGCCTGGGGGCGCGCGTCGGCGCCGGTGGTGGCGATGGGCTCGGTGGACAAGCACGCAGCGTCCCAGGCGCGTGTCACGGGACGGTCATCGGGGAGGGGACCAGCGGGCGATTCCCGCCCGATCCGCCAGGTGCCCGGCCCGGCCCGGACGCCGGCCCGACCCCGACCTCGACCTCGACCCCGACCCCGACCCCGACCCCGACCTCGACCTCGACCTCGACCCCGACCTCGACCCCGACCTCGACCTCGACCTCGACCTCGACCTCGACCCCGACCTCGACCCCGACCTTGACCCCGACCCCGACCCCGACCCCGACCCCGACCCCGACCCCGACCCCGACCCCGACCCCGACCCCGACCCCGACCTCAGCCCGCCCGGGCGGCGGTCTCCTCCGCGGCGGGCGCGGCCTGGGTTCGCGGTGCGCCGGCCAGGCGGATCGTCACCTCGCGCGAGGCCACGTTGACCGACACGGCCACGTAGGAGAGCAGGGCCAGGACGGTGGCGGCGGCCAGCAGCAGCGAGGCCACCTGATAGGCCGGGGCGTAGGAGCCCTGCGTGTCGGCGATCCAGCCGGCCAGCAGCGGGCCGAAGACCCCGCCCACTCCCCAGGCCGTGAAGAGGATGCCGTAGTTGAGGCCCAGGTTGCGGGTGCCCCACAGGTCGGCAGCGGTGGAGGGGAAGAGCGAGAGGCAGGCCCCGTAGTTGAAGCCCACCAGCGCCGCCCCCACCAGGAAGCCGGCCTGGGTGGCGTAGGAGGCGAAGAAGGCCATGTTGAAGGCCTGCAGGATGCAGACGAAGGCCACCGTGATCATCCGGCCGATGCGGTCGGAGACGACGCCCGCCGCCACCCGGCCGCCGGCGTTGAAGACCGCCAGCAGGGCCACGAAGAGGAACCCGCCGGTGACGGCCCCGCCCGACTGCGCCACCACGATCCTGGCGAGGTGGCCGATGATCATGAGGCCGGCGGTGGCGGCGAAGGCGTACTGCAGGTAGAGCGACCAGAAGGTCGGGGTGCGGATCACCTGCCGCCAGCCGGCGTCGGCGGCGCCGGCCGTGGCCACCTTCCGGGGCGCGGCCCGGGGAGGGTCCTCTATGAGCTGGGCGAAGCCCAGCATGGCCACCGAGAAGGCGGCCGCCAGGATGCGGAAGGAGGCGCTCACCCCGTGGGTGGCCAGCAGGTGCTTGGCCAGCGGCGCGATGTAGACCGGGGCCAGGCCGAAGCCGGCCACCACCACGCCGGTGATCAGCCCCTTCCGCTCGGGCGGGAACCACTTCACCGCGGCCGGGGTGGCGGCGGCGTAGCCGAGCCCGAAGCCGGTGCCGGCCAGCAGCCCGAAGCCGACCAGCGCCGGCCAGGCGGAGTCCGGCGTGGCGAAGGAGGCCACCAGCAGCCCCAGCCCCGTGAGCGCCCCTCCCACGGTGGCCACCAGGCGCGGCCCGAGCCGGTCCTGCAGCCGCCCGGCCGGGACCATCATGAAGGCGAAGCAGGCGATGGCCAGCGTGTAGGGGAGGGTGGCCTGGGTGCGCGACCAGCCGAAGCCGCCGCGCTCCACGGGCTCGGTGAGCTGCTTGGAGAAGACCGACCAGGCGTAGAGGATGCCCAGCGCCAGGTTGAGGCCGACCCCGGCCAGCGTGACCAGCACGCCCTTGCGGCTCGCGTTCACCACCACCTCCTGTGGGCGCGGTCCGCGCGCGTGGGACGCGTCGCCGCCGGCCGCTGGCTGCGTGTGAGGGCGCGCACCATAGCCCGGCGCGCCGCCATTGAGCGACAATTGCGCAGCGGCGCGGCGATGCGCGAAATGCGCGGCGCGCTGGGTTTGCGTGGCAGGTCTGCGCGTCGAGAAACACCAGCAAGAGTGGGTCATTGTCTTTGTATCGATGCTGACACGATCCATCCACAATGATTGCGCACGAAGCGGACGCGTCCAATCCACGAAGCAATCGGCCGCGCCGACCGGCCCGGGCGTGGCATCCCGCCGCGGGCCGCCCGTTCCCTGGTAGGCTCCGCCGGCGAGGTGCCGCATGGGCGGGACGATCGACTTCGGGACGCTGACGCTGCGCGGGGCGCTGGACTTCGCCATCACCATCGAGGAGGACGCCCAGTACGCCTACGCGGAGTTCGCCCAGCGGGTGGCCGACCCCGCCGCGGCCGCCTTCTTCCGGGAGATGGTCGAGAACGAGGGCAAGCACCGGCGCCAGCTGGAGTCGAGGCGCGACGTGCTCTTCCGCAGCGAGCCGCGCCGCTTCGACACCTCCCTGGATCTGGACGTGGAGGCGCCGGGCAGCGCCGCGGTGCCGCCGGACCTGGGGGCCCACGAGGCCATGCGGGTGGCGCTCCGGGCGGAGGAGCGGGCCTGGGCCTTCTACGACGCGGCCATCCCGCACCTGGTCGACCCGGACGTGCGGGCCTTCTTCGAGGCGCTGCGCCAGGAGGAGGTCGAGCACCAGGACCTCCTCAGGGCCAGGCTCCTCGAGCTGGGGCCGGAGCTGGTGCGGCGCTGATGGTGGCCCAGGCCCAGCCCGCCCTCGACCGGCGGGGGTCCCGTCCGGGGCGCGAACCCTTTGGGAGGGAGTGGCTCTAAGCTGCCATGGCGACGAGACTCCTCATCATCGGCGGCGTGGCGGGCGGGGCGACGGCGGCGGCGCGGGCCCGGCGCCTCGACGAGGGCGCCGAGATCACCGTGCTGGAGCGCGGCCCGTACGTCAGCTACGCCAACTGCGGCCTCCCCTACTTCATCTCCGGGGACATCCAGAAGCGCTCCGCCTTGCTGCTGCAGACCCCCGAGGGCTTCGACGCCCGGTACGGGGTGCAGGTCAGGGTGAACACCGAGGCGCTGGAGCTCGACCGGGCCGGCCGCCGGGTGCGGGTCCGCGGGCCGGAGGGCGAGGCCTGGCTCGGGTACGACCGGCTGGTGCTGGCCCAGGGCGGCAACCCCATCATGCCGCCGCTGCCCGGCCACGACGCTCCGCACGTCTTCAAGCTCTGGACGGTGCCGGACATGGACCGGCTCGACGGCTTCATCACCGGGCAGCGGCCCCGCACCGCGGTGGTGGTGGGTGGCGGCTTCATCGGCCTGGAGATGGCCGAGGCCTTCCAGAAGCGCGGCCTGGCGACCACCGTGGTGGAGCTGCTGCCCACCGTCATGGCGCTGATGGACCGCGAGTTCGGCGTGATGGTGGGCCGCGAGCTGGAGCGCTCCGGCGTGCAGGCGCTGACCGGGGTGGGCGTGAAGGCGGTCCACCCGGGCGACCACACGGTGGAGCTGTCCGACGGCCGGCGGCTCCCCGCCGACCTGGTGCTCTTCTCGGTGGGCGTCCGTCCGGAGCTGGCCCTGGCCAAGGCGGCCGGCCTGGAGCTCGGCCCCTCCGGCGGCCTGCTGGTGGACGAGACCCTGCGCACCTCCGACCCGCACGTCTGGGCGGCCGGCGACATGGTGGAGGTGGTGCAGAAGGTCTCCGGCAAGAAGGTGCGGGTGCCGCTGGCCGGGCCCGCCAACCGGCAGGGGCGGCTGGCCGCCACCAACGCGCTGGGCGGCGCGGTCCGCTACGGCGGGGCGCTCGGCACCAGCGTGGTGAAGATCTTCGAGGCCACCGCGGCCATGACCGGCCTCTCCGAGAAGGCGGCGCGCGAGGCCGGCCTGGAGGTGGGCGTGGCGGTCATCCACAAGGACCACCACGCCGGCTACTACCCGGGCGCCAGGGAGCTCTCGCTCAAGCTGGTGTACCAGCGCGGCACCGCCCGCCTGCTGGGGGCCCAGGCCTTCGGGCACGAGGGGGTGGAGAAGCGCATCGACGTGCTGGCCACCGCGCTGCACGGCCGCATGACCCTGCACGACCTGGCCGAGCTCGACCTGGCCTACGCGCCGCCGTACTCCTCGGCCAACGACCCGGTCAACCTGGCGGCCTTCATCGGGGAGAACGACCTCTCCGGCTTCAGCCCGCTGGTGACCGCGGCCCAGCTCAAGGCCGAGCTGGCCTCCGCCACGCCGCCGCTGGTGGTGGACGTGCGCACCCTGGGCGAGTGGGAGCGGGGGCACCTGCGCGGGGCCGTGCACCTGCCGGTGGACGACGTGCGCTTCGACCACGCCGCGCTGCCGAAGGGCCGGCGCCTGGTGGTCCACTGCCGCTCCGGCTTCCGCGCCCACCTGGCGCTCCGGACCCTCCGGCAGCTCGGCTTCGAGGACGTCGCCAACCTGACCGGCGGCTGGCTCAGCCTGTCGGCGGAAGGCGGCTTCGACGTGGAAGGGACGGCGGCGTGAGCATCGATCCTCTGACCGCGGCGGTGGTCGCCGTGGGCGTGTGGCTGGTCGTCAGGCGATTCCTGGGAGGCAAGGCGAAGATGAGCGTCGTGAAGCAGAAGATCGAGGCCGGGGCGAAGATCGTGGACGTGCGGTCCCCCGACGAGTTCCGCGACGGCGGCTTCCCGGGCGCCGTCAACATCCCGCTGCAGGACCTGCAGCGCCGCCTCGGCGAGATCCCGAAGGAGAAGCCGGTGGTGCTCTACTGCGCCTCCGGGGCCCGCAGCGGCATGGGCGCGCGCATGCTCAAGCAGGCCGGCTACGCCGACGTGACCAACGCCGGCGGCCTCGGGGACATGCCCCGCTAGGCGGGTCGCCCCTCTCAGGGCGCGGCGGGCCGCACCGGCAGCGGGACGCTGCACAGGTCGATGCGGCCCGCCGGGGTCAGGTACCAGGGGTCGCGCCGGTTGCGGCGCGCCTCCACCAGCGCCGCGAAGGTGGCGCTGCCGGAGTCCAGCACCTCCAGCGCCGAGCGCTCGGCCGGCGGCAGATCGGCGGCCAGCCGGACCGAGCGGAGCGGCGTGCGCCGGGCCGGATCCAGGTAGAAGCCCATGGGCGCGGGGCCGCGGGGCAGCGCCGAGAGCAGCTCCATGCCCTGCACCACCCGCCCCACCACCGTGGCGTTGCGGTCGAGCTGGCGCGGGGCGTGGCCGATGACCACGTACAGCTCGGCGCCGCCGCCCGAGGCCGGCGCGTCGTCCCGCCCCGCGCCCACCATGCCGTAGCAGTGGGCCAGCCAGGCCCGGCCCGCGGCCGGGTCCCGCGCCACCGGCAGGCCGTCCGAGAAGCCCACCTCCGGGGCGAAGACGTCGCCGTCGGGCAGGGGCGTGAAGGGCAGGCCGGCCGCGGCGCGGGTGAACTCGGGCGGCAGGGTGCGCCGCCCGGTGGTGATGGGGCGCTCGGCCCCGGCCTCGCCGGCGGCCGGGTCGCCCCACTGCACCACGAAGTTGTCCTGGGCGCGGACGACGGCCAGGCCGTCGAAGTACCGCTCGCGCGCCAGGGCGCGCAGGTTGGCCGCGTGGGCCGGCGCGAAGGCCGGGGCCAGCGCGATGACCACCCGGCCCGAGGGCAGCTCGAGCTGCAGCGTGTCCTCCGGGGCCAGGCGCCGCCAGTCGGAGGGCGGCGAGGAGGCCAGCAGCTCGGCCATGGAGCGCGGTGGGGCCGGGGTCGTCGCGGGGGCCCGGGTCGCGGCCGGGCTGGCGGTCGAGGCCTCGCCGGCCCCCCGGCCGGCCGCACAGCCCGGGCCCACCACCAGGGCCAGCGCCGCCGGCCCCACCACCCACCACCTCGAGTCGCGCCAGGCCATGCCGCCACCCCTACCGCGACCGGGCCGGGGCGTCGAGGCGGCCAGGCCCGCCAACGGAAGAGGGCCACCCCGCCGCCGGGGTGGCCCAGGTGCACCCGTCCAGCGGGGGCGGTGGAGCCTAGAGGCGCGACAGGCCCTGCGGCGTCAGGCGGACGTCGTCGCCCGGGCGGAAGGGCAGGTAGCCGCGGAAGGCGTAGGTCTGGACGCCGCCGTCGTCGAAGCGGACCGTGACCTCGTAGACGGTCTGGGAGCCGGAGCCCTGGCTGGCGTTGGCGCCCACGGCCGCGCCGCCGAGGGCGCCGACCACCGCGCCGCCGCCGCGCCCGCCCGTGATGGCGTGGCCGAGGAGGCCGCCGATGATGGCGCCGGCCACGGCGCCGCCGCCCGGGTCGCCCTGCTGCGCGTAGACCGTCTCGCGCACCGTGGAGACCCGGCCGACCCGCTCCCACTGCTGGGGCTGCGCGTAGCCGTCCTCGCCCCAGGTGCGGGAGCGGCTGTAGGAGTGGACGCAGCCCGTGGCGAGGAGCGCCGGGGCGAGCAGGAGGGCAGTGAGCTTGGACGTCATCATGGGGTGTCTCCGTTTCGCTGGCCGTCCGGGCGGGTGGCCTGGGGTGGTCGCTCGCGAAGTGGTCACCCGGGAAGACTGCATGGCGCGGACCAATCGCGCAAGTGGCGGAGAACCTCGGAACTCCAGCCGATTCCCTGGTATGACCCCCACAGCCGCCTGTGGCGCCACGGCACACCGTGGTGCCGCCCGGTCCCGGGGCCACTTCGAAGGGCCACGCCCCGGGTGAGCCGGTAGAATCGGCCGCCGCGACCGCCACGCACCAGGAGCCGCACCGTGAGCCAGCCCATCCGCATCGTCGTCACCGGCGGCACCTTCGACAAGGAGTACGACGAGCTCACCGGCAAGCTCTACTTCAAGGACACCCACCTGGCCGAGATGCTCCGGCTGGCCCGCTGCCGCGCCGAGGTGGCGGTCGAGACGCTGATGATGATCGACAGCCTGGACATGACCGAGGCCGATCGGGCGGCGGTGGTGGGGCGCTGCCGGACGGCGCCGGAGGGGCGGCTGGTGGTCACCCACGGCACCGACACCATGCCGGAGACGGCGCGGGCGCTGGTGGCGGCCGGGCTCGGCAAGACGGTGGTCCTCACCGGGGCCATGGTGCCGTACGCCTTCGGCAGCTCCGACGGGCTCTTCAACCTGGGCAGCGCGCTGGCCTTCGCCCAGGTGCTGCCGCCCGGGGTCTTCGTGGCCATGAACGGGCAGTGCTTCGCCGGCGACCGGGTCCGCAAGGACCGCGAGCGCGGCGTCTTCTTCGAGGTGGGGCCGTGAGCGGGCTCCCGGAGACGATGCCGGAGCCGCTCTGGCGGCTCGAGCAGGCGCTCGAGGCGCGGGCCGCGGCGGGCGACGTCCAGGTGCCGCCCTACCCGGCGGTGGCGCTCAAGGTGCAGGAGGCCATGGGCCGGAAGAACTTCGGCCTGGGCGAGGTGGCCGGGCTCATCGGCGCCGACGCGGTGCTGGCCGCCGACATCCTGCGCTGCGCCAACTCGGTGATGTACCGCCGCGGCACCCCGGTCATCGACCTGACCCAGGCGCTCACCCGCATCGGCGTGCAGCAGGTGATGCGGCTCCTGCTGGCCTCCGGCCTGGCGGTGCACGCCCAGGCGGTGGGCCCGCTGGTGCCGCTGCGCCGCATGGTCTGGATCGAGGGGCTGGCCGGCGCCGCCATCTGCCAGGAGCTGGCCCGGCTGCGCGGCCTGCGCTGCGAGGACGCCTTCACCCTCGGGCTGCTGCACGACTTCGGGAAGATCGTGGCCATCTCCGTGCTGGAGACGATGCTGGAGGCGGAGCGGGTGCAGGAGAGCTTCTCCCGCGCCGAGTGGGAGGCCCTGATCGAGCGCCAGCACGTGACGCTCGGGCTGGTCATGGGCACCCGCTGGCGCCTGCCGGCCCTGGTGAGCGAGGTCATCGCGGGCCACCACGGCCTGGCGGCCCCCTGCAGCGACCCGCGGCTGCTGCAGGTGGTCAAGGCCTCCGACCAGGTGGTGGCGCTGCTGCTCTCGCGGCCGCGGGTCACCGGGGCCGAGCTCGCCTCGGTGGCGCTGCTGGCGCCGGCCGAGCGGGAGGCGGTGGCCAGGGTGCTGGAGCAGGTGCCCGACTTCGTGGCCGCCTTCGAGACGCCGGCCGCCTCGGCGGCGGTGGCCTCGGCCCGCATCGCGCAGCCCGTCACCACCCTGGGCCCGGGGCGCCGCCCGGTGAAGTTCGGGGTCTCCATCAGCGTGGCGCGCCGCCCCCGCCTCTTCACCGCCACCGGCATCGGCGAGGACGGCCTGGTGATGTCCGGCGAGGAGCCCCTGCCGGAGAACCGCCTCCTGGAGGCCAAGGTCTTCGGGCCCGACCCCTTCACGGTGTGGGTGCTCTCCCGCCTGAGCCGGCGCGAGGGCGAGGCGTTCGCGGTGGAGGTGCAGCCCTTCGCGCTCTCCGGGCCGCTCAGGGAGCTGTGGGCCCAGCTGGTGAGCGGGGAGCCGCCGCCGGCCTGAGAGGCCGCCAAGCAATCCCCCCCGTCGCCGGATCGGCCGATGCGCGGCGCATCGCTGCGTCGCGCCGCTCACCTCACCCAGCACTCCAGGGTGTCGCCGCGGTCGTTGACGGCCTCGGCCGCCGCCAGCCCGTAGCCGGGCGGGGTGGGGCCGCCCAGCCCGCAGAACATCACCAGGCGGGTGCCGGCCGGCGCGGCGGCCAGGCGCGCCAGCAGGGTGGCCACGTCGGCGGCCCGGTCCTGGGTGGGCACGAAGGGGTCGAGCCGCTCGTCCGGCTCGGCCTCCACCTCCGAGAACGGATCGTAGACGTAGAAGGCCTGGTAGCGCCCCAGCGGCACCGTCCTGAGGTCGCCCTGGAGGAACTGCGCCCGGTCGAGCCCCATCAGGCGCGCGGCGCGGCGCGCCACCTGCACCAGGCCGGGGCGCTGCTCGATGCCGGTGAAGCGGGCCTGGGTGGTGGCCGCCCCCACCAGGCAGAGCTTGCCGGCCCCGGCGCCGAGGTCCGCCACCTCGCGGGCGCCGCCCTCGGTGAGCCAGGCGGCGGCGCGGCGGGCCACCGCCAGCGGCGTGAAGTGGAGCGAGGCCAGCCGCTGCAGCTCCGGGCCGAAGAGCCGGTCGAAGCGGGCGTCGGAGACCGGCGCGCCGCTGGCCAGCTGCCCGGCCAGGGCGCAGGCCCAGTCGTCCTGTCCGGCGTGGCCCACGGTGGCGCTCCCGGCTCCCGGTCCCGTCCGTCAGCCCTTCTTCTGGATCAGCTCCACCTTGTAGCCGTCCGGGTCCTGCACGAAGGCGATGACGGTGGTGCCGTGCTTCATCGGGCCGGCCTCGCGGGTCACCACCCCGCCGCGGCGCTTGATCTCCGCGCAGGCGGCGGCGGCGTCGTCCACCTCCAGCGCCACGTGGCCGTACCCGGAGCCCAGCTCGTAGCGGTCGGTGTCCCAGTTGTGGGTCAGCTCGAGGGCCGCCTGCTCGCTCTCGGGGCCGAAGCCGACGAAGGCCAGGGTGAACCGGCCCTCCGGGTAGTCGTGGCGGCGCAGCAAGGTCATGCCGAGGACGTCGGTGTAGAAGGCCAGGCTGCGCGCCAGGTCGCCGACGCGGAGCATGGTGTGGAGGAGGCGCATGGGGGGTCCCTCTAGCGGTAGTCGGTGAGGTTCTTGCGGCGGCCGCCGATGGCCGGCTCGCGGCGGGCCTGGCAGGCGGGGCAGAGCACGGCGTAGGGCATGAGCTGGAGCCGCCTCAGGGCGATGGGCTCCTCGCAGTCCTCGCACTGCCCGTAGTCCTCGGGGGCGGTGGCCAGCTTGCGCAGCGCCAGGTCGATGCGGCCGAGCAGGTCGGCCTGCCCCTTGTTCCGCTGCGAGGCCAGCACCTGCATCATCTCGGAGAGCGCCTGGGCGTCCTCGTCGGCCACGCCGCTGGTGGCGGGGTCCTGCCGGTTGGGCTCGATGCGGGCCGGCCCGGCGGCCACCAGCTCGGCGCGGAGTCGGGTCAGGGCCTCGAGGTGGGAGGCCCGCTGCTTCGGGGTCATGGGACGATGACCTACCCGAAGACGGGGGAGGGCGCCAGCGCGGCCGGGCCGGGGCTCCGGCCGCCCATTTCGTGATAGACACGGCCCGCCCATGAGCCTCCCGCACGAGATCGGCCGGCGCCGGACCTTCGCCATCATCTCGCACCCCGACGCCGGCAAGACCACCCTCACCGAGAAGCTGCTGCTCTACGGCGGCGCCATCCAGGTGGCCGGGGCGGTCAAGGCCAAGCGCGGCCGGGCCAGCGCGGTCTCCGACTGGATGGAGATGGAGCGCGAGCGCGGCATCTCCATCACCACCTCGGTGCTGGCCTTCCCGTACCGCGGCATGCAGCTCAACCTGCTCGACACCCCCGGCCACGCCGACTTCTCCGAGGACACCTACCGCACGCTGCACGCGGTGGACGGGGCGGTCATGCTGCTCGACTGCGCCAAGGGCGTGGAGTCGCAGACCCGCAAGCTGTTCCGCGTCTGCAGGCAGCGCTCCATCCCCATCTTCACGTTCGTCAACAAGCTCGACCGCCCGGGGCGCGACGCCTTCGAGCTCATCGGCGAGGTGGAGAGCGTGCTGGGCATCGGGGTCTACCCGGTCACCTGGCCCATCTTCCGGTCCGGCACCTTCCGCGGCGTGTGGCACCGGGTGCGGCAGCGCGTCTACCTCTTCGACAAGGACTTCGCCAACTCCTCCTCCACCACCGGCTCGGAGCGTCCGCCGGTGGAGGTGACCGGCATCGACGACCCGGCCGTCAAGGAGGCCCTGGACGACCGGGGCTACGACCAGCTGCGCCACGACGCCGAGCTGCTGGAGGCGGCCGGCGACGCCTTCGACGTGGCCAAGTTCGAGGCCGGCGAGCTGTCGCCCATGTTCTTCGGGTCGGCGGTCAACAACTTCGGGCTGGAGGCCTTCCTGGAGACCTTCTGCGAGCTGATGCCGCCGCCGCGGGCCAGGCCCTCCGACCAGGGGCCCATCGAGCCCTCCCGCCCGGAGTTCAGCGGCTTCGTCTTCAAGATCCAGGCGAACATGGACAAGGCCCACCGCGACCGGGTGGCGTTCCTGCGCATCTGCTCGGGCAAGCTGGTGAAGGGCATGAAGGCCCGCCACGTCCGCACCGGCAAGGACCTGCGGCTGGCCAACCCCACCATCTTCATGGCGCGCGACCGCTCCACCGTGGAGGAGTCCTACGCCGGCGACGTGGTGGGCCTGCACGACACCGGCGTGCTGGAGATCGGGGACACCCTCACCGAGGGCTCCACCTTCGCCTACGAGGGCATCCCCAGCTTCGCCCCCGAGCACTTCCGGCGCCTGGCCCTCAAGGACCCGCTCAAGCGCAAGCAGTTCGCCCGCGGAATCGAGCAGCTGGCCCAGGAGGGCACGGTGCAGCTCTACCGCCCGCCGGCCGGCCGCACCGGCGACCTGGTGCTGGGGGCCCTCGGCCAGCTGCAGTTCGAGGTGGTGAAGTACCGGCTGGAGGCGGAGTACGGCGTGGACGTGCGGGTGGAGGCGGTGCCCTGGCAGCTGGCCCGCTGGGTGAGCCGCACCGACGGCAAGCCGCTCGACCTCTCGGCCCTGCACGACGCGGTGGAGGGCATGGTGGTGCTGGACGTCCGCGAGCGGGCGGTGGTGCTCTTCGACCGCGAGTGGGCGCTGCGGAGCGCCGAGAAGTTCCACCCGGAGTACACCTACGCCGAGACGGCCCACGGCGTGGTGGTGCGCGGGGCCTGAGCCCATCCCGCTGCCCGCGCACCGGGCAGGCCCAGCCTCGACCGCGGGCAGCCCGGCGCCCGCCCGGCCCCTGGCGGGGGGGGCGGCTGGCCCCGGAGGTCCCCGCGCAGGGCCGCGCCGCGGGCGCCGCCGCTGGCGGCCTGCTTGCATCCTCCCGTGAACATGGACACCCTGAGCCTCGCCGTGGACGCCCCCGACCAGCCCTCCGCCAAGCCCGCCGCGCCCGCCGGCTACCAGGTGGCCGAGGCCGGCGAGGGTCGCTACGAGGTGCAGGTGAGCGGGCCGCTCCCCACCGGGTGGGCCGGGCGGCTGGCCTCCGGCCTGGCCGCCCAGCGGGTCAACGTGGTGCGGGGCGGGGCGGCGCGGCGCGGCGGCCACCAGTGGGAGGTGGCGCTGCTCATCGAGCCGTTCGACCGGACGGTGGACCCCCGCGCCATCGACTGGCTGGCCCTGGCCCAGGAGGGGCAGGCGCCGCCGCCGCGGGAGGCGGGGAGCCTGGCGCTGGAGGCCTTCTCGCTCACCCGCACCGTCACCGACCTGGTGGTGGACGTGGACGCGGTGGACTCGCTGGGCTTCCTCGACCGCATCCTCAGGGTCTTCGCCCTCTACGGGCTCTTCCCGCACGAGCTGCACCTCGAGACCCGCGGCCAGAAGGTGCGCGATCAGTTCCGGCTGCTCGGGCTGGGCGGCGCCGTGCCGTCGCTGCAGGTCTGCGAGGCGGTGGGGCTGAAGCTGCGCGAGCTGGCCGGGACCGTGGGCCACTGAGCGCCGGCCGGCGTGGTGGCGGGGCGGGCCGCGCCTACGCCCGGACCCGGCCGGGCAGGACGTCCTGCAGGGTGGCGTGGGCGCTCCGCAGCATCTCCACGGTGGCCTCCCAGCCGACGCAGGCGTCGGTGACCGAGCAGCCGTAGCGCAGCGTCGAGAGGTCCGCCGGGATGGCCTGGCTGCCGGCCTCCAGGAAGCTCTCCACCATCAGCCCCACCACCGAGCGGTTGCCCTCGCGGATCTGGTGGACCACGTCGCGCATGACCAGCGGCTGCAGCTCCGGCTTCTTCCAGGAGTTGGCGTGGCTGCAGTCCACCACGATGCTCTGGCGCAGCCGGGCCTTGGCCAGGGCCGCCTCGGTCAGCGAGATGGAGACGGTGTCGAAGTTGGGCCGCCCGCCGCCGCCGCGCAGCACCACGTGGCCGTAGCGGTTGCCCCGGGTGCGCACGATGGCGGTGCGCCCCTGGCCGTTGATGCCCAGGAAGGCGTGGGCCCCGCCGGCCGAGAGGATGGCGTTGACCGCCGCGTCCACGTCGCCGTCGGTGCCGTTCTTGAAGCCCACCGGGGTGGAGAGGCCGGAGGACATCTCGCGGTGGGTCTGCGACTCGGAGGTGCGGGCCCCGATGGCGGTCCAGCTGACCAGGTCGCCGTAGTACTGCGGGGCGATGGGGTCGAGCGCCTCGGTGCCGGCCGGCAGGCCCAGCTCGTTGACGTCCAGCAGGAAGCGGCGGGCCCGCGCCATGCCCTCGTCGACGCGGAAGGAGTCGTCCATGTGCGGGTCGTTGATGAAGCCCTTCCAGCCCAGCGAGGTGCGCGGCTTCTCGAAGTAGACCCGCATCACCAGCAGCATGGTCGAGGCCACCTCGTCGGCCAGCCCGCGCAGGCGCCGGGCGTAGTCCAGGCCCGCCACCGGGTCGTGGATGGAGCAGGGGCCCACCACCACGAAGAGCCGGTGGTCGCGGCCGTCCAGGATGGCCTCCAGGGCCCGCCTGCCCTGCACCACCGTGTGCGCGGCGCGCTCGGTGAGCGGCACCCGGGACTTCACCTCGTCCGGCGACGGCATGAGGTCCAGGGCGATGACGTTGAGGTTCTCGGTCTGGTGCATGGCGGCGCGGGCTCCCGGGGGAAGGGAGCCCTGAGATAGCGCACTTCCGGGGAGGCGCGCACGCGCCGCCGCGCCGGCCCGGGGCGGGGACGCCTCCGCCGGCGCTCAGCGCGCCGCGAGCGGGCTGGTGGCCGGCGCGGCCGGCCTGGCGCGGCAGTCGGCCATGGCGTGCAGCGCCCGGTGCGTGCAGGAGAGCCGGCAGGCCCAGCCAGCGTCGGCGTGGGCGGGCCCGGCGGGGTCCGCGACGGCCCCGGCCTGGTCGCAGCGGCTGGAGCAGGCGCGGCCGGCCGGCAGGTGGGTGGCGCGGCACAGGAAGGCGCGCGGCGGCTCGCCCGGCAGGGGCGCCAGCCCCGCCGGCGGCGCGGCGGTGGCGAGGGCGATCAGCAGGGCGCAGGTCTGCCACATGGCGGGCCTCCTCTCGCCGGAGGCGGCGGAGTCGATGCCTGGCGATATCACCCGCCCCCGGGGTGGGCCAGAAAACGGCCACCAGGCCGCCCGCGCGGGCCCGCCTACTGGAGCCGCTCGGTGAGCCGTCGCCGGACCTCGGTGGCGTCGGCGCCCTTGGCCTCCCGCATGGCCGCGCCCAGGATGACGCCCAGCAGCTTGCGCTCGCCGGCCCGGTAGCGGGCCACCTCGGCGGCGGTGGCGGCCAGCGCCCGGTCCAGGGCGGCCTCCAGGGCGCCCTGGTCCTCCACCTTCTCGAGGCCCAGCGCGGCCAGCCGCGCCGCCGGGTCTCCGCCGCCGGCCGCCAGGTCGGCCAGCAGCACCTTGGCCGCCGCCGGGGTCACCCGGCCGGCGTCCACCAGCGCCACGAAGGCGCCGAAGCCGGGGGCCTGGAGCGGCAGCCCGTCGAGCGGCGCCTCCCTGGCCAGGCCGAGCAGGTCGTTGAGGAGCCAGCGAGCCAGCGAGCCGGCGCCCGGGTGGGCTGCCAGGGCGGCCTCGAAGTAGGTCGCCACCGCCAGGTCGCCGGTCAGCAGGTCGGCCTGCTCCTCGGGCAGCCCCAGCGAAGCCTGGTAGCGGGCGTAGCGCTCGGCCAGCTCGGGCGTGGCGGCCCGCGTCTCGGCCCGCCCCTCGTTGCGGGCCCGCCGCGGCGCGCCCGCCCGGGGGGGCGGGGCCGCGCGGGGGCGCGCCGTCGCCTCGGGCCTGGCGACCCGGCTCCAGGAGTCCTTGAGCGAGATGATCCGGTTGAAGAGCGGCGCCCCGGGGCGCGAGTCCACCGGGTCGGCGTGGAAGTAGCCCTGCCGCAGGAACTGGAACCGCTCGCCGGGCCGGGCCGCCGCCAGGGCTGGCTCCAGGCGAGCCCCGCGGGCGTGCACCAGCGAGTCCGGGTTGAGCACGGTGCGGAAGTCCTCCACCGCGTCGGGCTGCTCCACCGTGAAGAGCCGGTCGTAGAGCCGCACGTCGGTGGGCTCGGAGCGGACCGCGTGCACCCAGTGCAGCACCCCCGGCACCCGCCGCCGTCCGGCCGGGTCGGCCGCCAGCGAGTCCGGGTCGTGGGTGCAGAGCAGCCCGGTGACGTGGCCCTGCGGGTCGCGCTGCACGCCCTCGCAGCGCACCACGTAGCCGCCCGCCAGCCGCACCTCGCGGCCCACCCCCAGCCGCTTCCAGTCGGCCGGCGGGTCCTCGGAGAAGTCGTCGCGCTCGATGAGCAGCTCGCGGCCGAAGGGGACCTGGCGGACGCCGCGGTCCGGCTCGCCGGGCCACCAGGGCACGTCCAGCCACTCCAGCTGGCGCACCGGCCAGCTGGTGATGGTGATGGGCAGCGGGTCGAGCACCGCCATGGCGCGCGGGCAGCGCGCCTCCAGGTCGGCGCGCAGGGCGTACTCGAACTTGCCGATGTCCACCGTGGAGTTGTTCTTGGACACGCCGATCAGCTCGGCGAAGTCGCGCAGGGCCTCGGGGGTGACGCCGCGGCGGCGCAGGCCGGCCAGGGTGGGCATGCGCGGGTCGTCCCAGCCGGCCACCCGGCCCTCGCCGACCAGGGTGAGGAGCTTGCGCTTCGACAGCACGGTGTAGCCGAGGGCCAGGCGGGCGAACTCGTACTGGCGGGGGCGCGGGTCCCACGGGCCGAGGTGGTCGAGCACCCAGTCGTAGAGCTCCCGGTTGGACTCGAACTCCAGCGTGCAGATGGAGTGGGTGACGCCCTCGAAGGCGTCCTCCAGCGGGTGGGCGTAGTCGTACATCGGGTAGATGCACCAGGCCGCGCCGGTGCGGTGGTGGCTGGCGTGCCGGATCCGGTACAGGAGGGGGTCGCGCAGCAGCACGTTGCGGTGCCCCATGTCGATGCGGGCCCGCAGCACGCAGGCCCCGTCGGGGAACTCGCCGGCCCGCATGCGGCGCAGCAGGGCGAGGCTCTCGGCGGCCGGGCGGTCGCGGTGCGGGCCGTTCACGCCCGGGGTGTTGAAGTCGCCGCGCTGCGCCCGGATGGCCTCCTGCGGCTGGCTGTCGACGTAGGCGTGCCCCTCCAGGACCAGCCGCTCGGCGCACTGGTACATCTGCTCGAAGAAGCTGGAGGCGTAGTGGAGGGCCGACCACTCGCCGGCCAGCCAGCGGACGTCGGCCTGGATCCCCTCGACGTACTCGGTCTCCTCGGTGGTCGGGTTGGTGTCGTCGAAGCGCAGGTGGGCGCGGCCGCCGTAGCGGGCCGCCAGGCCGAAGTTGAGCAGGATCGACTTGGCGTGGCCCAGGTGCAGGTAGCCGTTGGGCTCGGGCGGGAAGCGGGTGACCACCTGGCCGCCGTTCCTGCCGGCGGCCAGGTCGGCGTCGATGATCTCGGTGAGGAAGTTTCCGGGGCGGGCGGCGTCGGCCATGTGGGCGGTGGTAGCCCACCCCCGGCGTCGCCGCAATATCCGGCGCGGGCCTCAGCGCGAGTAGCCGTACCCGCCGGTCCCGACCTGCGTCACCGCGCCGCGCTCGACGGAGAGGTGCCGCACCAGCACCTGGGGCCCGAAGTCGTAGCTCCAGACCTCGATGAGCTCGGTGGTGGAGGCGGCCTCGTAGGCGCCGCCGCCCGCGGCGCCGCCGGTCACCCGGGTGACCTCCCGCACGTCGCGGGTGGCCGGCTCGCCGCAGCGGGCCAGCAGGTCGAAGGTGGAGTCCCCCACGCGCAGGGCCAGGTGGCCGCAGCGGGCGCGGGGGATGGCGGGCGCGGGCGGGCCGGCCCCCAGGTCGTAGCCGTAGCCACCGCCCACCACGCCGGTGATCCGCCCGCCCTCCAGCTCGACGTGCTGGACGAACTGGCGCGGGCCGAAGTTGTAGGTCCAGCGCTGCACCGTGACGGCCACCGACCGGCCCTCCACCGGCCGCCCGGCGGCGTCCAGCCGGACCCGCGAGCGCTCCTCGCCCCGGGCCTCGCGCAGCGCCGGGGCGCCGCACTTGCCGAGCAGGTCCAGCGAGGAGTCCCCCACCGAGACGATCCCGCCCGGACAGCGCAGCGAGTCGGCCAGGGTGGCGGCGGGGAGCAGCAGGGACGCGGCGAGCAGCAGGCGTGGCAGGTGGCGCATGACGGGCTCCTCTCCTGGAGGACGGACGTCGCGGTGGTTCATTCCCGCGGCGGCCCGGCCGGGGCCGGGGCCGGCACCGGGTCGTCCGGCGCGTCCCGATCCAGCCCCTCGTCCAGCCAGGAGGCCGGGTCTTCCAGCGCCTCCAGGTGGGTCAGGACGGTGGCGCTCGGCAGGGCCTGGCGCACCTCGTGCTCCAGCTCCTCCAGCAGGTCGTGGCCCCGCCGCACCGTCCAGGCGCCCGGCACCAGCACGTGCATGGAGACGAAGCGGCGCGCGCCCGCCTGGCGGGTGCGCACCGCGTGGAACTTCACCTCGGGCCCCTCGCGGCGCGCCAGCACCTGGCGCAGGGTGGCCAGGTCCTCCTCGCCGAGGGCGGAGTCGAGCAGCCCCATGGCCGAGCGGCGCATCAGCCGGACCCCGGTCCAGACGATCTGGGCCGCCACCACCAGCGCGATGATGGGGTCCAGGATGATCCAGCCGGTCAGGGCCACCAGGCCGACGGCCAGGAGCACGCCGGCCGACGTCCAGACGTCGGTCATGAGGTGGTGGGCGTCGGCCTCCAGCGCGATGGAGCGGTGGCGGCGGCTGGCCCGCAGCAGCACCCGCGAGACCCCGAAGTTGACCGCCGAGGCCACCGCGGAGACCACCACGCCCCACCCGACCTGCTCGATGCCCGCCGGGTGCAGGAGCCGCTGCACCGCCGTGTAGCCGATGCCCACGGCGGCCAGCAGGATGAGCGCCCCCTCGGCGCCGCTGGCGAAGTACTCGGCCTTGGAGTGGCCGTAGGCGTGGTCGTCGTCCGGCGGCCGCGCCGCCACGCCCAGCATGAGGAGCGTCAGCACGGCCGCCACCAGGTTGACCAGCGACTCCAGCGCGTCGGAGAGGAGGCCCACCGAGCCGGTCAGCTGCCAGGCGATGGTCTTGAGCGCGATGGTGGTCACCGCCGCGCCGATCGAGAGCCAGGCGAAGCGCCCGAGGGAGGGGGTGGGGGCGGTGGACATCCCCTGAGTGTAGGCGAGCGGCCGGCCCGGGTGTGCGGCGAGGTGCCGCGCCAGCTCAGCCCCGGCGCTCGGGGAGGCCGGCGCGCCGCCAGGCCAGCATGCCGCCCCGCAGCTGCGAGGCGGTGAAGCCGGCGGCGCGCAGCAGCCGCACGGCCGGGATGGAGCGGTGGGCCGAGAGGCAGATGGTCACCACCGGGCGGGCCGGGTCGAGCCCGAGCGAGGCGAGGCGGCGCTTCAGCCCGCCGATGGGGACGCTGACGGCGCCGGCCACGTGGCCGGCGGCCCACTCGGTGGCCGTGCGGACGTCCAGGACCTGCGGCGGTGGGGCGCGGTCGAGCGCTGCCGCCAGCGCCTCGGGGGCCAGCTCGGGGACCGCGCCGAAGGGGAGCCACCAGGGGAGGGCCATGGCGTGTCTGAGCCGCGTGGCGGTGCCGGCGGTTCGGCGGCGGGGCTCCGCGAGGGCGGGTCGGACTGGCCAGGCGGGGCTGGCCGGCCGGACCGAGGGCCACCGCGGGCGGCCGCCGGTATGATGGGCACCCTCATGCTCACCTCCGTGCTCCTGGCGCTGCTCGCGGCGGCGCCGCCGCCATCGGCGCCGCGCCCCGGGCCGCCGGCGCCGCCGCTGGCCGAGGCGCTCCTGGCTGCGCTGGCTGGCTCGGGGCTCGCCGACCTGCACGACGCCGGGCCGGAGGACGGGCGGTGCCCGGGTGGCGGCGACTGCCCCTGGCCCCTCCCGCCCGCCCTGGCCGGCCCGGTGGTGGACCTGGCCGTCATCCGGCTGGACGCCGACGGGCGCGCCGTGGAGGCCGCCAACGTGCAGGTGGACGGGGCGGCGCCGCAGGGGCGGGTGGTGGCGCTCGACCGGGACCTGGCCGCGTCCGGGGTCCGCTTCCGGCGCTGGAGCCAGGCCAGGCGCGAGGCGGCGCTGGCCGGGCAGGTCGTGGCTCCCTTCGAGGAGGCCGACGACCTCGCCCCGGCGCGCCGGATCGGCGTGGACTTCATGGCGCCGTACCCGGCCTCCCTCTTCAAGCTGCTGGTGGCCTTCCACGTTGAGCGGCGGGTGGCCGTGGGAGCGCTGGCGGCCGGGACGCTGCTGGAGGCGCCGCTCGAGCCTCCCGGCCCGGGCTCGACCGCCGAGCGGCTGCCCCTCTCGGCCTGGGTCGAGCGGATGATCACGGTCTCGGACAACCAGGCCACGCGCGTGGTGCTGCGGCACCTGCACGCGCGGGGCGAGGTGGACCCGCTCAACGGCGACCTCGCCGCCCTGGGGCTCGACACCCTCCGGATCGACGGGACCAGCGCGGCCGACGGGGGGCGCTGGGCGCCCGGGGAGATCCACGCCGGCGCCATGGACGTGGCCCGCCTCCTCTGGCTGGTGGCGGGCGGGCCGGGCGTGCTCTGGCGGACCCCCCAGGGCGAGCCGGTGACGCGCCAGGCGCTGCCCGAGCCGGCGCGCCGCCGGCTCCAGGCCCTGCTGGCCGACCAGGCCATCCACGAGGCCCTGTCGGCCGGCAGCCGGTGCGGCGCCGGGCCGCCCGGGATCCCGGCCCTGGTGCCGGAGCGCCACCTGGACCCCGAGCGAGGCGTCGAGGTGGCGGGCGGCCTGGCCTACGGCCGCGACGTGCGCCCGTGCAACGCCGTGGCCGAGGTCCGCTTCCTCCACAAGACCGGCCTCACCTGGAACTACGCCAGCGACGCCGGCATCGTCGAGCCGCTGCCGGGCCAGCCCTTCAGACGGTACGTGGTGGCGCTGGTCACCTCGGCCGGCACCCGCTTCGTGGACCCCGACCACGCCGCCGCGCCGCGCCACCCCTGTGTGTCGGAGCAGGTCTGCGTGGCCAGGGCGCTGGCCACCCTGGGCGCGGCCATCGACGCCCACGCGGTCCTGGCGGCCGCCCGGTCCGGGCGGCCCAAGGGGCCCGGGAGCCGGGGGAAGGCCTCCCGCCCTGCACCAGCCGCCGCCTCCCACCGGTGAGGCCCGGGCGTCGGCCCCGGGCGGCGGGGACCGCCATGCCACGGCGGGTGTCGGGCGCAGGTCGGTGTATGGTGCGCCCCCCGTTCCCGCCCACGCGCCTGACGCCCACGCCAGCCGCCCCGGAGCCGCCTCCGATGATCTCCCGCCTGCCCGTCGCCCCGGTCCGCAGCGTCCTCGCCGCCCTGGCGCTGGTCGGGGCGCTGGCGTGCCAGGCCGGGGCGGAGACGACCGCGACCCCGACCCCGACCCCGACCCCGACCGCGACCGCGACCGCGACCCCGCGACCCCGACCCCGACCCCGACCCCGACCCCGACCGCGACCGCGACCGCGACCGGCCTCTCCACCGTCCCCGACCAGGCCCGCTTCCTGGCCGGCCTCCCCGTGGCGGAGGGCTCGCCGCTCCACCCGCTCACGCAGACCCAGGCCTGGCGCGACCACGCGGCCGCCATGGACCTGGCCTGGCCCAGGCTGGGCGAGCGCCTGGCCCGGGCCGCCGCCTGGCAGGCGGCCACGCTGGCGCCGCGCCTGCCAGGGGACCGCAAGGTCATCTACCTCTTCGGCGGCCCGGACGCGGCCCACGTGGTGCGGCTCTTCCCCGGCGCGCCGGCCTACCTGCTGGCCGGCCTCGAGGCGGTGGGGGCGGTGCAGGCCCCGGAGACCATGAAGCCGGAGTCGGTGCACGCCGCCATCGACGGGCTGGCAGCGGCGCTCCACACCTTCATCGAGAAGAGCTTCTTCGTGACCTCGCAGATGGGGCACGACCTGCGCGGCAAGGGGATCAAGGGCGTCATGCCGATCCTCTACCTGTTCCTGGCGCGCTCCGGCGCCGAGGTCCTGGACGCCACCGGCTTCGAGGTGGGCCAAGGCGGCGTCGCCACCGACCTGGCGCCGGGGGCGCGGGCCGGGCGCGGCACCCAGGGCGTGCGGCTCCACTTCCAGTTCCCCGGGGGCCCGGTGCAGGAGCTCTCCTACGTGCGGGTGGACCTGCTCGACGAGGCGCTGGCGCGGCGGCCGGGCTTCCTGGCCTGGGCCCGCGGCTTCGGGCCGGCCAACGGCTTCCTCAAGTCGGCCTCCTTCATCCTGCACGACAAGGCCTTCTCCAGGTCCCGCGCCCTGCTCCTGGAGTCCTGCCAGGCCATCCTGCAGGACGACTCGGGCGTCCCGTACAAGGTGCTCCGCAGGGCCGGCTTCGCGGTCACCTGCTTCGGCCCCTACCTGCCGCCGCGCGTCCCGTTCCAGGACCAGGTGCAGGCCGACCTGGCCGAGGCCTGCCCGGCCACGGCGGCCCCGCTCGACTTCGTCATCGGCTACCGCCGCGCCAGCGACACGGCGCTGCAGCTCTACCTGCGGGCGCCGGCCGCCACCCCGACCGCCGCCCCGTGAGCGCGCCTCCCGCCCGCTTCCTGGTCTTCGCCGACGGCTCCTCGCTGGTGAACCCCGGCGGGCCCGGCGCCACCGGGTTCGTGGTGCTCGACCGCCAGCGGCCGGCGCTCCGCTTCGGCGCCACCCGCTTCGTCACCGACGGCTCCTCCCCGGTGACCAACAACCGGATGGAGCTGCGGGCCGTGCTGGAGGCGCTGGCCGGGCTGCCCGCGGGGGCCACCGTGGAGGTGCTCACCGACTCGCGCTACGTGGTGGACTCGCTCTCCAGGTGGGTCCACGGCTGGCGGCGCAAGGGCTGGAAGACCGCCAGCGGCGCGCCGGTGCAGAACCGCGACCTCATCGAGGCGCTGGACGCCCGGGCCCGCGAGCTGGCCGTCACCTGGTCGTGGGTGCGCGGCCACGCCGGCCACGCCGTCAACGAGGTGGTGGACTGCCTGGCGCAGTCGTCGGCGCGCGGCGTGGCCGGACCCGACGAGGCGACGGTGATCGCCGCGCTGCGGGCCGAGCGGTTCCTGCGGCCGGCCGGGTAGGGCGCCGGAGGGCGCCTCAGCTGCCCGGCGCCTCCTGGTCCTCGGGCATCCCCTCCACCCGCACCGGGTCGCTCTGCTCGGGCAGGCGGGCCTTGCCCGGGTAGTCCAGGTGGTGGCCGCTGCGGCGCCCCTTGGTCTCCAGGTAGAAGCGGTTGAACTCGTTGGGCGGGATGACGTGCGGGATGCGCCCGGCCACCTCCACCCGGTGCTGGGTGAGCTGCCGCACCTTCTCGGGGTTGTTGGTGATGAGCCGCACCGAGCGGATGCCCAGGCTGTGCAGCATGTGGGCGGCCACGGCGTAGTCGCGCTCGTCGTCGCGGAAGCCCAGCGCCAGGTTGGCCTCCACCGTGTCGAGCCCCTGCTCCTGCAGCGCGTAGGCGCGGATCTTGTTGAGCAGGCCGATGCCGCGCCCCTCCTGGCGCAGGTAGAGGAGCACGCCGCGCCCGCTCCGCTCGATGGCGTCCAGCCCGCCGGTGAGCTGGTCGCGGCAGTCGCAGCGCAGCGAGCCCATGACGTCGCCGGTGAGGCACTCGGAGTGCAGGCGCACCGGCACGTCGGCGCCGCCCACCACCTCGCCGCGCACCATGGCCACGTGCTCCTTGCCGTCGCGGTTGTTCCAGAAGCCCACCAGGCGGAAGCGGCCGAAGCGGGTGGGCAGGTCGGCCACCGCCACCACCTTCACGCAGACCTTGCCCGGGCCGAAGCCCTCGCACTCGTGATCCTGGTCCCTCGCGACCAGCGCGCTCAGCGCATCGTCGGCCATGTCGTCCCCCGTGTCCCTGGTGTGGCGCCCGCCGGGCCGCCGCTCACGTCGCGCCCGCCGCCGGCCAGGCGCCCTGCAGCAGGCGCGCCGCCATGAGGCGGCCCGAGCGCCAGGCCGCCTCCACCCCGCCGCCGGGCGCGAACCGGTCGCCGCACACCCCGAGCCGCCCGCCGCCGGGCAGGGTGAGCAGGAGCGGCCCGGCCAGCTCGGCAGCGCGGTCGGTGCGGGCGTGGCGCCAGCGGTGGGCGTGGCTGGCCGCCGGCCGCGCCGCCCAGGGCCCCAGCACCCGCCCGGCCTCCTCGAGCAACGCCACCGGCCAGGCCGGGTCCTCCAGGTGGGCGCGCGACCAGGCCGGACGCGCCTGCAGCACCAGCGCCACCCGGGCGCCGGCCGGTCGCTTGGAGGAGTCGTGCGACACCAGCTGCAGCGCCCGGGAGGCCTCCGGGTAGCAGACCTGCCAGCCGGGGCGCGGCGCCTCCTCCCCGTAGACGGCCAGCAGCGCCAGGCAGGCGTGGCTGCGCGACAGGTCGAGCAGGGCGCGGGCCCCGCGCACCTCGGGCAGCGCCGCCGGCAGGGTGCCGAGGAGGCGCCCGGCCTGCTCGGCGGCCAGCGCCAGCACCACCGCCGGCGCCTCCAGCGGCTGGCCCGCCGCGGTCTGCAGGCGCAGGCGGCTCCCCGCCTCCTCCAGCGTCGTCACCTCGGCCTCGAGGCGGACCTCCAGCCCCGTGGCCAGGTGGCGCGGGAAGGCGTTGACGCCCTCGGCGAAGGCCAGCCGGACCTCGCCGGGCCGGAAGGCCTCGGCCTGGCAGGGCTGGCCGGTGCCGGACACCCCGGACGGCCAGCCCGGCAGCGCGGTGGCCGGCACCGCGGCCAGGGCCGCCAGGAAGCCCGGGTCGCTGCCGTGCAGGAAGGCGGGGCCGTGGTCCAGCGGCTGCCCCTCCAGGCGCCGGGTGGCACAGCGGCCGCCCACGCCGCGGGCCCGCTCGAGCAGCAGGGCGGGCCGGCCAGCCTCGGCCAGCGCGCGGGCGCAAGCCAGGCCGGCCACCCCGGCGCCCACGATCAGCACCTCCCGGGAGGGTTCGGACATGGCGGGGAGTCTAGCGTCCGATCCGGGCGGCGGCGCAGCGAAGTTCGAGGCCACCCCGGGGGGCGTCCCCTGCTAACGTGCGCGCCCGCGCGCGCCGGCGCCACCCCTGGCCCGCCGCGCCCGCCCGAGCCGGCGCTCGGCACCCGGAGGACACCCATGGCCGACCTGCTCGACGCCCTCGACCCCAAGCCGCTCTGGTCCTACTTCCTCGAGCTCTCCAGGATCCCGCGCGGCTCCAAGCACGAGGCCGCCGCGGCCCAGTGGGTGGCGGCGCAGGGGCGGGCGCTCGGCTGCCAGGTGGAGCAGGACGCCGTGGGCAACGTGCTCCTGCGCAAGGCGGCCTCGCCGGGCCGGGAGGACCGCCCGACCGTGGCGCTGCAGTGCCACGTGGACATGGTCTGCGAGAAGAACGAGGGGACGCCGCACGACTTCGGCAAGGACCCCATCCGCGTGCGGCGCGACGGCAACGTGCTGCGGGCCACCGGCACCACGCTGGGCGCCGACAACGGCATCGGGGTGGCGGCCGGGCTGGCGGTGCTGGCGGCCCGCGACCTGGACCACCCGGCGCTCGAGCTGCTGGTCACGGTGGACGAGGAGACCGGCCTGACCGGCGCCAACGGGCTCCAGCCGGGCTGGCTGCGGGCCGCCACCCTGCTCAACCTGGACAGCGAGGAGGAGGGGGAGCTGACCATCGGCTGCGCCGGGGGCATGGACACGCTGGCGCGCCGCCAGGTCACCCGGGTGGCCCCGCCGCCCGGCGCCGTCGCCTTCCGGCTCAAGGTGGCCGGCCTCAAGGGCGGCCACTCCGGCATCGACATCGGCGCCGGTCGCGGCAACTCGCTGCGCCTGCTGGCGCAGGTGCTCGACGCGGTGATGGCGGCCCACGGGCTGGCGCTGGTGAGCCTGGGGGGCGGCAACAAGCGCAACGCCATCCCGCGCGAGGCGTCGGCGGTGGTGCTGTGCGCCCCGGACCGCGCCGCGGCGCTGGCCGCGGACGTGGCGCGGGTCTCGGCCGAGTGGCGCACCGCCCTGGGCGCCTTCGACCCGAACCTGGCCATCACCCTGGAGCCGGGCGCGGCCGCGCCCCCCATGGCGTCCACCGACGCCAAGGCGGTGCTGGGGCTCCTGCTGGCCGGCCCGCACGGCGTGGAGGCCATGAGCCCGGACATCGCCGGGCTGGTCCAGACCTCCACCAACATGGGGCTGTGCGAGACCCGCGAGGACGTGGTGGAGGTGAACTTCCTGACCCGCTCCTCCATCGACGCCTCCAAGCAGGCGCTGGCGCGGCGCATCGCCGCGGTGGTGGAGGTGGC
Source organism: Anaeromyxobacter sp. (assembly GCA_016718565.1). Classification (NCBI taxonomy): domain Bacteria; kingdom Pseudomonadati; phylum Myxococcota; class Myxococcia; order Myxococcales; family Anaeromyxobacteraceae; genus Anaeromyxobacter; species Anaeromyxobacter sp. The sequence continues at coordinate 218,257 of JADKCZ010000018.1, read as the reverse complement.
CGGCTTCCAGGCCACCCACTCCGGCGGCTACCCGGGCTGGAAGCCGGAGCCGGGCTCGGGCGTGGTGAAGCTGGTGGACGGGGTGCACCGCGAGCTGTTCGGCAAGCCCATGGCCATCAAGGCCATCCACGCCGGGCTGGAGTGCGGGCTGATCGGCGAGAAGTACCCGCAGATGGAGATGGCCTCCATCGGCCCGAGCATGTGGGACGTCCACACCCCCGACGAGCACGTCTCCATCCCGTCGGTGAAGAACTTCTGGACGCTGCTGACCGCCGTGCTGGCGAAGCTCTAGCGCGGCGCCTCGAGGGCGGCCAGCGCGACGCGCGCCTCGGCGGCCACCGGATCGGCCGGGTCGCCCCCGGCGCGCTGCGCCAGCAGCCGCTCCAGCTCGGTCCGCGCCCGCTCGCGGCGGCCCAGGCGGGCCAGGGCGTGGGCCCGCAGCAGCAGCGCGCGCGGCACCATGCCGCCGCCGCGCGAGGACATGGGGTGCCAGGTGGAGAGGAGCCGGTCCACCGCCGCCACCACCGTGGCGTGGTCCCCGGCCACCTCGGCCACCTGGGCCAGCGCCCAGGACGGCGGCATGCCCCACCAGGACGGCACCGGCTCGGTGGCCGACAGCGCCTGGAGCGCCCTCACCGCCTCGCCGGACTGCCCCTCGCGCCAGGCCAGCACCGCGGCGTGGACCCGGGCGTCGAGGGTGCCGGGGGCCAGGCCGGCGGCCAGCGTGGCGGCGCCGGGCCGGTCGCCGAGGAAGAGCAGGTCGGTGGCCAGCGGCCCGGCGATGGCGGGATCGGCCTCGGCGCAGCGCTGGGCCTCCTGCCAGGCCTCGGCGCCGCGCCCCTGGGCGGCCAGCATGACGGCGCGGCTGTGGTGCACCAGGGCCCGCCGGGAGGGGGCGTCGTCGGGCGGGACCCGCCCCAGCGCCTCGCGGAAGCGCCCCCGCGCCTCCAGGGCGCGCGTCACCCCGGCCCGCACGTAGGCGTCCTCCTGCCCGGCCGCCACGTCCCGGTCCAGCGCGCTGGCCGCCGCGCCGAAGTCGCCGCCGGCGAAGTGGATGACGGCCTCCTCGTAGTGGGCCCCCAGGCCGCCCGCCGCCGAGATCTGGTGCGCCACCGCCAGGGCCCGGGGCCGGTCGCCCAGCCAGAACCAGGCCCGCACCAGCAGCGAGCGCCGCGCCGGCGAGGAGGGCAGCCGCTCCCAGGCGGCGGCGTACTGGCGCAGCTCGTCGAGGCGGCCGAGCTGGACCAGGTCGGCCACCAGCAGCCGGGCCACGTCCTCCCGCTCGGGGTCGAGCGCCACGGCGCGGCGCATGAAGGGGAGGGCGCGCGCCCAGTCGCGCTGCCGGTGCAGGTAGTAGCCGGCCCGGGCGTGCACCTCGTGGTCGTCTGGGAAGCGCCCGGCGGCCTCGCCGTAGGCCACCACGGCGTCCTCGACCCGGCCCTCCAGCTCGGCCTGGAAGGCCAGGATGAGGGCCCGCTCGCGCGGCGGCGCCCGGTCGGCCTGGGCCATCGCCAGAGCGTTCTCGCGGCGCGCCCCCGCCTCGTCGCTCCCCTCGGCGCCCAGCAGGTAGGCCAGCTGGTGGTGGGCCAGGGCGAAGGCCGGGTCGATCTCCAGGGCCCGCAGGAAGTGGTCCGGGCAGACCCGCTCCGAGTCGGAGCGCCGGATCATGCACTCCAGGCCGGCGAAGTAGTGCCGGTAGGCGGCCAGGTTGTGGGTCACCGCGTCACCCACCGGCCGGCGGTCCGCCTCCACCAGGTCCTGCGGCTCGGCGAGGGCGCGGCGGGCCCGGAGCGCCACCGCGTCCACCAGCTCCGGCACCAGCTGGCGCCCCACCACCCGCTCGGAGAGGCTGAAGAGGTGGCGGCCAGCCGCCGGCTCGAGCCCGCGCAGCTCCAGCACGTAGGTGCCGTCGAAGCGGTGCACCGTGCCGAGCAGCAGCGCCTGGACGCCGGTCCGGCGCGCCACCTCCCGGGCCAGCCGCTCGTCGATGCGGACGGCGTCGCCGTGGCCGAGCTGCGCCAGGGCCTCCCACTGGCGGGCGCGGCTCACCACCGCCAGGTGGCGCGACTGCTCGAGCGCCGTGCCCAGCAGGCCCGCCAGCCCGTCCAGCTCGGGCTCGCCGGTGCGGTTCTCCAGGTCGGCCACCAGCACCGCGAGGGGCCCGGGGGGCTCGTCCGGTCCCCACCAGGCGAAGGCCCCGACCAGCAGCGCCAGCGCCACCGCCGCCGCGCCGAGCCCGGCCAGGCCGCGGCGCACCCGGCGGGCCCGCGGGTCGAGGGCGCGGGCCTCGGCCTCGAGCAGGCGCACCACCTCCGCGGCGCTGGCCGGCCGATCGGCCGGGATCCGCTCCACCAGCCGGCGGGCCAGCGCCGCCAGGCCGGCCGGCACGCCGGCCAGGTCCGGCAGAGGCGGGGGCGTCACGTCGTGCACGGTGAGCCGGCCCGAGGCGGTCTGGTAGGGCGTGCGCCCGGCCAGCATCCGGTAGAGCAGGCAGCCCAGGCCGAAGAGGTCGGCCCGGCCGTCGTCCGCCTCGCCACGCCACTGCTCGGGCGCGGTGTAGCTGGGCGTGCCGCCGCGCAGGCCGCCGGAGCCGAGCACCCGCGCCAGGCCGAAGTCCAGCACCTTCACCGCGCCCCCCTGGCAGAGGAAGACGTTGCCCGGGTTGAGGTCGCGGTGCAGCACCCCGGCGGCGTGCGCGTGGGCCAGGGCGCGGGCCACCTCCAGCGCCACGTGCACCGCCTCGGCCACGGGCAGCGGGCCGCGCTCCACCCGCTCCGCCAGGGCCTCGCCCCGCAGCAGCTCCATGATGACGTAGGGGCCCGAGGCGCAGGTCCCGAAGTCGTGTACCGTGACGATGCCCGGGTGGTTGAGCCGGGCCGCCGCCTCGGCCTCGTCGCGCAGCGCGGCCGCCTGCCCGGCCTCGATGACGCGCGAGGGGCGCAGCGCCTTGAAGGCCACCGGCCGCCCCAGCTCGCCGTCGAGCGCCTCGAAGACCACGCCGAACCCGCCGCGGCCGATCTCCCGCACCAGCTCGAAGCGACCGATCCGATCGCCCGCCGCCGGCGGCTTGATCCAGGCCTCGGGCACCGGCACGTCGCGGGTCCGCCCCAGCTCCGCCAGGAGCTGGGTCATGGCGCCAGGCGCGGCGGGATCGTCTCGGTCCACTCGGCTCCCGGGCGCGGCGAGGCCGCCGGCTCAGTAGACCGCCAGGAGCTGCACCTCGAACACCAGGGTGGCGCCGGGCGGGATGTCCGGCGGCGAGCCGGCCGCGCCGTAGGCCAGCTCGGGGGGCAGCGTGAGCTTGCGGGTGCCGCCCACCTTCATGCCGGCCACGCCGCGATCCCAGCCCTCGATGACCTCGCCGGCGCCCAGCTTGAACGAGAACGGGGCGCCGCCCACCGAGGAGTCGAACCGGGTGCCGTCGGTGAGCCAGCCGGTGTAGTGGACCTCCACCGTCTTGCCTCGCACGGCCTCCGGGCCCTTGCCCTTCACCAGGTCGTCCAGCGTCGGCTTGGCCATGTCAGCTCCGTCGAGAGGGGGGGAGGCGGCATGGTAGCCTCCGCGCCGCCCGCATGGAACTGCTCCTCGACAGGGGAAACCCGCTCCACTGGCTGGTCGTGCTGGTGCTGGCCGTGTCCGGCGCCGCCACGGTGTGGCTCGGCGTGGCCGACGGCCTGCTGCGCCGGCGGGTGCGCGCCTCCTCCGGCGACCTGACCGGCGCCGCGGCGGTGGCGGCCGGGGTGGCCTACCTGGCCTTCGGCGTGGTCGGGCTCCTGGGCGCCGCCTGGTTCGTGGCGGGCGGCCGGTAGGCGGCGGGCCGCACCCACCCCGGCGGGCCGGCCCCTGCCTCCCAGGGGCGGCGCGGCGCCGTCCAGACTGGACCGCTCCGCTCCGCTTTCGCCCGCGCGCCCCGCATGACACGGGCCGCGCCGGCGTGCTTTCATCCCGGTCCCGCAGGCGCACCACGAGCCCCCCTTCCCCCCGCCGGAGGAGCCAGACCATGGCCGACGCCCCGTTCCAGTTCCACGAGCCGTTCCCGCTCAGCAAGGACGAGACCGAGTACCGCCTCATCTCCAACGAGGGGGTCTCGGTGGGCGCCTTCGACGGGAAGGAGGTGCTCAAGGTGGAGCCCGCGGCGCTCACCCGCCTGGCCCGCGAGGCCATCCGCGAGTGCTCCTTCTTCCTGCGCAAGGCCCACAACGAGCAGGTGGCCAAGATCCTCTCCGACCCGGAGGCGTCGCAGAACGACAAGGGGGTGGCGCTGGCCTTCCTGCGCAACGCCGAGATCGCGGCGCGGGGCGAGCTGCCCATCTGCCAGGACACCGGCACCGCCACCGTGATGGGCAAGAAGGGGCAGCAGGTCTGGACCGGGGCGGACGACGAGGCCGCCCTCTCGCAGGGCATCTGGGAGACCTACCGCAAGGAGAACCTGCGGTACTCCCAGACCACGGCCCTCACCATGTACGAGGAGAAGAACACCGGCGACAACCTGCCGGCGCAGATCGACCTCTACGCGACCAAGGGCGCCGAGTACAAGTTCCTCTTCGTCACCAAGGGCGGCGGCTCGGCCAACAAGACCATGCTGTGGCAGGAGACCAAGGCGCTCCTCAACCCGGCCACCCTGGAGAAGTTCCTGGTGGAGAAGATGAAGTACCTGGGCACGGCGGCCTGCCCGCCCTACCACGTGGCGGTGGCCATCGGCGGCACCTCGGCCGAGGCCTGCCTGAAGACCGTCAAGCTGGCCTCCACCAAGTACTACGACGGGCTGCCCACCCAGGGCGGCGCCGCCGGCCAGGCCTTCCGGGACGTCGAGCTCGAGCAGAAGCTGCTCGAGGCGGCCAACAAGCTGGGCATCGGCGCCCAGTTCGGCGGCAAGTACTTCGCCCACGACGTGCGGGTGGTGCGGCTGCCGCGCCACGGCGCCTCCTGCCCGGTGGGCATGGGCGTCTCCTGCTCGGCCGACCGGAACATCAAGGCCAAGATCACCCGCGACGGGCTCTGGCTCGAGGACCTGGACCACGACCCGGGCCGGCTCATCCCGGCGGCCTACAAGACCGGCAAGCACGAGCACGGCGTGAAGGTGGACCTCAACCGGCCCATGAAGGAGATCCTGGCCGAGCTGGGCAAGCACCCGGTCTCCACCCCGCTCCTGCTCTCGGGCACGCTGGTGGTGGCCCGCGACATCGCCCACGCCAAGTTCAAGGAGCTGCTGGACGCCGGCAAGGGCCTGCCGCAGTACCTGAAGGACCACCCGGTCTACTACGCGGGCCCGGCCAAGACCCCGCCCGGCAAGCCCTCCGGCTCCTTCGGCCCCACCACGGCCGGCCGCATGGACTCGTACGTGGACCTGCTGCAGCAGCACGGCGCCTCCATGGTGATGATCGCCAAGGGCAACCGCTCGAAGCAGGTGACCGACGCCTGCCAGAAGTACGGCGGCTTCTACCTCGGCTCCATCGGCGGCCCGGCCGCCGTGCTGGCCGAGGAGAACATCAAGAAGGTGGAGGTCATCGACTTCCCCGAGCTGGGCATGGAGGCGGTCTGGCGCATCGAGGTGGTCAACTTCCCGGCCTTCATCCTGGTGGACGACAAGGGGAACGACTTCTTCAAGAAGCTGGGCGTCTAGGCGCCGGGGCGCCGGCCCGGCGGCGAACCGCCCCGGGCCGCGCCGGCTCCCACCCGCCAGGCCCCGCCGCCCACCCGGGCGGGCGGGGCCTTTCGCTTCACGTTCCTTCACGCTGCGGCAATCTGGCCGCCGCCCTGGCCCTCCATGTTCGGGCCTCGATCCCGGGGGCGCGGTAAGGATTGTCCCCGCCCACGCACCGCAGGAGCCGCCATGTCGAAGCGCACCACGATCCTCGCCGCCCTCGCCACCCTGGCGCTCGTCGCGGGCGCCGGCTGGGCCTGGCGGGGGAGCGGCCCGCCCAAGAGCGAGTACAAGCTCGAGACCGCCAGGGCGGAGCGCGGCCGCATCGTCGCCAAGGTGACCGCCACCGGCACGCTCTCGGCCATCGTCACCGTCCAGGTGGGCAGCCAGGTCTCCGGCCGCGTCTCGGCCCTGCACGCCGACTTCAACTCCCGGGTGGAGAAGGGCGCGCTCATCGCCGAGATCGACCCGCAGCTCTTCCAGGCCAGCGTCGAGCAGGCCAGGGCCAACCTGGCCGCGGCGCAGGGCAACCTGGCCAGGGCCAGGGCCCAGGCGGCCGACGCCCTCCGACAGGCCGCGCGGGCCCGCACCCTGGCGGACCGGCAGCTGGTGGCCACCGCCGACGCCGACACCGCCCAGTCCAACGCCGACGCGCTGGCGGCCGGCGTGCAGGCGGCCGAGGGGCAGGTGGCGCAGGCGCGGGCCTCGCTGAGCCAGGCCCAGGTCAACCTGGCCTACACCGCCATTCGCTCCCCGACCTCCGGCGTGGTCATCTCCCGCAACGTCGACGTGGGCCAGACGGTGGCGGCCTCGCTGCAGGCCCCCACCATCTTCGTCATCGCCGAGGACCTGGCCAAGATGCAGGTGGACACCAGCGTGGCCGAGGCCGACGTGGGGCGGCTCAAGGACGGCACGGCCGCGACCTTCACGGTGGACGCCTACCCCTCGGAGATCTTCCGCGGCACGGTGCGCCAGATCCGCAACTCGCCGCAGACCGTCCAGAACGTGGTCACCTACGACGCGGTCATCGACGTGGCCAACCCCGACCTCAAGCTCAAGCCGGGCATGACGGCCAACGTGACCTTCGTCTACGCCGAGAAGGAGGACGTGCTGAAGGTCCCCAACGCGGCGCTGCGGTTCAAGCCGCCGCCGGCGCTGCTCGGCGAGGGGGGCAGCGCCGGCGGCGCGGCCGGGGCCGGTCCCGACGCGGCCCGGGCCGGCGGCCGGCCGGCGGGCGGGCGCGGGCAGGAGACGCCCGACCGGCGCACCGTCTGGGTCCTCAAGGAGGGGAAGCCCTCGCCCATCCGCATCCGCACCGGCATCTCCGACGGCAGCGCCACCGAGGTGCTGGAGGGCGACCTGCAGGCCGGCGGCGAGGTGATCACCGACTCGGTCGGGCCCCCGTCCGGCATGGCCGCCGCCATGCGCCGCCCCCTCTAGGCGCCCCCATGTCCGCGCCGCTCATCCACCTGGAGGAGATCACCCGCGTCTACCGGATGGGCGACGTGGAGGTGCGCGCCCTGGCGGGCGTCAGCCTGGACCTCGCCGCCGGGGAGTTCACCGCCATCATGGGCGCCTCGGGCTCCGGCAAGTCGACCCTGATGAACCTGCTGGGCTGCCTGGACCGGCCCACCAGCGGGCGGTACGTGCTGGACGGGCAGGAGATCTCGCGCCTCGGGAACGACGAGCTGGCCGGCATCCGCAACCGGACCATCGGCTTCGTCTTCCAGAGCTTCAACCTGCTCTCCCGCACCAGCGCGCTCGAGAACGTCGAGCTGCCGCTCCTCTACGCCAACGTGGCGGGGGCCGAGCGCCACGCCCGGGCCAGGGAGGCGCTCGAGCGGGTCGGCCTGGGCGACCGCGTCGGCCACCACCCCAACCAGATGTCCGGCGGGCAGCAGCAGCGGGTGGCCATCGCCCGCGCCCTGGTGAACCGCCCCCCGGTGCTGCTGGCCGACGAGCCCACCGGCAACCTGGACTCGCGCACCAGCCAGGACGTCATGGCGCTCTTCCAGGCGCTGGGGCAGGGCGGCATCACCGTCATCCTGGTGACCCACGAGCCGGACATCGCCGCCTTCGCCAGCCGGGTCATCACCATGCGGGACGGGCTGGTGCGCTCCGACGTCCGGCAGCAGCCCAGGGCCGCCGCTGCGGGCGCGCCGGAGGCACACGCGTGAACTGGACCATGACGCTGCGGGTGGCGCTGCGCGCCCTGGCCCGCAACAAGATGCGCTCCTTCCTGACCACGCTCGGGGTGGTCATCGGCGTGGCGGCGGTGATCACCTCCGTGGCCATCGGGGACGGCGCCAAGGCGCGGGTGGAGGCCACCTTCGCCTCCATCGGCTCCAACATGCTCATCATCATGAACGGCTCCTCCAGCGGGGGCGGCGCCATGGGCGGCGCGGGCTCGATGCCCTCGCTCACCTGGGACGACCTGAAGGCCATCCAGTCGGAGCTCTCCGCCGTCAAGGACGCCGCCCCGGTGCTCCGCTCCTCCGCCCAGGTGATGTCGGAGGAGTCCAACTGGGCCACCTCGGTCCAGGGCACCTCCCCGGAGTTCCTCTCGGTCCGGGCCTGGCCGCTCGACCAGGGGAGCAACTTCAGCCAGTCGGACGTGGACGGGGGCCAGAAGGTGGCCATCCTCGGCCTGACGGTGGTGGAGAAGCTCTTCGGTCGGAACGCCAACCCGGTCGGGCAGGTGCTGCGCGTCAAGAACATCCCGTTCACGGTGGTCGGGGTGCTCGCCAGGAAGGGCCAGTCCCCCTTCGGCCAGGACCTGGACGACGTGGTGCTGGTGCCCTACACGACCTTCCAGCAGAAGATCCAGGGCGGCCTGAAGAACTACATCCCGGGGTCGCTCATGGCCAGCGCCCTGGGCGACGACGGCAACGTCCGGGCCCAGCAGCAGATCCGCGGGCTGCTGCGGGATCGCCACCGCCTGGCCCCCGGGGCCGACGACGACTTCACCATCCGCAACCCCTCCGAGATCGCCAGCGCCCAGCAGGCGGGCACCAGGATCATGACCAACCTCCTCTTCGGCATCGCCATCGTGTCGATGGTGGTGGGCGGCATCGGCATCATGAACATCATGCTGGTCTCGGTGACCGAGCGGACCCGCGAGATCGGCACCCGGATGGCGGTGGGGGCCCGGGCCCGCGACATCCAGCTCCAGTTCCTGACTGAGGCGGTGACCCTCTCGCTGGGCGGCGGGCTGGTCGGCGCCGGGCTCGGCGTGGGCATCGCCAAGCTGCTGGCCACCAGCATGGGCTTCTCCCTGCTGGTCCGCCCGGAGGCCATGCTCCTGGCGGTGGGCTGCTCGGCCCTGGTCGGCGTGGTCTTCGGGATCTGGCCCGCCTACAAGGCCTCCCGCCTCGACCCCATCACCGCCCTGAGGTTCGAATGAACGGTGCCTTGCTGCTGCTCCTCCTCGCCGCCACGCCGCCCGCGGCCGAGCTCGCGCCGGCGCTCCCGCCCGGGGCCGGCGCCGGGGCCGCCGCGGCCTCCCCATCCGGCGACCAGCCGCTCACCCTGGCGGTGGCGGAGGCCACCGCGCTGGCCAACCAGCCGGCCCTGCGGGCCGCCGCCGCCCAGGTGCGCGCCGCCCGGGCGCGGGTCGGTCAGGCCACCGCCGCCCTCCTGCCGCAGGCCTCGGCCACCGCCAGCGCCTTCCGCAGCGGCCCCGCGTCGGTCGCGCCGAGCGGCCTGGCCGGGACCTCCACCGACTACGCCCTGGGGCTGTCCGGCAGCCAGCTGCTCTTCGACGCCGGCAGCTGGTACCGCGCCTCGGCCGCCCGCGCCTCGGCCGGCGCCCAGGAGGAGACGGCCCGCGCCACCCGGCTGGCGGTGGTGCTGGAGGTGCGCTCGGCCTGGTTCCAGGCGGCCGCGGCCCGCGACCTGGTGGCGGTGGCCAGGGAGACCCTGGCCAACCGCGAGGCCCACCTCCGGCAGGTGTCCGGCTTCATCGAGGTGGGCACCCGGCCGGCCATCGACCTGGCCCAGGCCCGCGCCGATCGCGCCAACGCCGAGGTGCAGCGCATCACCGCCGAGACCGACCTGGCGGTGGCCCACGCGCGCCTCAACCTGGCCATGGGCGTCGACGGCGCCACCGACTACCCGCTGGCCGAGGCCGAGTTCCCGGCGCTGGACGGGGAGGAGGCGGCCCTGGCGGCCCTGCTGGCCGAGGCGCTGGCGGCCCGGCCGGACGTGGCGGCGCGGCAGCGGCAGCACCAGGCGCAGGAGGCCACCGTGAGGGCCACCACCGGCGACTTCCTGCCGTCGCTGGCCGCCTCGGGCCGGGTGGCGGAGGCCGGGCCGCAGGTGGACGCCACCAGCCGGAGCTGGAGCCTGGGGCTGACGCTGTCCTGGCCCTTCCTGGAGGGCGGCCGCACGCGCGCCCAGGCCGCCGAGGCGCGGGCCGGCCTGGAGGCGCTGGACGCCGGGGACGAGGCGCTCCGGCAGCAGGTCCGGCTGGAGCTGACCCAGGCCCAGCTGGCCGTGCGCTCCGCCCGGGCCTCGCTGGCGGCCAGCGGCGAGGTGGTGGCCAGCGCGCGCGAGCGGCTCAGGCTGGCCGAGGGGCGCTACCAGGCCGGGCTGGGCAGCGGGCTGGAGCTGTCCGACGCCCAGGTCGGCTTCACCGCGGCCGCCGCCCAGGAGGTCAAGGCCCGCTTCACGCTGGCCCTGGCCCGGGCCCAGCTGGCCACCGCGCTCGGCCGCGGCTGAGCGGCCTTCCGGCCCACCCCGGGGGCACCCTCCGCGGGGCGTGAACGGGGCGGAGCCCACCTGGAAGGGGCGCACAGGTCAACGGGGTGATACACCCTCCCCAGCGATCTCGCCGTCCCACTCGCCGGGCCATGGAGCTGCACCGTGAACGACACGTTTCGGGAGGTGAAGGACCGGATTCGGAAGCTCGACGCCGTGCTGGTGCAGGGCGGCAACTCCAACGTGGAGTTCGCCCAGGCGGTCTCGAAGGTGAGGCGGCTGGTCAAGAAGGGCGACCGGTCGCGCGAGCCCAGCCCCGAGATCCGCACCTCGCTCGACAAGGCCGAGGCCATCGGGCGGGGCATCCTGGCGACGTAGCGCGGCGCGCCCGGTGGGCGCGGTATCCTCCGCGGCCGTGGCGCGGCCAGGGCATCCCACCAGCGACAGCGATGGCGCACTCCCCGCGCCGGCCCCGGAGACGGTGGCCGGCGCGGCCGCCTTTCCGGCGCCCGACGACGCGGCCCGGGTGGAGGGCTGGGTCGCCGCCGGGGTCCCCGCCACAGCCGACCCGGCGGCCAGGGGGGCGCCGGAGTCCGCCTCCGCCCGGGTGGCCGCGGCGCTCGGCGGCACGCTGCACGGCCTCGACGGGCTGCGCGGCCTGGCCATCCTGGGCGTGCTGTGCGCCCACTTCCTCAACGCCTGGCCGGGCACCGGCACGCTCGACCGGGCCGCCATCACGGGGCTGGGGCTGGGCTGGGCCGGCGTGGACCTGTTCTTCGTGCTCTCCGGGCTGCTGATCACCGGCATCCTGGTGGACACGCTGGGCGCCCGGGGCTGGTGGTCGACCTTCCTGGTGCGGCGGGCCCTGCGCATCTTCCCCCTCTACTACCTGGCGCTGGCGCTCTTCGGCCTGCTGGGGCCGTCGCTCGGCCTCATCGACCCGTGGACCTTCGGCCGCTGGGGCTGGTGGTACTGGGCCTACCTCGGCAACTGGGCCTTCGCCTTCCAGCAGGTCATCCCGCCGCTCAGCCACTTCTGGTCGCTGGCGGTGGAGGAGCAGTTCTACCTGGCCTGGCCGCTGGTGGTGCTGGCGGCGCGCGGCCGGCGGCTGGCCTGGGTGGCGGGCGGGATCTTCCTGTGCGGGCCGCTGCTGCGCGCCTGGGTGGTGTACGGCACGGGCTGGCCGGTGGGCAGCGCCTACCGGGTGACGCCCGGCCGGCTGGACCAGCTGGCGCTGGGCGCGCTGCTGGCGGTGCTGCTGCGCGACCCGGCCCTGCGCCCGCGCCTGCTGCGCGCCTGGCCGTGGCTGGCGGCGGCGGGGGCGGCGGGCTTCCTGGCGCTCGGCCTGGCCAACGGCCCCTTCGACATGCACCGGGCGCCGCTGGAGCTCTGGAGCCACACCCTCCTCGGCCTGGCCTTCGCCGGGCCTGGTGGTGGCGGCGGTGGCGGGGGAGGGCACCGGCGCGGGGCTGCAGCGCCTGCTGCTCAGGCGCCCGCTCCAGGCCCTGGGGCGGTGGAGCTACGGCGTCTACGTCTTCCACTACTTCGTGCACCTGTGGGCGCTGGGCGCGCTGCGGGCCACGCCCTGGGGCGCCGGGCTGCTGGCCTCGCGGGCCGGCTACGCGCTGTACGCCGCCGCCGGCGCCGGGGCCAGCGTGGCGCTGGCGGCGCTGAGCTGGCGCCTGGTGGAGCGGCGCGCCCTGGCCCTGAAGCGCTTCTTCGTGGCGCGGCCGCCGGGGGCGCCACCCCGGGCCGGCCCCGCCGTGATAGGAAGCCGCCCGTGACGCTCCTCCACGCGGCCGGCCTCGGCCTCTCCTTCGGCAGCCGCACCGTCTTCGACGGCCTGACCTTCACCATCGAGGAGGGGGAGCGGGTCGGCCTGGTGGGCGTCAACGGCTCCGGCAAGTCGTCGCTCATGAAGATCCTGGCGCGGGCCGCCGAGCCCGATCACGGCGAGCTGCAGCTCAAGCGCGGCGCGGCGGTCACCTACCTGCCCCAGGAGCCGGTCTTCGACCCCGACGCCACGGTGGCCTCCGAGCTCGAGGTGGCGCGCGCCCCGCTCAAGGCGGCGCTCGACGCCCACGCCGCGCTCGGCGCCCGCCTGGCCACCGAGCGGGACGAGGGGCTCCACGACAAGCTCCTCTCCGACCTGGCGGCCCTCTCCGAGCGGGTGGAGCACCTGGGCGGCTGGGACACCGCCCACGAGGCGCGCACCCTGCTCGACCGGCTGGGCGTCAAGGACTGGGACCGCAAGGTCTCCGAGCTCTCCGGCGGGACCCGCAAGCGGGTGGCCATCGCGCGGGCCATCCTGGCGCGCCCGGACCTGCTCCTGCTCGACGAGCCCACCAACCACCTGGACGCCGACACGGTGGACTGGCTGGAGGAGGAGCTCGACGAGCACGCCGGGGCGCTCCTGCTGGTGACCCACGACCGGTACTTCCTCGACGACCTGGTCGACCGCATCCTGGAGATCACGCCGGGCAGCGGCGTCACCAGCTACCCCGGCAACTACGAGGCCTACCTGGAGCAGAAGCTGGTGGCCGAGGAGCAGGCCGGTCTCTCCCAGCACAAGCGCAACCGCTGGATCTCCCAGGAGGTGGCCTGGCTGCGGCGCGGGCCGGAGGCGCGCCGCACCAAGTCGAAGTCGCGCATCGAGCGGGCCCGCAAGCTGATGGCCGAGCAGGGCTTCGTGCGCCCCAAGGTGGCCGAGTTCCAGCTGGCCGCGCCGCCGCGCCTCTCGGCGGTGGTGCTGGAGGGCGAGGGGCTCACCAAGCGCTTCGGCGAGCGGACCGTGCTCGACGGCATCGACTTCCGGCTCAAGGCCGGCGAGCGGGTCGGGCTGGTCGGGCCGAACGGGGTGGGCAAGACCACCTTCCTCAAGGTGCTGCTCGGCGAGCTCCCGCCCGACGGTGGGGTGCTCACCACCGGCAAGAAGACCAAGGTGGCCTACTACGACCAGCAGCGGACCAGCCTGGACGGCGAGCAGACGGTCTACGAGTCGGCCGGCGGCGGCGCGCCGGGGTGGCACGGCGAGGACTTCATCGACGTGGGCGGGCGCCGGGTGGCGCTGCGGGACTACCTCGACGACCTGCTCTTCCCGCCCGCCATGCAGCGGCTGCAGGTGAAGGCCCTCTCCGGCGGCGAGCGGAACCGGCTGCTGCTGGCGCGCCTCTTCCTGGAGGGGGCCAACGTGCTGGTCCTCGACGAGCCGACCAACGACCTCGATCTCGTCACCCTGAACGTGCTGGAGCGGCTGCTCCTCGACTTCCAGGGGAGCGTGCTGCTGGTGACCCACGACCGGTACTTCCTCGACAAGGTGGCCACCGCCATCCTGGCCTTCGAGGGGGAAGGGAAGGCGACCCGGTGGGAGGGCAACTACGACCTCTACCGGCGGCTCAAGGGGCAGGCCGACCGGGCGGCGCTGGCGGAGGCGCGGGCGCCGGCGGCGCCGGCCAAGGTGGCGACCAAGGGCGGCGCGGCGACGGCGCCGCAGCCCGCGCCGGCGCCGGCCCGCAAGCCGGGCAAGCTCTCCTTCAAGGACCAGCGCGAGTACGAGGGGATCGAGGCGGCCATCCAGGCGGCCGAGGCGCGCAAGGCCACGCTGGAGGCCTCCATGGCCGACCCGGCCACTTACCAGAAGGGCGGCGCCGACTGGGCCAAGCTGCGCCGGGACTTCGACGAGGCGACCCACGAGGTGGAGCGGCTCTACGCCCGGTGGGAGGCGCTGGAGGCGCTCAAGGCGGGGACGGCTCCGGCGGATCGGTGAAGAGGTACGGGCGCGAGGCCGGGCCTCCTGGCTGGGGCACGTCGGCCTGCCGATTCTCGAACAACGGTTCCGGCCCGCTACCCTCCGGCCCGCGTCCGTCCGGCTAGGACCTGTCCGTCCCGCCCCCCACTGTCGCTGCCCCGGCCGTCCCGTCCCCCTCCGGTCCGGCCCCGTCTGGCCTGAACGCTTCAGGCCCAGGCGCTTCGGGCGCCCGAACGACCCACGCGGGGTGCGGGATGTGACGGCCATCGGGCGGAGGCGACCGGGGGCGCTTCGGCCGGTCCGCCATCCGCGCTTCACCAAGTTCGGCGCGGGCGGCCACCAGGTTGTGGGCTCGGCAGACCACCCGGAGGTTGTCGGCCGTATCAGGCCCGCCAAGCGCGACCGGCACGAGGTGATCGAGTTCGAGCCGTCGCCCCGAACCACAGACCCCTCCGCCGTCGGCGGGGAACTGGCACCGGTGGCCGTCTCGCGACCAGACCTCGCGGCGAATGGCGGCCGGGATGGCGCGGCGCCGGGAGGAGAACCTCGAGCCGACGGGGCGAGCATCAGGCTGAAAGGCAAGTGGGCGGGGCCCAGGCTCCTGGCCGAGAGGCATGGCCCGCGCCTCCGGGGCGGCCACCGCTTCGTTAGGCACCCCGGAGACAGGCGCCCCGCAGTCAGGCGCCCCGGAGTCAGGCGCCCCGGAGTCAGGCGCCCCGCAGTCAGGCACCCCGCGATCAGGCGTGGGCGCTGGGGCACCCGAGAGCGGAGCCTCGCCCGGCATCGCTCGGGGACGCTTCACCTCGCCGCGGCGCCGGGCCTGATTCTCCAGCAGGAGATCGAGGGCGGTCTCCAGCACCTCCTCCAGGGAAGCGCCTGGTCTCGAGTGGTCGAGCCCTCGCCTCGCCGCCCGGAGCTTCTCGAGGAACGTGGTCCTGACCGTCAGGTGGAGGCGGCGATGGTCGGCCGACAGTGGCTCCACGCTGCCGGGCGGGAGGGACGACGGGACAGCGGAGAAGCCGACGCTCGCGCTCTGCGCCAGCGGGTCCAGGGGCACACCTGCCGCACCGGCCGACCGAGCGTCGTGACCGGGGAAGGCGCCGCCCCCCGAAGCGCGGTGCTCGAAGCCGCTTCCCGACGCCAGCCTGAATGCCGAAGGGTGCCGCGGAGCGTCCTCCGGGAATTGGTCGCCACTCCTGCACGCCGCGGCCGGAGCGCTCGAGCCCGGAGCGCTCAGGTCCAGAGCGCTCAGGTCAGGCGAGGCGGGCAGGGGAGCCGCCACCGGGGCTTCGGGCGGCCTCGCCGACACCACGGCGAGTCGGGTGATGAGCTCCGGGCGCCTGGGCAGTTCCTTGGGCCGGAGGGACGCCACCACCTCCTTGGCCTCCCTGGATGAGAGGCCGAAGAAGCGAGGCAGCAGCTCGGCCTGGTTCTCGCGGGTGAGGACCTTGGCGACCTCGCCGGTCGAGGTGACGCAGAGCCGGCCGTCACGGAGGGCGGCCTCGACCTCCGGGAAGCCTGGGATGAGCCGGGCGGCCGAGAGCCGGGTGTAGGCGGTGGCCGGGGAGAGCCGGAGGTCCCGGGTGAGAAAAGCGAACAGGCTCCCGTGCCCGAGCGCCTCCCACCCACGCCGGCGATCGAACTCGGCCAGGGCGATGAGGAACTCCGCGGCGGCGGCCCGCTCTCGCGCGACGAGGGTGGTCAGGCCGTCGCGGAGATCCCGCGCCTCTTGGAGCGTGGCCGGCGGCGCGTCCAGCAGGGCACTCGGTTGTCCCCAAGGCGGGGAGGCCTCGGCGGCGCAGCAGAGCGCCAGCGAAGGCGCGGCGACCGGTGTGTCGGTCGGGAGCAGCGTGGAAGCGGTGAACCCAGGGCTCGAGGGTGCTGAGAACGCCCCCGGTGCTCTTGCACCGGAGGGGAGGGCGGGGACCGGGGCCCGAGCGCTCATGGACTCAGCGTCTCATGGGCATCTGACGGGGCGTGCGCGCCGTCCCCGCCGCGCGCCGCACATCCCTGCCTTCGGCCAGGGACTTCGGGCGCCCGAACAACACAAAGAGGTGCACTCGACTCAACCCCGACTGGCGGCGAGTCCTCCGCCGTCGTGGATCCCCTCCCTGTGCCCGCGTTCCTGGTCTGGGTGCTCGGGGTCGGCGCTCACCGCTCCTCCCAGATCGAGCTCGGTTGCACGGTCAGGTCCACCACCGGGTTCCCAACGATCCAGGTGCGACCGGCCAGGTCGTAGCCGTGGGTGATGACCCCCGAGTCGGGCGCGAGGCGGATCCGGCGCCACTGGCCCCCCGCGAGCTCCAGGAGGTCGATCTGCCGGCCGGAGGCCAGGTCTGCGGCCGGGCGCTCAAGCACCAGGCTCAGGCGCGAGCCGTCGGGGCCGGCGGCCAGGCTCCTCACAGGGGACAGGCCCATGCTCGTCCCTTCAGTCTCCGTGACCAGCACCGGTCCCCAGCCGCCGGGCCCGCGCCAGGCGGCCCTGATGGCGACGGTCGGCCAGGCCGCGACGCCGGCCGTCACGAGCGCCACCTGCCCGCCGCCCTGGACGAGCTCCGGGGCCGGGCCCGACACGGTCGAACCGTGGAACTCGGGCGGGGTCGGCTCGGTGACCCAGGCGCCACCCGGTGACCGCAGCGCCAGCAGGTCCTTCGGCCCGCCCACCACGGTCGCCGTCCCATCGGGGCCCACCGCCATGGAGGCGACGCCGAACAGGTCGAGTGGCGGGAGCGGTACCTCGGTGACCACCAGGACACCACCCACCTCCTCCGCATGGAGCAGCGGCCGGCGGTCTGGCGTCACGGCGCCGAGGGCCAGGAGCTGCGGCGCACCTGCGGCGTCGATCCCGAATGACACATTGGAGACGCCGTCGAGGTTGCCCAGGGAGGAGGAGCGCCAGCCGGAGCCATCGTGCCAGTCGTGCCAGACCGCGAACCCCTGCCCCTCGGGCGCCAGGGAGACGACGTGTGGCCGTCCGCCGGCGTCCAGCAGGAGCCCCGGCCAGGCGAGCGCCCGCCCGACCAGGAGGTGAGGGTCGAGGGCGCCCGTCGGGTGCACTAGGGCGTAAGGCGGCTGGCCCCTGGTGGGTACGATGCGCCAGGCGCCGCCGTCGCCCGAGCGCGCCAGCGCGACCGGGCCGCCCAGCGGCTCGGTCCGGGCGAACAGGGTGCTGGTAGGGCCGGCGAGCTCGAACGGCGGAAGCCCCACGGTGGGCAGGGCGCCATGCTGGACCGACAGCACCCCTGCGGCGGCGGCCTCCACGAAGTACCGGGCGCTGGGCCAGGGCGGCCACTCGGCATCGCTCCCGGCCTCGGCCGCGGCCGGCAGCAAGGCCACCGTCGTGCCGGTGGTCCTGCGGAGGAGGACCGCGGAGGCGGCGGCGCTCCGGTTGCGCCAGCTGAAGGTCGGTCCCCCGGCCTGCATCACCACCGAAAGCCCCTCCGGCTGCCGCAGCGGCACCAGGGATGGAGTCACCAGGCGGTCGGCGCTCCAGAACTCTCCCTTGCCGAACCGGAGCCGGTAGGTGAGCTGGGCGAGCTCGGGGTAGTCCTCGTCCAGGTGGCCAGAGAGCGGGAAGGCAACCGGCAGGGGCTCCCAGGCGCCGCCATCGGCCGACCGCTCCAGCAGGAGCGCGGTGGCGGCCGTCGAGGCGTTGGTCCAGGAGAGCGCGATCTGGCCGAACGGGCTGGCGGTGGCGGTGAAGCTGGAGGGGGGCCGAAGGCGGCGCAGGTAGGGCAGCACGGGGGTCCAGGCCGAGACCGCAGCGGTGGTGACGGCCCGGACCCGGAACTCGTACAGGGTGGCCTCCGGCGCGGCCGGCCCGAACTGGAGGACCACGCCGAAGGTGCCCGGCGGGGCATCCCTCGTGAGGACGTCGCCGAAGGGGCCCCCCGCGACGCGGGCCTGGAGCTCGAAGGTGCAGCTGGTGCAGCGCGGCTCCCAGGTGAGCTGGAGGGCGTCGAAGTCGCCCGACTCGAGGAGCGTGAAGGCCCCTGGGGCCTCGAGGTGGGGGGCCGCCCGGCAACCCGCCAGCGCGAGCGCGGCGAGGAGGCCCAGGCGGGTGAGGCGCCCGGAGCGCGCGGGGGAAGGGCGGACGCTGCCGGGGCGGGGCGTGATCATACGGTGGGTAAGGGTAGCAGGTCGCCCCTGGCGGGTGCAGTCACTTCGGACGTCCGAAGTGAAAACGGCCGTGCCACCCCGGCGCCCGGTTGTATGCTCCCGCGCCCATGCGTGACCGCGCCTACGAGACCATCCCCTACAAGACGAGCGAGCTCGAGCACCGCTACGGGCCCAACGTCCACATCCTGGCCAACCCGTTCCTGCTCGGCCACCTCACCACCCTCTGCTCCAAGGAGACCCACCAGCCGGCCATCAACCGGCTGGTCCGCATCCTCTACGAGGACCTGGTGCGCACCGTCATCGCCGCCGAGTTCCCGCGGCGCCGGGTCTCGGTGCCGACCCGCATGATCGACACCTCCCCGCGCGGCATCTTCGAGGGCGAGGTGGTGGACCGCTCGGTCCGGGTGGTCACGGTGAACATCGCCCGCGCCGGCGCCGTGCCGTCGCAGGTGGCCTACGACCTGCTCAACGAGACGGTCGACCCGTCGCTGGTGCGCCAGGACCACATCATCATGAGCCGCATGCTCGGCGACCACGACCAGGTGGTGGGGGCCGGCATCGGCGGCATGAAGATCGGCGGCGACGTGGACGGGGCCTTCCTGCTCTTCCCCGACCCCATGGGCGCCACCGGCGGCTCGCTGGCCACCGCCATCGACACCTACAAGAAGAAGGTGCCGGGCACGCCCAGGCGCATCATCAACATGCACCTGATCGTCACGCCCGAGTACCTGAAGACCATGACCACCGCCCACCCGGACGTGCTGGTCTACGCCCTGCGGGTGGACCGCGGCCTCTCGAACGCCGACGTGCTCGACACCGTGCCCGGCACCCGCTGGGACGAGGAGCGCGGGCTCGACGACCACCAGTACATCGTGCCGGGCGGCGGCGGCTTCGGCGAGATCATGAACAACGCGTTTGTCTAGCAGGCCGGGCCGCGCAGCGGCCCGGGCCCGATCACGCCCCGGGCAGGCAGCGCCAATTCCAGGCCAGCAAGGAACCCCCCACCGGCCGGGCCGCTGCGCGGCCCGGGCCCAATCACGCCCCGGGCAGGCAGCGCCAACTCCAGGCCAGCAAGGAACCCCAGCCGCACCCCCTCACCCCGGCCCTCTCCCCGGAGGGGAGAGGGAGACTCAACGGGGGGCTCACCATGCTCTGCTCCCTCTCCCCGGAGGGGAGAGGGTGCTCGTCCGCGGAGCCACGTGAGGCCCGCGGCGTTCTGCTCACCCTCTCCCCCAGCTTGCTGGGGGAGAGGGCCGGGGTGAGGGGGCACCTGCGTGCCCTCTCCCCGGAGGGGAGAGGGGTGGAGCGAGCTCCTCCAGAAGGACGACGGCCCGCCTGATCCGTGGGATCAAGCGGGCCGCGTGGACTTCTCTCGCCGCGCAAGCGCGGCTCGGGATAGCTCGCCGCGCCAGCGCGGCTCGGGATAGCTCGCCGCGCCAGCGCGGCTCGGGATAGCTCGCCGCGCCAGCGCGGCTCGGGTTAGGCCTTCGCCTTCGGCAGGATCAGGTTCAGCAGCACGCCCACGTAGGTCGCCAGCGACATCTCGCCGATCTCCGTCGCGCCGAAGTGGAGCTTGGCGCCGCCGATGCCGATCACCAGGATCACCGAGACGATGATCAGGTTCCGCTTCTGCGAGAAGTCGGTCTTGTCCTCCACCATCATGCGCACGCCGGCCGAGGCGATGATGCCGAAGAGCAGGATGCAGATGCCGCCCATGACGTGCACCGGGATGGAGCCGATGAGGGCGCCCACCTTCGGCAGGAAGGACATGGCGATGGCCATGACGGCCGCGCCGCCGATGACCCACACCGAGAAGACCCGGGTCACCGCCATCACGCCGATGTTCTCGCCGTAGGTGGTGTTGGGCGGGCCGCCCAGCAGGCCGGAGAAGACCACCGCGGCCCCGTCGCCGGCCAGCGAGCGGTGCAGGCCCGGGTCCTTCACCAGGTCGCGCCCGACCACGTTGTTGGTGACGATCAGGTGGCCGATGTGCTCGGTGATGACCACCAGCGAGATGGGGGCCATGAGGATCACGGCGCCCAGGTCGAAGCGGGGCAGGACGAAGTGCGGCACGGCGAAGAGGCCCGCCGAGGCCACGCCGCCCAGGTTCACCTGGCCGGCCAGCAGCGCCACCACGTAGCCGCCGATCACGCCGATCAGGATGGGGATGACGCCCAGGAAGCCGGTCAGGTACTGGGCCGCCAGGATGGCGATCACCAGGGCCACCATGGCCACCGCGAAGAAGTCCCCGCGGAAGAGCTTGGGGTCGAAGACGTTGGAGGCCACGCCGCTGCCGGTGGTGGCCATGGCCACCGCCACCTGCGCCAGGCCCAGGCCGATCACCATGACCACCGGGCCGATGACCACCGGCGGCAGCAGCTTGTTGATCCAGGCGGTGCCGAACTTGGCCACCGCGGCGGCCACCACCAGGTAGATCAGGCCCACCGCGATGCAGCCGCCCATGACGGTGGCGATCAGCTCGTCGCTGGCCGGCGTGCCGAAGGAGGCGTGGGTGATGGAAAGGATGGCCGCGATGAAGGCGAAGGAGGAGCCCAGGTAGGCCGGGATCTTGCCCTTGGTGATGAGGATGTAGAGCAGCGTGCCGACGCCGCTGGTGAAGAGGGTCACCGAGGGGTGCAGGCCCACCAGCAGGGGCACCAGCACGGTGGCGCCGAACATGGCGAAGAGGTGCTGCAGCGAGAGCGGGATGGACTGGAGCAGGGGGACCCGCTCCTCGATCTGGATGGTGCGCGGCGTGGACATGGAGGGAGGCTCCGGGGAGAGGTGGGGTGCCGACGCGAGAAGGCGGCCACCGGTTCTCACCGATGGCCGCCCGAGGTCGCTCAGCAGGTCGGCCCTACGGCACGAACTGCGTGAACGGCGTCCACTGGACCATGATCTGCGGGGCGGAGACGGTCTGGCTCTTGCCCGTGAAGTCCGTGAAGGAGTGCAGGTACCACTCGCAGCCCACGTGGAACTTGCCCGGGTTGCCGGCGAAGGCGCCGACGTCGAGCAGCAGCTCGGGCTGCGTCATCAGGTCCATGTCCCCGTCCTTGTTGGTGGTCAGGTCGAGGAAGCCGGTGAAGACCCACTTGGTCGGCCCGAGGGAGAACGGCACGTTCCACCAGGGGGAGATCTGGTAGGTGGCCTCGGCGAACTGGTCGTAGCGGTAGAAGACCGACAGGCCGGCCACCTGGAAGCCCGGGATGGCCATGTCCACGGTGCCGCCGGCCAGGTAGGCGTAGAACCCGCCGCCCTGGTTGATCTCGCCGGCCAGGCCCCAGTTCTTGATGAAGCCGCCGGACTCCATGCCGAGCACCTTGTTCAGGAACAGGCGGGGGTGCCACTCGCCGTAGGCGTTCGACTCGACCTCGGTGGCGCCGCCGTACTTGCCGCGCCCGAAGTCGACGAACAGGAAGTTATCGCCGTAGGCGAAGGTGCTGTAGTGGTTGACCGTGACCACCGTCAGCTTGTCGTCCGAGGTGGCGTTCGGGTCGTTGGAGTCGGACGTGAAGCCGTAGCCCTGGAGGAGCTGGAAGTTCGTGGTGCCGAACTCGGCCTGGGCGGCGGCGGGCGCGAGCAGGGCGGCGAGCGACAGGGCGGCGAAGAGATGAGCGAGACGCTTGGTCATGGAACCCCTCGGTTGGTGTGGAGCGGCGGCGCAACCTACCCAACGGGTCCGACGCTGTCACGGGACTTTCGCGGCCCCGCCATGACCTCGGCACAGGCGCCGGATGGGCAGGTGGGGCGATGTGGGGTAAACCTCGCGGCGTGAGTCCTCGTGCACGCGCAGCGGGCAGCTTCGGTCGGGCGCCCCGCGTGCTCGCCGGCCTGCGTCATCCCCGCCTCGCGCCTGCGACTCTGGGCTCAGGAGGGGGTCGCCCGTGGGTCCGCTGACCGCGCCGCGGGCTCGGCGCTGCCCGCGCCCCACGCAGCGGGGCGGCGGCGCGGAGGGCGGACCAGCCGACCGTGTACCCTGTTGGGTCTGCCCCGGCCGGGCGAGGGTGAGCCGGTGAGGGAGACCTGCCGGCGCTGCCTGCGCCCCACCGCGTTCTGCGTCTGCGAGCACCTGCCCCTCCTCGAGGCGCGCACCCAGGTGGTCATCCTGCAGCACCCGCGGGAGGCCCGCCTGGCCATCTGCTCGGCCTGGCTCTGCCACGCCGCCCTGGCCGGCTCGGAGCTGTACGCCACGGTCAAGCTCGACGAGCACCCCCGGGTGCGGGCGCTCTGCCAGGCGCCCGGCACCTGGCTCCTCTTCCCGGGGGAGGGCGCGGTGCCGGCGGCCTCGCTGGCTGGTGCGCCGCCGGCCGCGCTGATCGTCATCGACGCCACCTGGCCGCAGGCGGTCAAGCTCCTGCGGAAGAACCCGCGGGTGGCGGCGCTGCCGAGGCTGGCGCTGGCGCCGGGCACGGTGGCGCCCAGCGGCTACCAGGGGCTGCGCGAGGAGCCGGCCGAGGGGCATCTGGCCACCATCGACGCGGTGGCCGAGGCGCTGGGGGCGCTGGAGTCGGACCCGGCCCGCTTCGCCCCCATGCGCGCCGCCTTCCGGCTGGCGGTGGAGCGGCAGATCGCCTGCTCGCAGGACCAGCGGCGCACCCCGCGCCACCGCCCCGGCACCCCGCGCGCTCAGCGGGTGAAGAGCGCCGCCACCCGCGCGCCCAGGTAGGCCGCCACCGCGTCGCGCTTCAGCTTCAGCGTGGGGGTGATGAGGGTGGGGTGGTCCTGCGGCGTGCCCGGGATGACCAGCAACTTCTTGGGCAGCTCGTGGTCGGAGAAGGCGCCCAGGGCGGCGCGGGCCTGCGGCAGCAGCGCCTCGGCCGGCTCCAGGCCGGCGGCGGCCAGGCGGTCGAGCTCGGGCTGGGCCACGAAGACCGCCAGCGCCACGAAGGGGCGCCCCTCGCCGAGCAGCACCGCCCCCTCGAAGGGCGCGGTCGACGCCACCGCCGTCTCGATGGGCTCCGGCGCGATCTTCTTGCCGGTGGAGAGCACCATCAGGTTCTTCTTGCGGCCGGTGATCCAGAGCGCGCCGTCCGGGTCGAGGCGGGCCAGGTCGCCGGTCCGGTAGTAGCCGTCGGGGGTGAAGGCGCCCTCGCCGTCGGACGGCTCGAGGTAGCCGGTCAGGAGCAGCGGGCCGCGCACCTGCAGCTCGCCCTCGTCGGAGACCCGCACCTCGTGGTCCGGGGTGGTCAGCCCCACCGATCCGGCGCGGCGCGGGCCGTCGAACGGGTTCATGGAGACCAGCCCGGCCGTCTCGGTCATGCCGTACAGCTCCACGAAGGGCAGCCCCAGCCCCTCGAAGAAGCGGAAGAGCGCGCCGGAGGCGGGGGCGCCGCCGGAGAAGACCCCGCGCACCCGGCCGCCCAGGGCGGCGCGCAGCTTCTTGCCCACGGTGGCGTCGGCCACCCCGGTCAGCAGCCGATCGAGGGCGCCGCCCCCGCCGTCCACCCGCACCCGCGCCGCCGCCCGCAGCGAGGCCTCCACCAGCGAGCGCACCGGGCCGGGCAGCGCCGCCACCTTGGCCAGGGCCTGGGCGCGCATCCGCTCGTAGACCAGGGGCACCGAGAAGACGTAGGTGCAGCCCAGCGCCAGGGCCCGCGGCACGTCCTCCTTGCGGGCGATCGCGGCCAGCCCGTGGCCCTGGGCCATGGCCAGGAAGAACTGGTCGTGGCCGGCCACGTGGCCGAAGGGGAGCAGCGCCAGGCCGAGGTCGTTCTCGGTGGTCTTCACCCCGGCGGCGCCGCAGTCCACCGCGTGCACGATGGAGCGCTGGCAGAGCCGCACCCCCTTCTGGCGCCCGGTGGTGCCGCTGGTGAAGAGCAGCAGGAAGGGGTCCTCCTGGCCCACCGCGGCGGCCAGGCGCGTCAGCTCCTCGACCGGCAGCGCCTCGGCCGCCGCGCCGA
Source organism: Anaeromyxobacter sp. (assembly GCA_016718565.1). Taxonomy (NCBI): domain Bacteria; kingdom Pseudomonadati; phylum Myxococcota; class Myxococcia; order Myxococcales; family Anaeromyxobacteraceae; genus Anaeromyxobacter; species Anaeromyxobacter sp. The sequence goes on along the minus strand of JADKCZ010000018.1, from coordinate 194,148 downwards.
GGGCGCGATCGCCGAAGGCCAGCAGCAGGCCGGGCGGCACCTCGTCCGGGGCCAGCGGCTCCAGCGAGAGCACGGCGCGCAGGCCGGCCTCGGTGAGCTCGGCGGTGGCCGGCGCCAGCTTGCGCCACTGCGCCAGGCCGGAGACGAAGATGGCCTTGGGGCGCACCCGCCGGGCGATCTCCTCGGCGGGACCGGCCGCCAGGCTGGAGAAGAGGGCGGCCGGCTCGGCGCGCAGCGCCATGGCCGCCAGGGCGAAGGCCGGCCACTCCGGCGAGTTCTCGGCCAGCAGCAGCACCCGGTCGCCCGGGCCCACCTCGGCGGCGCGCAGGAAGGCGGCGGCGCGGCGCACCAGGGTGAGGAAGGCGCCGTAGCTCACCTCGCGCGGGGGCGCGTCGGCCGGCGCGGCGGGGTCGAAGAACGCCAGGAAGCGGCGCTCTGGCACCCGCGCGGCGGTGCGGCAGAGCTGGGCGGGGAGGGTGCGGTCCGGGAACCGGAAGACGGGGAGACGAGGGATCATGTCGGGGGTGCGCTCCGCGTCCGAGTGTCGGCCCCGCCCGTCACCGGCGTGTCACGGCGGGCGGCCGCCTTCACCAGTGGTGTCGGTCCCCGACGGCGTGGGTGCGCGGCGCGCCACCCATCCGCGACCCGGGGACCCTCAGGCCTGCTCGGCGGGGGGCAGCACGTACCACTGCCCCTTGGCGCCCTGCTCGCGCCGCAGGAGCCCCTCGGTCTCCATGGCCTCGAGCAGCCGGGAGAAGGAGGAGAAGCCGTGGTCGCGCTCGTCGAAGTCCGGCTCGCGCCGCACGATGGCGGCCTTGATGGCCGAGGGGTTCACCGGCCCGGCGGCCTTGCCGAGGATGGCGGCGGCCGACTCGCGGGCGATCTCCGGGATGACCTTGGCCTTCACCGGCTCGTGCTTGTCCTTGGCGGCCGGGGCGGCGTCGCGCCGCTTCTGGCCGGGGGCCCGCAGGTAGATGAACTCGTCGCAGGCCTTCACGAAGAGGGGGCTGGTGGCCTCCTTGACGGCCATGCCGATGACGGTGCGGTCGTTCTCGCGCAGCTTGTAGGCCAGCGGGCAGAAGTCGGAGTCGCCCGAGGCCAGCACGAAGGTGTCGATGTGCTCGCGCAGGTAGCAGAGCTCCAGCGCGTCGATGACCAGGCGGACGTCGGCGCCGTTCTTGCCGGCCCGGGTGGAGGGCGGCACGTCGATCAGCTCGACGCCCTTGTCGTGCAGCCGCTGGGTGGCCGCGGCGAAGCGGGTCCAGTCGGCGTAGGCGCGGCGGAAGACCACCTTGCCCTTCTCCAGCAACGTGTCCAGCGCCGGCTGCAGGTCGAAGGTGTCGGCCGAGTGCCCGGTGCGGGTCACCAGGTTCTCGAAGTCGATGAAGAGGGCGATGCGCTGGTCGTTCTGGTCGCGCTTCACGGCGCCTCCGGAGCAGGGGTTCGAAGGGCCGCAGGTGGCCGTTCTGCGGCGCACCGTGACAGGGGAGGCGAAACGGCGCAAGCAATCGGCCGGCTCGGAGGCCGTGAGGGGACTCCTCTCCGGCCGCTCAGGCCTGCCCGCCGGGCGGCGGCTCGTCGATGAGCTCGGTGTAGCAGGCCTCGCACATGCCGTGCGAGAAGCGCGCCTCGCTGTGGCGCGCCACGTAGGCCTCGAGCGGCTCCCAGCCGCGCTGCTCGTCCTTGATCTTCTTGCAGTAGGCGCAGACGCGCAGCAGCCCCCGCAGCTGGGCCAGCTCGGCGCCCTGCCGGGCGATGACCAGGCGGGCCCGCTCGGCGCGGTCGTGGGCGCGGGCCAGCACCACCGAGAGGGCGAACCCCAGGCCGGCCACGGTGAGGGCGTTGACCTGCGCCGAGGCCCGGGCGTCGGCCTGCGGCTGGTAGGCGGCCACCGTGGCCACCACCGCGGCGAGCCCGGCGCCCTGCACCAGCGCGGCCTGCCCCACCGTCAGCCGGAACAGCGTGGCCATGCCGAAGGCGCAGGCCAGGTAGGGGGTGATGGCGGAGGTGACGAGCTGGTCCACCCCGGCGAACCAGGCGCCCGCCAGCACGCCGTAGAGCGACATGACCACCGGCAGCGCGGTGTGCCAGGGGCGCCGCGTCACGGGCGTCCGCGCCACCAGCCAGGCGCCGAGGGCGAGCGGCAGGAGCGAGAGCAGGAGCCCCGCGTGGCTCAGGTGCAGCACCTGGCGCCACAGCGCCCGGTCCGGCGAGAGCCCCTCGCCGCCGGCGGGGAAGGCGACGTAGATGGCGGCGACCACCGGCAGCATGATGGCCGCGGTGGGCTGCACCCGCCGCAGGTTGAGCGCCAGCCTGGCCTCGGCGACCGCGGCCTCGTCGTCCCGGGCCGGCTCCGCCCCTGGCGCGGGACCCTGGCCCGAGGTGCGGTCCGCGGCGGGGCTCGCTGCCATGGCCTGGGCGGCGGCGCTGGGAGGGGGGCTCACGGCAGGCACCATCCCCTGTCCGGGGGCCGACGGGTAGCGAAAAGGGGGCCGCCCGGCCTGGCGGTGCGCGCCGGCGACGGGAGGGGAGTGCTGCCAGGCCCGTCAGGCCACGCCGGGATCGCGCCGCGCCTCGTCCACCTGCGCCTCGAGCCGCAGCCGCAGCTCGTCGAGCCCCACCGGCAGGGTCCGGTGCGGCAGCCCGACGTGCGCCGCGAAGGCGCCGAGCTCGGCGGCGCCGTCCGCCGCCACGCCGGTGTCGAGCAGCACCACCTCGTGGGAGGCCTCGCCGTAGAGGGCCCGGGCGGTCTCCTGGTCGAGCCCCATGTCGGCCAGGTGGCGCCGCCAGTGGCGCAGCCAGCCGGGCGTGACCAGGTGTGACCCGCCCGAGAGCAGGTCGTCCACCAGCGGGGCGCTGGCGAGCAGGTGGAAGCAGGTGGGCGGCCCGCCGCGTGCCAGCCCTGCGCAGAGCGAGGCCAGCACCACCAGGGGACGGCGCGGCGTCCCGGCCTCCGCCAGCGCGGCGGGGGCCGGCGTCGGGGCCGGTGTGGGCCGCGGGCCCGGCGGCAGGCAGGCGCAGGTGAGGCCGCCCAGGCGGACCCGCAGGCCGAGCGCGCGACCCACCGCTTCCACCTCCTCCTGCAGGAGGGGGCAGGTGAGCACCAGCACCTCAGGCGGCATGGGGCGGCGCGGGGGCGATGGGGTAGCGCCCGTGGCGGTGGACCGCCTCGGACACCGCGTCGAGCACCAGCTCGGAGACCTGCCAGGGGATCTCGCCGTGGTGCTCGGTGAGCAGGAAGCGGCTGCCGGGGCCGGCCTCGGCGATGGCGGCGCGGGCCGTGGCGGCCGCCTGGTCCGGCGTGGCGGCAGCCAGGGACAGGGAGTCGAGCCCGCCCAGCAGCGCCAGCTGCCCGCGGCAGGCCGCCTTGAGCGCGCCCAGCGCCTCGAAGGGCGAGCCGCCCACGCCCAGCGCCCCGGCGTCGATGGCGTCCGGCACCCGCCGGAGCCCGCGCGCCGAGGCGGAGCTCAGGACCACCGGCCCCTTCAGCGCCTTGAGGCACCGGTTGACCGAGGGCCTGGCCAGGCCGAGGTAGATGGAGTCCGGCACCAGGTCCGGCGAGGCCACCGGGTCGAAGAACACCAGCAGGTCGGCGCCGGCCGCCAGCTGGGCGTTGCCCCAGGCGGTGGTGAAGGCCTCGTTGACGGCGATGAGCCGCTCGGCCACCGCCGGCTCCTCGTGCAGCAGCTCGAACCAGCGCGGCAGGCCGAGCTGCATGGCGGGCAGGGAGAAGGGCGAGACCACCGCGCCCAGCACCGGGCAGTCGCCGGCGACCCGCGCGGCCAGCAGCCGGGTGGCCTGCAGGGTGCGGACCAGGCCCGGCACCTCCTCGAACCGGGGCGGCTGGAGCCGCAGGATCCCGGCCGTGTCGTCGAGGGGCGGCGCGCCGGCGTTGGCCGGGCCGTCGTCGTACAGCTGGCTCTCGCCCCCGAAGGCCTCCACCTCCAGGCTGGCGTAGTGGAAGGCGGTCACCACGTCGTGGCCCAGGCGGGCGCGCAGGCGCACCTGCCCCTCCGCCACGTTCTCGGGCCGGGTGAAGTAGTCGCGCAGCGGCACGCCCACGGCCCGGGCCCCGTGCATGGTGACCGGCAGGAAGAACGGCACCCGGTCCGGATCGCGGCCCGCCAGCATCTCGCCGATCCGCCGCGAGGAGGTGAGCGCGGTCACGGGCGCACCCCCAGCGCCAGGGCCAGCCGCGGGGCGTCGGAGGCCGAGGGTCCCCAGGCGTCGGCGCCCACCCGCTGCCAGAGCCCGGGGTCGAGCCGGAAGGGGGCGCCGCCCACCACCACCGGGGCCCGGCAGCCGCGGGTCCGCAGCCCATCCACCACGTCCTGCACCCGCAGCGCCGCCCGCAGCATGAGGGTGGAGATCATCACCACCGTGGCCCCCTCGCCGGCCGCCCGCTCCGCCAGGTCGCGGGCCGACAGCCCGGCGCCCAGGTCGAGCACCGGCAGGCCGGCGGTGTGCAGGTAGGCCAGCACCAGCCGCTTGCCGAGCACGTGCTGGTCCTCCAGCACCGCCAGGGCCACCCGCGGGGCGCCGGCCGGCCTGGCCGGTCGCGGCAGGAGCCGCGTCACCAGGTCCTCCGCCAGCCGCCCGGCCATGTAGACCTGGGAGAGCGAGACGCTGCCCTCCTCCCAGGCGCTCCCCACCCGGTCGAGCGCAGGCACCAGCAGCTGGTCGATGACCTGCTCGGGGGTGGCGGCGTCGAGGGCGTCGCGGACCAGGCTGGTCACCCGGGCCCGATCGACGGCGATGAAGGCGCGCTCGAGCGCTTCGAGCGCCAGGAGCGGGGCGGTGGAGGTCATGGGCTCCCCTGATGGCAGCCGTCCGCGGCGCGCCGGCTGCGGCCATAGTCGCTCCCCGCGGCGGTGGGCGCAATGCGACACGGGGCGCCGCGAGGTGCGCCGCCACGCGCCCGCGGGCGCGGCCGGGGGCCGTGCCCGGGCCGGGTCCGGCGCGACGGGGCTTTACTGACCCGCCGATCTTCACTAGACGTATCGCCAGCAAACGCCTGGGGCAGACGGAGCGTCGCCCCTCCACACCTGCCGAGGGCCCCACCATGACGTCGTCCGACACCGCCGCGCGCCACCGCTGGAAGTTCTACCGGGTCGGCGGGCTCGACCAGGTGGCGCTGGAGACCAGCGACGACCTGGCCAACCTGCGCCACCTCGACCAGAAGCTCTGGGTGGCGCTCTCCTGCCCGGTCCACGGGCTGGAGCTCGACGAGAAGACGCTGGACCTGCTGGACCTCGACCACGACGGCCGGGTGCGCTCGCCCGAGCTCCTGGCGGCGCTCGAGTGGTGCCGGGTGCGCCTGCGTGACCTGGGCGCCATCATCCCGGGCAAGGCGGCGCTGCCGCTGGCCGCCATCCATCCGGAGACCAGGGAGGGCAAGGCGCTCCTGGGCGCCGTCCGGCGCATCCTGGCCAGCCGGGGCAAGCCCGCCGCCGCCGAGGTGACCGCCGAGGACGTGAAGGACCTCAGCAACGTCTTCGCCGCCACGCGCTTCAACGGCGACGGCGTGGTGCCGCCGGAGTCGGCCGAGGACCCGGCCACGCGCCAGGTGCTGCTGGACGCGCTGGCCTGCGTGGGCGGCGTGCAGGATCGGAGCGGCCAGCCGGGGCTTGACCGGAAGCACCTGGAGGCCTTCTTCGCCGAGCTGGCCGCCTTCGCCGAGTGGCGCCGGGCCGGCGAGGCCCCCGGCGTGATGGCCTTCGGGCCCGCCACCCCGGCGGCCTTCGAGGCGGTGCGGGCGGTGCGCGCCAAGGTGGAGGACTTCTTCACCCGCTGCCGCCTGGCGGCCATGGACCCGCGCGGCGCGGCGCTCCTCAACCGGGCCGACGCCGAGGTCACCGCGCTGGCGGCCGGCCAGCTCTCGGCGGCCAGCGCCGAGGTGGGCGCCTTCCCCATCGCCCGGATCGAGCCGGGGCGGGCGCTGCCGCTGGAGGCGGGGGTCAACCCGGCCTGGGCCAGCGCGCTGGCGGCGCTGCAGCAGACCGCGGTGGCGGCCGCCTGGGGCCCTGGCAGGGCGACCCTGGAGGCCGGCGAATGGGCGGCGCTGCAGGCCACCCTGGCGCCCTACGAGGCCTGGCTGGCCACCAGGAAGGGCGGGAAGGTGGAGCCGCTCGGCCCGGCGCGGGCCGCGGCCCTGCTGGCCGGCTCCGGGCGGGCGGCGGTGGAGGCGCTGCTGGCCCAGGACGAGGCGGTGGCCGACGAGTCCAACGCGGTGGCCGACGTGGCGCGGCTGGTCCACTACCACCGCGACCTCTTCGTGCTGCTCAAGAACTTCGTCTCCTTCGCCGACTTCTACGACGCCGGGGTGCCGGCCATCTTCCAGGCCGGCACGCTCTACCTCGACGCCCGCAGCTGCGAGCTGTGCGTCAGGGTGGACGACCCGGGGGCCCACGCCGGGCTGGCCGGCATGTCGCGCATGTACATCGCCTACTGCGAGTGCCGGCGGCCCAGCGGCGAGAAGATGAAGATCGCCGCCTGCTTCACCCAGGGTGACGCCGACTTCCTGACGGTGGGGCGCAACGGGCTCTTCTACGACCGCAAGGGCCAGGACTGGGACGCCACCATCGTCAAGATCGTGGAGAACCCCATCTCCATCCGGCAGGCCTTCTTCTCGCCGTACAAGAAGTTCCTGCGCTTCGTGGAGGCGCAGGTGGCCCGCTTCGCTGCCGAGAAGGAGAAGGAGTCCGACGCCAAGGTGGCGGCCGCCGCCAGCGCCACCGCGGGCGCGGCCACCCTGGGCGGCGCGGCGCCGCTCCCGGCGGCCCCGGCGGTGGACGTCGGCAAGATGGTCGGCATCATCGCCGCCCTCGGCGTCGGCGTGGGGGCCCTCGGCACCCTCTTCGGGGGCTTCGTGGCCGGCTTCATGTCGCTCGAGCCCTGGTGGGCCAAGGTGGCCGGCCTGGCCGGCATGGTGATGGCCATCTCCGGACCGTCCATGCTCATCGCCTGGCTCAAGCTCCGCCAGCGCACCCTGGGGCCGGTGCTCGACGCCAACGGCTGGGCCATCAACGGCCGGGTGGCCATCAACCTCCCGCTGGGCACCGCGCTGACCGCCCGGGCCGCGCTGCCGGCGGGCTCCAGCCGCTCGCTGGAGGACCCCTTCGAGGACGTGGTGGCCAAGGAGCGCCGTCGGCTCCTCTGGCTGGTGGCGGTGGTGGTGGCGGCGGCGCTGGCCTGGACCCGTCACCACGGGCAGTGGCCCTTCGGGCCCTGGCCGTGGTAGCGGCGGCGGCGTGACCGCCGGGGCCTTCCCCAGCCCGCGCCAGCGCGCGGTGCTGCTGCCGCTGTTCAAGGCCGTCATGGCCTGGCACCGGCCGCGGGGCCACGGGGTCGAGCAGGTGCCCACCGACCGGCCGGTGGTCTACGTGGGCAAGCACCCCCAGGGCTTCCTCTACACCGAGGTCATCGCCTTCGGGATGCTGGCCTACTTCGCCCGGCTGCAGCGGCCGGCCTTCAAGGTGCTGGAGAAGCAGGACACCTCCCTCCACCGGGCGCCGGTGCTCGGCTGGCTGCGGCGCAACTTCAACGCCATCCCGGCCAGCGAGGAGGCCGGGGTGGCGGCGCTGCGCGGCGGCGAGTCGTTGCTGGTGTTCCCGGGCGGGGCGCGCGAGCTGCACGGCGAGCCCGACCGCCTGCGCTGGGAGGGGCGGCGCGGCTACGCCCGCATGGCGGCCCGGGCCGGCGCGCCGGTGGTGCCGTTCGCCATCGCGGGCGCCGACCAGCAGCACCCGTGGAGGCTGAGGCTGGGGCGGAAGCACACCCTCTGGCTGCCGCCGCTGCCGCTGCCGGTCAGGCTGGACGTCTGGTTCGGCGCGCCGCTCTCGCCGCCCCCGCCGGACGACGAGGCGGCGGTGGTGGCCTTCGCCGAGGCGGTGCGCCTGGCCACCCAGGCGCTGCTCGACGGGGCGATGCGGGCGCGGCGCGGCGGCTGAGCGGCGGCTGGGGTGGCGCGACCCCGGCTCCGGCGCCGGGGGGAGAGCGCCGGCCGGGCGTGGGGGGGCCACGCCCGGCCGGCCTGCCCGCTGCGGGACGCGCCAGCAGGGCCATCAGGTGGAGCGGGCGGGACGAGAGGGGGTCGTCTCGCCGCCGCGCGGGGGGGACGCTGCGGCTGCTCCTGCTGGCCTGACTCCCGGGGGCGGCCGGAGCGGTCACCGGAAACCGGGTCCGCCCCCTCAGGGTGCCGCCCACCCCGAGCGCAGCCCGGGCCTGGCCCGGAGCGCCGTCAGGCCCGGGCCGGCGCGGCGCCCGGTGCGGCCGCCGCCGCCAGCTCCAGCGCCTCGCCGAGGTCGTCGCACAGGCGCACGTCGGTGCGCTTCTCGAAGCCGGCCCGCGCCAGCAGGGTGCGCGGCTGGATGCGCAGGCCGGACAGGATGGCCAGGCAGCGCCGCTCCGCCAGCGTGGACACCGCGCTCTCCAGCGCCACCAGGCCGGTGACGTCCATGGCGTGGACCTCGTCCATGCGCAGCACCACCGCGTGGGTGGGCCGCTCGGCCACCTGCCCCACCACGCTCATGGCCTTCTGGGCGGCGCCGAAGAAGAGCGCCCCCGAGATGTCGTAGACCAGCACGCCGGCCGGCACGTGGCTCACCTGGCCCGGGGTGGCGGGCTCCATCAGGCGCGACTGGGTCACGTCGGCCATGCGGCGCATGAAGAGCAGCGCGGCCAGCACCATGCCCACCGAGACCCCGATGACCATGTCGAAGAGCACGGTGAGCGTGAAGCAGGCCAGCAGGGTGGCCACGTCGCTCTTGGGCGCCACCTTGACGATGTGGCCGAAGTGGCGCGCCTCCGACATGTTCCAGGCCACCTGCACCAGCAGCGCCGCCAGCGCCGCCATGGGCAGGAAGCCGAGGGCCGGCGCCAGCGCCAGCACCGCCAGCAGGACGGTGGCGGCGTGGAACACCGACGCCAGCGGGGAGCGCGCGCCGGAGCGGACGTTGGTGGCGGTGCGGGCGATGGCGCCGGTGGCCGGGATGCCGCCGAAGAACGGCCCCACCATGTTGCCCACCCCCTGGGCCAGCAGCTCGGCGTCGGGGTCGTGGCGGGTGCGGGCCATGCCGTCGGCCACCACCGCCGAGAGCAGGGACTCGATGGCACCCAGCATGGCCACCGCGAAGGCGCCGGGCAGGATGGCCCGCAGGGTGGCGAAGGAGAGCTCCAGCGGGACGCCGTCCGGGCCGGGCTGCAGCCAGGGCAGGAGCGGCAGCGGCGGCAGCTGGGGGATGCCGGCCACCACCACCCCGCCCACCGCGGTCTGGAAGCGGGTGGCGATGGTGGCGAGCTCGAGGCCGGGGACCAGGGCGCCCAGCGCCAGCACCAGCAGGGCCGCCGCCGGCAGCGCCACGATGGGGGCCGGGATGCGCCGGTCGAAGCGGGGCCAGAGGCGCAGCACGGCGAAGGTGGAGGCGCCCACCACCAGCTCCCACGGCGAGAAGGTGCCGCGGGCGTCCCACATGGCCAGCAGCCGCTCCACGTAGTGCTCCGGCGCGGAGGCCAGCCGGAGGCCCAGCAGGTCCTTCACCTGCAGGGTGGCGATGACCACCGCGATGCCGGCGGTGAAGCCGGTGGTGACCGGGTTGGGGATGAACTCGATGAGCTTGCCGGCCCGCAGCAGGGCCATGGCCACCAGCATGAGGCCGGCCAGGAAGCCGGAGAGGAGCAGGCCGCCCATGCCGAAGCGGGTGTAGATGGGGGCCAGGATGACGATGAAGGCGGCGGTGGGGCCGGACACCTGCATCCGCGAGCCGCCCAGCACCGCGATGACGGCCCCGGTGACGATGGAGGTGTAGAGGCCGTACTGCGGCGCCACGCCCACCGCGATGGCCAGCGCCATGGCGAGCGGCAGCGCCACCACCCCCACCACCAGGCCGGCCAGCAGGTCGGCGCGCAGGTCGGGCCAGCCGTAGCCCTCCCGCCAGGCGGCGCGCAGGGCGGCCGCCGGCAGCTTGCGGAGCGGGATCTCGCCCTGGGAGGCCAGGTACCGGGTGAGCGCCATGGGCGGGGTGATACTCCACTGGACCCGGTCCCGGTGCAACAGGCGGCTGGCCCGCCACGCCGCCCGGACCCCCACGCACGGCCCGTCGCGTCCACGCCCTCACCTGCGGTATGGGACGGCCAGGGGGGGCGACGTGCCCATCGAGTGGACCGACGACCTGGCGACCGGCATCGCCACCATCGACGCGCAGCACCAGGAGCTCTACCGCCGGGTGGCGGCGCTGCACGGGATGATGCGCCAGGCCGACCTGGCCAGGCTGCCCGAGGTGCTGGACTACCTGGCGCGCTACACCCTGGAGCACTTCGCCGAGGAGGAGCGCCAGATGGCCGCGGCCGGCTACCCGGGGCTGGAGGCGCACGCGCGGCACCACGCCAGGTTCGTGGAGGACCTGGGGCGCCAGCGGGCCGGGCTGTCGGGCCGGATCACCGGCTCGGCGGTGCTGGCGCTGTCCACCTGGCTGGGCGAGTGGCTGCGCGACCACGTCCGCAAGGTGGACGGGGAGATGGCCCGCTTCCTGCGGCGGCCCCGGGCCTGTTGAGGGGGGCGGCCGATCCGGCGACGGGAGGGGAGCCCTGCTCGGCCGCTCAGGCCGGGCGGCGCACCGGCGTGCCCAGGTGGTCCACCGGGCCGCGTCCGTGACCCACGGTGTAGGCGCCCCGCAGGGCCTCGGTGAGCCAGGCCTTGGCGCCGGCCACGGCGTCGAGCAGCGGCTCGCCCAGGGCCAGCCGCGCGGCGATGGCGGCCGAGAGGGTGCAGCCGGTGCCCTGGGTGTGGCGGGTGTCGACGCGCTCGCCCGGCAGCTCCACCACCCGCTGGCCGTCGCAGAAGACGTCCAGGGCAGGGCCGGCCAGCCGGCCGCCCTTGAGGAGCACGGCCTGGGCGCCCAGGGCGACCAGGTCGCGGGCCGCCCCCCGCATGGCCGCCGCGTCGGGCACGGGGCGCCCGAGCAGCGCCTCGGCCTCGAAGAGGTTGGGCGTGATGAGCGTGGCCCGCGGGAAGAGCGCCTCCACGTAGGCGCGCTGCGCCCCGGCGTCGAGGAGCCGGTCGCCGCTCTTGGCCACCATGACCGGGTCCACCACCAGCGGCCCGAGCCGCAGGCGGCCGGCCGCCTCGGCCACCGCCCGGATGATGGGCTCGGTGGCCAGCATGCCGGTCTTGGTCGCGGCCACCGCCATGTCGGTGGCCACGGCCTCCAGCTGCGCCACCACCATGGCGGGCTCGAGCGCCACCCAGGCGGTCACCGCCACCGAGTTCTGCGCGGTCACGGCGGTGATGGCGCTGGTGCCGTGCAGCCGGTGGGCGGCGAAGGTGCGGAGGTCGGCCTGGATCCCGGCGCCGCCGCCCGAATCGGAGCCCGCGATGGTGAGTGCGACCAGCATGAGGCTGTGAGTAGGCCGGGGACGGGCGGGGTGCAAGGGGAGGGGTCGGGGTCAGGGTCGGGGTCAGGGTCGGGGTCGGGGTCGGGGTCGGGGTCAGGGTCAGGGTCAGGGTCAGGGTCGGGGTCGGGGTCAGGGTCAGGGTCAGGGTCAGGGTCAGGGTCAGGGTAGGGGTAGGGGTAGCGGTAGGGGTAGCGGTAGGGGTCGCGTTCACGGGGATCTGCTCTCCCTCTCCCCCACACCGTGGGGGAGAGGGCCGGGGTGAGGGGGCCCCCGGAGGTCGCGCGCGCATGCCCGATGCATCGGTGTGCCGGCATGGACGCCTGCCCGTCGGACCCGGGAGGTAGAACCCCAGCCGTGGACGCCCCGCTCACGCTCCGGCCCGGCGACGGGCGCTACCCGGCCTCGCTGGCGCGCGCCGCGCCGCCGCCTGCCGAGCTGCGGCTGCGCGGGTCGCTCGGCGCGCCGCGCCGGCGGGTCGCCGTGGTGGGGGCGCGCGCCACCGACGCCACCGGCCGCGACACGGCCCGCCGGCTGGGGCGCGGCCTGGCCCGCGGTGGCGTGTCGGTGGTCTCCGGGGGCGCCCTGGGGGTGGACGCGGCCGCCCACGAGGGGGCGCTGGAGGTGGGTGGCCACACCGTGGCGGTGCTGGGCTGCGGGGTGGACGTGAGCTACCCGCCCAGCCACCGCGACCTCTTCGCCCGCATCCTGGAGGGCGGCGGCGCGCTCCTCTCCGAGCTGGCCGATGGCGCCGCGGCCGCCCCCTGGACCTTCCCGCGGCGCAACCGGCTGGTGTCGGCCCTGGCCGACGCGGTGGTGGTGGTGCGGGCCGGGGCGCGCAGCGGCGCGCTCATCACGGCGGCCCTGGCCCGCGCCCAGGGCGTGCCGCTCCTGGCCGTGCCGGGCGACGTGGACAACCCGCTGGCGGCCGGGCCCAACCGGCTGCTGCGGGAGGGCGCCGGCGCCGTCACCGGAGCGGAGGACGTGCTGGCCTTCCTGGGGCTTTCGCCGGGCGCGCAGGCCGAGCTGCCGCTGGCCGGCCTGCCGCCGCCGGAGCGGGCCCTGCTGGGCGCGCTCGGCGCCACGCCAGCCCACGCCGACCAGCTGGCCCGCGCGGCCGGCCTGGCGCCCGGGGCGGCGCTGGCCGCGCTCCTCTCGCTGGAGCTGGCCGGCCTGGCCGAGCAGCGCCCCGGCCTCCGCTTCCGGCGCGGGGACGGGTGAGGCGCCGCCCGTGAGCCGCGCGGCCGGCCGCACGCTGCTGGTGGTGGAGTCGCCCGCCAAGGGGAAGACCCTGCAGGCGGCGCTGGGGCCGGAGGTCTCGGTGATGGCCACCCTCGGCCACCTGGTGGACCTGCCCGAGGCCACCCTCGGCGTGGACGTGGAGCGCGGCTTCGAGCCGCGCTACGACGTGCTGAAGGGCAAGAACCGGCTCCTCTCCGACCTGAAGCGGGCGGCCCGCGAGGCCTCGCAGGTGCTGCTGGCCACCGACCCCGACCGCGAGGGCGAGGCCATCGCCTGGCTGCTGGCCGAGGCCCTGGGCGCGCCCGGCGGCGGGCCCTCGGTGCGCCGGGTGCTGCTGCGCGAGCTCACGCCCGACGCCATCCGCGCCGCGGTGGCCGCGCCGCTCCCGCTGGACCGGTCCCGCTTCGAGGCGCAGCAGGCGCGCCGCATCCTCGACCGGCTGGTCGGCTTCCAGGCCAGCCCGGTGCTCTGGACCCGGGTGCGGCGCGGCCTCTCGGCGGGCCGGGTGCAGTCGGTGGCGGTGCGGCTGGTGGTGGAGCGGGAGCGGGCGCGGCGGGCCTTCCGGCCCGAGGTGCGCTGGCCGGTGGAGGTGGTGGTGGAGGCGCCGGGCGCCCCGGCCTTCCGCGCCCGCCTGGCCGCGCTCCCGGGGGAGGAGGTCCCGGCGGCCGACGAGGCGGCGGCCGAGGCGCAGCTCGCTGCCCTGCGCGGCGCCCGCTTCACGGTGGCCGAGGTGCGCGCCACGCCCCGGGCGCTGCCGGCCCCCCCGCCCTTCACCACCGCCACGCTCCAGCAGGAGGCCTCGGCGCGGCTCGGCCTGTCGCCGCGCCGGACCATGGCGCTGGCGCAGCGGCTCTACGAGGGCGTGGACCTCGGCGAGGAGGGGGTGGTGGGGCTGGTCAGCTACGTGCGCACCGACTCCACCCACCTCGGGCCGGCCGCGGTGGAGGCCGCCCGGCGCCACGCCGAGGCGACCTTCGGGCCAGCTGCGCTGCCTCCGGCGCCCAACGTCTTCCCGGGCCGGGCGGTCGCCCAGGCGGCGCACGAGGCCATCCGGCCCACCGACGTGGCCCGCACCCCGGCTCGTCTGGCGCCCCGCTTCCGGGCGCTCCGGGAGCGCGACCTGGGCCGGCTCTACCGGCTGGTGTGGGAGCGGTTCCTGGCCTGCCAGCTGAGCCCAGCCAGGCTGGAGGAGACCCAGGTGATGGTGCTGGCCGAGGGGCCGGGCCTGGTCACCGCCCGGCTCGAGGCGCGCGGCCTGGCGCTCGGCGCGCCGGGCTGGCTGGCGGTCCACGAGGGAGGCTTGCAGGCCGTGGTGGAGCCGCCGGAGGGCGCCGGGGCCGGCCCGACGCCGTCCACGCAGGCGCCGGTCTCGCCGACGCCGCTCCCGGCGCTCTCGGCCGGCCAGCCGCTGGTGCTGGTGGGGCTCGACGTGGCGCGCCACGCCACGGCGCCCCCGGCGCGCTTCACCGAGGCCACCCTGGTGCAGGCGCTGGAGGGGGGAGGGCTGGGGCGTCCCTCCACCTTCGCGGCCATCGTCGACACCGTGCAGGCGCGCGGCTACGTGGAGCGCTCGGGGAGGGAGCTCTTCCCCACGCCGCTGGGCGAGCGGGTCACCGACGCCCTGCTGGCCTGCTTCCCGCAGGAGCTCGGGGTGGCCTTCACGGCGCGGCTCGAGGCGCGGCTCGACGAGGTGGAGGCCGGTCGGGCCGACTGGCGGCAGGTGCTGGCGGAGTTCTACGGGCCGTTCCAGGCGGCGCTGGCGCGGGCGGGCGGAGGGGCCGGGTCGGGTTCGGGTTCGGGGTCGGGGTCGGGCTCGGGCTCGGGCTCGGGCTCGGGGTCGGGGTCGGGCTCGGGGTCGGGGTCGGGCTCTCTGCGGTGGGTGGTTCGACCAGCGCCTTCTACTGTCCGGACTGCGGCAAGCCCATGGCGGTCCGGTGGGGCCGACGGGGGGAGTTCCTGGCCTGCAGCGGCTACCCGGGCTGCCGGCGCACCCGAGACATCCGGCGCGTCGACGGCGCCATCGAGGTGGTGACCCACCAGGCCGTCGAGGCCGCGGCCGAGCCCTGCCCGAAGTGCGGGGCGGCCATGGCGGCCCGGCGCGGCCGCTTCGGGGTCTTCCTGGCCTGCACCAGGCGGCCGGCCTGCGACGGGGCGCGGGCGCCGTCCACCGGGGTGTCTTGCCCGCGGGCATGCGGCGGAGAGGTGGTCGAGCGCCGCTCCCAGCGCGGCAAGACCTTCTTCGGCTGCTCCACCTGGCCGGGCTGCGACTTCGTGTCGTGGGACCGGCCGGTCGGGGCGCCCTGCCCGGACTGCGGCGGGACGTGGCTGGTGGAGGTGGTCTCGCGGCGCCTGGGACCCGCGCTGGCGTGCCCCGACAAGAACTGTGGGTACCGGCGCGCCGTGGTCGGCGGCACGGCGGGAAGGGATCCGTCCGCTTGACACCCTCGGCGGGCTGCTGATAGGAAATTCGCCTGTCTATTCGCTAACAAGGCCGTACATGGTGCGCGCCTTCCCCACCCGCCTTCAGCCCCGTCGAGAGGCAACGATGATCCAGACCCTGGCCGAGTTCTTCAAGGAGGGCGGCCCGTTCATGTTCGTGAACGTGGTGACCAGCGCCGTGGCGATCGCCATCATCGTGGAGCGGGTGGTCGTGCTGGCCTTCAAGCTCAACCTGAACGCGGGACCCTTCATGGAGCAGGTCCAGAAGCTGGTGCTCTCCGGCAACGTCGACCGCGCCGTCAAGCTGTGCGGCGCCGCTCCCAACGCCGCCCTCTCCCGCGTGGTCCGCGCCGGCTTGACCCGCGCCAACCGCGGGGAGCAGGAGGTGGCCCGGGCGCTGGAGGAGGCCGTGCTGGAGGTGACGCCGCTGGTCGGCAAGCGCATCGCCCCGCTCTGGTCGCTGGCCAACGTGGCCACCCTGGTGGGCCTCATCGGCACCATCACCGGCCTCATCGGCACCTTCAAGTCGCTGGGCGCGGCCAGCCCCGAGATGAAGCAGATCATGCTCTCCAAGGGCATCTCGGAGGCCATGAACAACACCGCCTTCGGCCTCACCATCGCCGTGGTCTGCATCGTGGCCCACCTGCTGCTGAGCTCGAAGGCCAAGGCCATGATCGAGGAGGTGGAGTTCAACGCCCTCCGCCTCGAGAACCTGCTGAGCCGGCGCGGCGCGGGCGAGACCAACCCGCTCGAGTCGGCCGGCGCCTAGCCCCGGTCCCAGCCACATGCAAGGACGGGCCTGATGCGGCGGCGCATCCGCGAAGAGGAGGAGACGGGCGAGCTCAACATCGTCCCGTACCTCGACGTGGTGGTGAACCTGGTGATGTTCATGCTCCTCAGCATGACCGGGCTCATCACGCTCGGCGTCCTCAACGTCTCGGCGCCCAAGATCGGCGGGGAGGGCGGGGCCGCGGCGGCCGCGGCCGAGGCCGGCCCGAAGCTGCTGCTCACGGTGGCCATCGGCAAGCAGGGCTTCTACATCGCCGGGGCCGGCGGGGTGCTGGGCTCGGACGCCAACGCCTCCGACCTGACCCGCCCGCCCACCGTGCCGCTCAAGGGCGACGGCCGCTACGACTACGCGGCCCTGTCGCAGCAGCTGGCCGGCATCAAGGAGAAGTTCCCCAGCGAGACCCAGATCATCCTCAGCGCCGACGGCGAGGTCGTCTACGACACCCTCATCCAGACCATGGACGCCTGCCGCGAGCTGCTGGTGAAGAACCCCGACGGCACCGCCGAGCGCAAGGCGCTCTTCTTCGACGTCTCGCTCTCGGTGATCGGGTGAGCCATGGCCACTGAACCGCGCCCGGCCGCGCCGACCGCCATCGAGCTCGAGCGGGAACGCCAGACCCGCAAGGACCGGCGCGCCCGCCGCAAGGTGCGGGAGCGGGCCGGGGAGATCAAGGAGCTCAACATCGTCGCCATGATGGACATGATGACGATCCTCCTGGTCTTCCTGCTCAAGTCCTACCAGGCCTCCACGCTCAACGTGAACATGAGCGCCGACCTGACCATCCCGGCCTCCAGCACCCAGCTCCAGCCCCAGGAGAACATCACCGTCACGGTGTCCATGAGCGAGCTGGCGGTGAACGACCGGGCGGTGCTGCCGCTGGCGGGGGGCGTCATCCCGCCCCGCTACAAGGACGGGCAGAAGGCCGAGGCCTTCTACGTCGGCCCCATCTACGACGCGCTCAAGAAGGAGGTCGACAAGCAGAAGTACATCGCCCAGTACAACAAGAACGCGCCGTTCTCGGGCCGCATCAACGTGGTGGCCGACAAGAAGATCACCTACCGGACGCTGATGGAGGTGCTCTACACGGCCGGCCAGGCCGAGCTGGGCGAGTACAAGTTCATGGTGATGAAGAACGAGTGAGCCGCCCGCGCCCGGGCGCCACCCGCCGCAGCGCCCGCGCCGGCCGCCCCCTCGGGACGGCCGGCGTCGTCGCGCCGAGGGCCCGTCAGTGGCGCGCCACCGCCTCGCGGACCTCCTCGCAGCCGGTGCAGCGCAGCGCCCAGGGCAGCGCCTCCAGCCGGCGGGGCTCGATGGCCGCGCCGCAGGTGGCGCAGGTGCCGTAGCCGCCCTGGTCCAGCCGCTCCAGGGCCGCGTCGATGCGCCGGACCTCCAGCCGCTCGGCCTCGCCCAGCAGCTCCAGGTCGAGGAGCCCCTGCTCGGCCTGGGCCTCCTCCTCCAGCTCGTGGCCGCGCTCCGCGTCGCGGAGGGCGTCGTGCACGGCCCCGGCGTGGCGGGTGGCCAGCGCGATGGCGCGGCGTCGCCTGAGGAGCTCGTCCTTCGCCTCGGACAGCTTGAGTGGGGTCACGTTGCGCTCCTTTCGATCCAGAGCCTATACCCCGGGCCGATCCAGGGTGAGCCCCGGCCGGGGCTCTTGCGGGTGCGAGGCGTGATGACGCAGCGGGTGACCATCGTGGGTGGCGGGCTGGCCGGCAGCGAGGCGGCCTGGCGGCTGGCGCGGGCCGGCGTGGCGGTGGACCTCTTCGAGATGAAGCCGGCGCGCCGGTCGCCGGCGCACGTGCTCGACGGCCTCTGCGAGCTGGTCTGCTCCAACTCGCTCCGCTCCGACAACCCGCTCAACGCGGTGGGGCTGCTGCACGAGGAGCTGCGCCGGCTCGGCAGCCTGGTGCTGGAGTCGGCCGACGCCACCCGGGTGCCGGCCGGCGACGCGCTGGCGGTGGACCGCGAGCGGTTCAGCCGGCTGGTGACCGAGCGGCTGGCGGCGCACCCGCTGGTGCGGCTTCGCCACGAGGAGGTGACGGCGCTGCCGGCCGGGCCCGGACCGGCGCTGCTGTGCACCGGCCCGCTCACCGCCGACGCGCTGGCCGCCGAGCTCTCGGCGCTGGCCGGGGGCAGGCTGGCCTTCTACGACGCCATCGCGCCCATCGTGGCCGACGAGTCGATCGACCGCACCGTGGCCTACGCCCGCTCCCGCTACGACAAGGGGTCGGGGCCCGACTACCTCAACCTGCCCTTCGACGAGCCCCAGTACCGGGCCTTCGTGGCGGCGCTGCTGGCCGGCGAGAAGGTGGCGGCGCACGACTTCGAGCAGCCCCGCTACTTCGAGGGCTGCCTGCCCATCGAGGTGATGGCCGAGCGGGGGCTGGAGGTGCTGTCGCACGGCCCCATGAAGCCGGTGGGGCTGGAGGACCCGCGCACCGGCCTCAGGCCGCACGCGGTGGTGCAGCTGCGCCGCGAGGACCAGGCCGGCACCGCCTGGAACCTGGTGGGCTTCCAGACGCGGCTCACCTGGCCGGAGCAGCGCCGCATCTTCCGGGAGCTGGTGCCCGGCCTGAAGGACGCCGAGTTCGTGCGCATGGGGCAGGTCCACCGCAACACCTTCGTGGAGGCGCCGCGGGTGCTGGCGCCGGACCTGTCGATGCGGGCCGCGCCGCACCTCTTCCTGGCCGGGCAGATCACCGGCGTGGAGGGGTACGTGGAGTCGGCCGCCTGCGGCCACCTGGCGGCGCGCGCCGTGCTCGACCGGCTGGCCGGGCGGGCCTTCCGGCCGCCCCCGGCGGCCACGGCCATGGGCGCGCTGCACCGCCACCTGACCGGCGAGGCCCACCCGCCGGGCGCCGAGTACCAGCCCAGCAACGTCATCTTCGCCCTCTTCCCGCCGCTGCCCGGGCGCGTGCGCGGCGGCAAGGAGGGGCGCAAGCTGGCCCACCAGACGCGGGCGCGCCAGGAGCTCGTGCGGTGGCTCGAGTGAGGCGGGGAGGCGCAGCCGCCGCGCCGGTGGCGCTGCTCGCCGCGCTGCTGGCCTGCTCCCGCGGGGCCGGCGAGCCGGGCGCGACCCCGGCTGGCTCCGCCGGGGCGGCCGGGCGGGAGGGCGCGTCGGGCCAGGCCGTGCAGGTGACGCAGGTGGCGGCCGGGCTCAAGAAGGCGCTGCGCAGCTCGGCCGACGGGGCCTGGCTGGCCTGGCTGGACGGGTGCGTCGAGGTCGGGGGGCCGTTCCTCCCGCCCGGCACCGGGGTGTGCACCCTCTCGGTGGCGCCCGCGGCGGGCGGCGCCGCGGCGGTGGTGGCGCGCGGCGTGACCTCGCTGCCGCACGGCTTCGGCTTCGCCCCGGAGGGCTCCGCCCTGGCGGCCCTGGCCCTCTACGATCACGCGGCCGGCGCCGGCACGCTGACGCTGGTGCAGGGCGGCCAGGCGCGCGAGGTGGCGGCCGGCGCCACCTTCCACGGGTTCCTGCCCGGCGGGGTCCTGCTGGCGGTGGCGGGGGGCCAGCTCGTGGTGGTGGCCGGCGACGGGGCGGCGCGTCCGGTGGCGGGCGGCGCCGGGGTGGCCTCCTTCGACGCCGCGCCGCCCCCGTGGGGCGAGCGGGCGGTGGCCGTGCTGGCGCGCCGGCCGGCCTCGGCCGGCGGCGCCCTGCTGGCGCTCGGCCCGGATCTGGGTGCGGCCCGTCCGGTGGCGGAGCGGTCCCGCGAGTTCGGGCTGGGTCGTGGCGGGGCCTGGGCCTTCACCACGGTGGAGCCGGAGGGCGCGCTGCTGCACCTCGGGCGCGGCGGCCGGGCGGCGCCGGTGGCGCGCGGCGCCCGGGGCTTCGAGTTCTCCGCCGACGGCGCGGCGGTGGCCTGGATCTCGGAGGCGGCGCCCGGGGTGCAGGGGGACCTGCACGTGGTGGGGCCGGCGGGTGGGGCCCCGCCGCCGCTGGCTCGCCAGGTCGGTGAGCACCGGTGGGCCGCCACGGCGCCACGGCTCGCCTGGCTGGAGCGGTACGACCCGCGCACCCGCTCCGGGGTGCTCGGCACCGGCGGACCAGGCCTGCCCAGCCGCACCTTCGGCTTCGGGGTCACCGACTTCGAGCTCTCGGCGGACGGCGCCCACCTGGCCTTCCTGCGCCACACCACCGAGCGGGGCTACTCGGTCGACCTGGAGCTGGTGGAGACCGCGACCCCGACCCCGACCCCGGGTTCCGCTCTCCCTCTCCCCTCCGGGGAGAGGGCCGGGGTGAGGGGCGCCGCGACCCCGACCCCGGGTTCCACTCTCCCTCTCCCCTCCGGGGAGAGGGCCGGAGTGAGGGGCGCCGCGACCCCGACCGCCTCCACCGGGGTCCGGGGGAGGGTGGTGGCGCGCGGGGTCTTCGGCTTCACCTTCTCGCCCGACGGCCGCTGGCTCTACTACCGGACCCGCTGCACCAGGCAGGCGGAGGCCTGCGACCTGGAGCGGGTGCCCACCGGCGGGCCGCCCGACGCCAGGGGCGAGGAGCTGGCCCAGGGCGTGAAGAGCTTCGAGTTCGACCCGCACGACCCCGGGCGCCTGCTGGTGACCTGGCAGCGCCCCGACCTGGTGGCGCTCGACGTGGCGGTCTGGCAGGGCGGGAAGCTGGTGGCGGTGGACCGCGGCGCCTTGCCCGGCTCGGTGCGCTTCCTCGGCCCCGACTCGCGGCGGGTGGCCTACGCGGTGGTGGAGCCGAAGCGGGCCGGCGTGTACGTGGCGACGCTGCCGGCGCCCTGAGGCCCTGCCCGGGCCTGGGCGCGCGGCGTCCGTGCGGGACTCGCCCGGAACTCGCCCCGGCCCTCCGGCGGTGCTACCGATCGGGGATGGCCGTGGACGTCGCCACCCTTCCAGCCGAGGTGCAGCGCTTCGAGGTCTTCCTGCGGACCGAGAAGCGGGCCTCGCCGCACACCCTGAAGGCCTACCTGGGCGACCTCGCGCAGTACGCCGCCTACCTGGCCGAGGCCGGGCAGCCGCTGGTGCCCTCGTCGCCGCTGCTGGTGCGCGGCTGGCTGGCGCGGCAGGCCGGCGGCGCGGGCGCGGTCTCCCTGGGGCGCAAGCTCTCGGCCATCCGCTCGCTCTACCGGTTCCTGGTGCGCGAGGGGCTGGCCGACGCCAACCCGGCGCGCGGCGTGGCCAGCCCCAAGCGGCCCAGGCGCCTGCCCGAGGTGCTCCCCGAGGCGGAGGTGGCGGCGCTGGTCGAGACCCCCACCGCGCACCTGGCCACGCCGCTGGCCCTGCGCGACCGGGCCTTCCTGGAGCTGCTCTACGCCAGCGGCCTGCGCGTCTCCGAGCTCACCGGCCTGGACGTCGGCGGGGTGGACCTGGCCGCCGGCCAGGTGCTGGTGCTGGGCAAGCGGCGCAAGGAGCGGATCGTGCCGGTGGGGCGCACCGCCTGCCAGGCCATCGCCCGCTACCTCGACGAGGCCAGGCCGGCCCTGGCGGCCGGCCCCGACTTCGGCGGCGCCGGCCACGCCCTCTTCCTCAACTTCCGCGGCGGGCGGCTCACCGGCCGCTCGGTGGCGCGGCTCCTCACCAAGTGGGTCGACCAGTCCGGCCTGCCGCGCCAGGTCCACCCGCACATGCTGCGCCACTGCTTCGCCACCCACCTGCTCGGCAACGGCGCCGACCTGCGCGGCATCCAGGAGCTGCTGGGCCACGCCTCGCTCTCCACCACCCAGCGCTACACCCACCTCGACTGGAAGCGGCTGGCGGCCGTCTACGACGACGCCCACCCGCGCGCCAAGCGGGGCGCCTGAGCGGCCGCCGCCGCCCCGCCGCCATGCCCGCCCGCCCGCGCCAGCCACCGCTCTCCACCGGCGACGCGCTCTTCCTCTCGGCCACGCTGCTCTCCACGCTCTGGGCGGTGGTGCTGCTCTTCGTGGTCTATCCGCAGGCCCCGGTGGACGCCGGCTACGCCGCCGACGACGTCCCGGTCATGTCGCTGGAGGGGAACGTCGTCACCGTGAAGCGGGCCCAGCTGGAGGAGGCCCTGGCGTCGCGGCGGTACGTGCCCGCCTCCGCGGAGCAGGTCGCCTACTTCGAGGAGCGGCGCGCCGCCACCCTGGCCGGGGTGAAGCGGGACAAGCTCTTCTGGTACCTGGCGGCGGCCGCCTCCCCGGCCCTGGCGCTCCTGCTGTTCCGGCTCGGGTACCGGGCGAGGCGCGCGGGCTGAGGCGCCGGGCCACCGCCGCCGATTGCTTGAACGCGCTGGGAGCGGCGTGCGATAAGCCCGTGATGAGCCTGACCGAGTCCTGGGCTGCGCGCGCGCAGGCGGCCCTCACGCCCAACTACAAGCCCCAGCCGGTGGCGCTGGTGCGCGGCGAGGGGCGGCGGGTCTGGGACGTGGACGGCAAGGCCTACCTGGAGTTCCTGGGCGGCGTGGCCGTCAACGTGCTGGGCCACTGCCACCCGGCCGCGGTCCAGGCCCTCACCGAGCAGGCCCGCACCCTCTGGCACGTCTCCAACCACTACTACGTGCCGCGCCAGATCGAGGCCGCCGAGGCCCTGCTGGCCGCCACCCCGTTCGCCCGCCGCGCCTTCTTCTGCAACAGCGGCGCCGAGGCCAACGAGGTGATGCTCAAGCTGGCGCGCAAGTACCACGCCGACCGCGGCCACCCGGAGCGCTGCGAGATCGTCTCCACCGTCAACTCCTTCCACGGGCGCACCCTCTTCACCGTCACCGCCGGCGGGCAGGAGAAGTACCAGCACGGCTTCGAGCCGCTGGTGCCGGGGATCCGGCACGTCCCCTACGGCGACGTGGCCGCCCTGGAGCGGGCCCTCGACGCGCGCACCGCGGCCTTCATCGTGGAGCCCATCCAGGGTGAGGCCGGGGTGGTCGAGCCGCCGCCCGGCTACCTGGCGGCGGCGCGCGCCCTCACCACCCGCGCCGGGGCGCTGCTGTGCCTCGACGAGGTCCAGACCGGCATGGGGCGCACCGGGAAGATGTGGGCCCACCAGTGGGAGGGGATCACCCCCGACCTCATGTCCAGCGCCAAGGCGCTCGGCGCCGGCTTCCCCATCGGCGCGCTGCTGGCCAGCGCCGAGGTGGGCGACCACCTGACCGCCGGCAGCCACGGCAGCACCTACGGCGGCAACCCGCTGGCCTGCGCGGTGGCGCTGGCGGTGCTGGACGAGCTGGGGCGGGGCGGGCTGCTGGAGCGCTCGCGCCTGGTCGGGGCGCACCTCCGGGCCCGGCTCGAGGCCCTGGCCGCGGGCGGTCGGGTGGCCGGGGTGCGCGGCCGCGGCCTGCTGCTCGGCGTGGTGGTGAAGGGCGTCCAGGCCGGCGCGGTCATGGCCGGGGCGCGCCAGCGCGGCCTGCTGGTGAACGCCATCGGCGACGACGTGCTCCGCCTGGCCCCGCCGCTGACCCTCACCACCGCGGAGGCCGACGAGGCCGCCGACCTGCTGGGCGCGGCGCTGGACGCCGCCCCGGCCACCTAGGCGCACCGGAGTTCCATGCCAGGCACCAAGCGCGACTTCCTCCGCCTCACCGATCTCGACCGCAGCGGGCTCCTGGAGCTCATCGAGCGGGCCGCCGAGTGGAAGCTGCTCGGCAAGAAGGGCCCCAGGCCGCTCGACGGCCACACCATCGGCCTGATCTTCGAGAAGGCCTCCACCCGCACGCGGGTGAGCTTCGAGGTGGCGGCCTACCAGCTGGGCGGCCACGTCCTCTTCCTCTCGCCGCGCGACACGCAGCTGGGGCGCGGCGAGCCCATCAGCGACACGGCCCGGGTGCTGTCGCGCTACCTGGACGCCCTGGTGGTGCGCACCTTCGGCCACGACAAGCTGGAGGAGATCGCCGGCTTCGCCACCGTGCCCGTCATCAACGCCCTGACCGACGCCTCCCACCCGTGCCAGCTGCTGGCCGACCTGCTCACGGTGGCGGAGCGCTTCGGGGTCGACGCCCTGCACCGGGGCGGGCTCAAGATCGCCTGGATCGGCGACGGCAACAACATGGCCAACAGCTGGCTGGAGGCCTGCGCGCTGCTGGGCTTCGAGCTGGCCCTGGCCTGCCCCCCGGGCTACGACCCGGACGCTGGCCTGCTGGCCCGCTGCGGCGGCCGGGCCCGGCTGGTCCGGACCCCGGCCGAGGCGGCCGCAGGGGCCCACGTGCTCAACACCGACGTCTGGGCCAGCATGGGCCAGGAGGGCGAGCAGGCGCGGCGCGAGAAGGACTTCGCCGGCTTCATCGTGGACGAGGCGCTGCTGGCGCGGGCCCGCCCCGACGCGGTGGTGCTGCACTGCCTGCCGGCCCACCGCGGCGAGGAGATCAGCGAGGCCGTGCTGGAGGGGCCGCGGTCGGCGGTCTGGGACGAGGCCGAGAACCGGCTGCACGCCCAGAAGGCCCTGCTCGAGCTGCTGCTGGCGGGGCGCTGAGCCGGCGGGCCGCGGGCGCCGTGAAGCCGTTGACCCACCGGCGTTTCCGTCAGTAATATCGGCGATCTGGCCTGCGGCAGCACCGCGGGACCCCGAGGCGGAGCGGTTGAGCGACGACAGGTACCAGGGCTTTCGATTCGACCCGGCGGCCCTCGCCGAGGACGTGGACCTCGACGCCGAGCGGCGCCGCGAGATCCTGTTCGCCGAGGCCAGCCTGGCGACCTGGACCCACTTCGACCTGCTGGGGTTGCCCTGGAACGCCTCCACCGACGCGGCCCGGGCCGCCTACGTGGACAAGGTCAAGCTGTTCCACCCGGACCGCTACCCCGGCAAGCGGCTGGGCAGCTACCGGGCCAGGCTGGAGAAGGTCTTCCGCCGGCTCACCGAGGCCCGCGACGCCCTGGCCGACGAGGCGCGGCGCGCCGCCTACGCCCGCGCCACCGCGCCGGCGCTGGAGCTGACCCGCCTGGAGGCCCGGCGCCTCGAGGACGAGCGGCGCGGGGAGGAGCGGCGCGCCCGCCTGTCCCGGCAGAACCCGCTGCTGGCGCGCGCCAGCCGGGTGGCCGACCTGCTGAAGCGCGGGCGGGAGGGCATGGCGGCCGGCGCCTTCCAGCAGGCGGCCAACGACTTCCAGATGGTGGCCAGCCTGGACCCGAGCAACCGGGAGGCGGCCGAGCTGGCCGCCGACTGCCGGCGCCGCTCGCTGGCCGGCAAGGTCCAGGAGCTGGTCGACCGGGCGCACGCCTCCGAGGTCATGAGCCAGTGGGGCGCGGCGCTGTCGGCCTACCGCGCCGCCATCGAGGTGGACCCCACCGCCTTCGGCGCCTGCATCCTGGCCTCGCGGGCCGCCCGCGAGCTGGGCGACCTCTCGGCGGCCCGCGAGCACGCCGAGCAGGCCACCCGGGCCGCCCCGCGCAACGGGGCCGCCCACGAGGCGCTGGGCCTGGCGCTGGAGGGCCTGGGCCAGAAGGGCGAGGCCAAGAAGGCGCTGGAGCGGGCCCTGGAGCTCGATCCCCGCCTGGAGTCCGCCAAGGAGCGGCTGAAGAAGCTGCGCTGGAGCTTCCTGGGATGAGCGACCTCGACCCCGTCATCGGCATCGATCTCGGCACCACCAACTCGGTGGTGGCCACCGTGCGCGACGGCGTGCCCCGCGTCATCCCCAGCCGCTCCGGCCAGCTGCTCACGCCGTCCATCGTGGCGGTGGCCAGGAACGGCAAGGAGTTGACCGGCCACCTGGCCAAGCGCCAGGCCATCACCAACGCCGAGAACACCGTCTACGCCGCCAAGCGGCTCATCGGGCGGCGCTGGGGCTCGCGCGAGGTGGAGGACGCCCGCCGGGTGCTGCCCTACGAGCTGGTGGCCGGGCCGGAGGGGAACGACGTCCGGATCAAGCTGGGCGGCCGGGTGGTCTCCATCCCGGAGGTCTCGGCGCTGGTGCTGGCCGAGCTGAAGGCCGACGCGGAGGCCTGGTTCGGCCGCCCGGTGACGCAGGCGGTGGTGACCGTGCCGGCCTACTTCAACGACGGCCAGCGCCAGTCCACCAAGGACGCCGGCCGCATCGCCGGGCTGGAGGTGCTGCGCATCATCAACGAGCCCACCAGCGCGGCGCTGGCCTACGGCTTCGGCAAGCAGGTCGAGAAGAAGGTGGTGGTCTTCGACCTGGGCGGCGGCACCTTCGACGTCTCCATCCTGGACATCGGCAAGAGCGTCTTCGACGTGGTGGGGGTGGGCGGCGACACCTACCTGGGCGGCGAGGACTTCGACCGCCGGGTGATGGACTGGCTCACCTTCACCTTCGCCAAGGAGAACGGCGGGCTCGACATGCGCCAGGACAAGATGGCGCTGCAGCGGCTCAAGGACGCCTCCGAGAAGGCCAAGATCGAGCTCTCCTCCCTGCCGGCGGCCGACATCCACCTGCCGTTCCTGGTGTCGGCGGGCGACGGCAAGCAGGCGCTGCACCTCACCAAGCAGCTGACCCGCGAGAAGCTGGAGGAGCTCACCAAGGACCTGGTGGACCGCTGCATCGCGGTGGCCGAGCGGACCCTGCGCGACGCCGGGGTGCGCCCGGCCCAGGTGGACGAGGTGATCCTGGTGGGCGGCATGACCCGCATGCCGCGGGTGCAGCGGGCCGTGAAGGAGTTCTTCGGCCGCGAGCCGTGCAAGGGGGTCCACCCGGACGAGGTGGTGGCGCTGGGCGCCGCCATCCAGGCCCAGGCGCTCACCTCGCCGCAGCAGGCCGGCGCCGAGGTGCTGCTGCTGGACGTCACGCCGCAGAACCTGGGGCTGATGGTGGTGGGCGGCTACTTCCAGACCGTCATCCCCAGGAACACCACCGTGCCGACCAGCCAGACCCACCTCTTCACCACCGTGCAGGACAACCAGGCCTCGGTGCGCATCGCGGTGCTGCAGGGCGAGAAGGAGCGGGCGGTGGAGAACGAGCTGCTGGGCGAGTTCATCCTGGCCGGCATCCGGCCGGCCCGCCGCGGCGAGGTCTCCATCGAGGTGACCTTCGACATCAGCGCCGACGGCATCGTGGGCGTGGCGGCCCGCGACGTGGACACCGGGCAGCAGCAGTCCATCACCGTGACCGCCACCTCGGGGCTCACCGAGGAGGAGCTCAAGCGCATCCTCGACGAGCGCGTCGACGACCTGCTGGCGCGCAAGCAGTCCACCGCCGAGTTCGACCGGGCCCGCGAGCGGGCCACCTCCGCCATGCGCGAGATCGAGGGGCTGGTGCCGGCGGTGCAGGCGGCGCTGGAGCGCAGCAAGTTCGGCAAGGACGCGGTGCAGAAGGCCGAGGGGGTCATGGCGCGGGTGCGCCAGGCCATCGAGGCGCGTGACGCCGCCGACCTGCGGGCCTCCGAGGAGTCGCTCGATCGGACCCTGCAGCTCTTCAAGGGGCTGGCCGGGCAGGCCGTGCGCCCGCCGGGCGGGGCCTGACCGTGGCGTCGGTGCCGCAGCTGGTGGACCAGGGGGTGCGCGCCTACGTGGAGGGGCGGCTGGAGGACGCGCGCCGCCTGCTCGACGAGGCGCTGCGGCTCGAGCCGGGCAACGCCCGGGCCCGCTCCTACATGCTCCTCCTGCAGGGCACGCTGCCGGCGCCCAGCCCGGCGGCCTCGCCGGCCGCGCGGCTGGCCGCCTCGCTCTCCACCCTGGCCCGGCCCCCGGCCGCGCCGCCGCCCCCGGCCGACGCCCCGCCGGCCAGGCCGGACGACTACGCCCCCTCGCCCTGGGACGACGGCCCCGCCGCCGGCGCCACCATCCTGCTGGCGCCGGAGGGGGGGATGGACCTGGGGGCGGTGGCGGAGAAGAGCGACCTCCGGACGCTGGTGCCGGAGGCGGCCGGCGAGCCGCCGCGGCCGTCCCCGCCGGGCAAGCGCGACGTGGACGTCTGGATGCACGCCGCCAAGGACCTGCACGCCCTGGGCGACTTCTCCGGCTCGCTCGAGATGATCGAGAAGATCCTCAAGGTGGATCCCGAGCACGGCGAGGCGCGCGACTACCTGCGCCACAACGAGGCCACCCTGGTGGCCATGTACGAGTCGAAGCTCGGGCCGCTCGGCCGCATCCCCCGCCTGGCCATCAAGCCGGAGGAGGTCATGTGGCTCAACCTGGACCACCGGGCCGGCTTCCTGCTGGCCCAGATCGACGGCGCGGTGGACTACGAGAGCCTGTTCGCCCTCTCCGGCCTGCCCCGGCTCGACACCGCCCGCATCCTGGCCACCCTGATCGCCGACGGCGTCATCGGCTAGCTGCGAGCGCCGATCCTCTCGCTGCGGCGGGCGGCCTCGTCGGTGCGCTGCTCGGCGTACGAGAAGGTACGCCTGCGCTCCCCCCTCCGGCGCCCGCGACCCCTGCTGGCGCCGGTCCTCTCGCTGCGGCGGGCGGTTCAGCGCGGGGCAGGCTCGCGGTCGAGCGGGTCGTCCGGCTCGCCGGCCTGCTCGGCGTCGCGGCGCCGGGCGAAGCTGGCCTCCACGAACTCGATGAGCCGGTCGAGGTAGCTGGCGATGGGCGGGCAGCGCAGGCCGCTGCCCTCCAGCACCTCCAGCAGGGTGCGGCAGTTGTAGATGGCCAGGTGGTTGACGTACTCGATGGCCGGCCGGTGGGTGCGCGAGAGCCGCTCCAGCCAGGGGAGCTGCAGCAGGGCCTGGAAGGCCCGGTGCGGCACCGAGACGGTGGGCAGCTTCTTGCCGGCCCGGGCGGCGATGAGCTCGTAGACGCCCCGCGCCGACATGGGCGAGGGGTCCACCAGGTGGATGGTGCGGCCCGCGGCGGCCGGGTGGCGCGAGGCGGCCACCGCCGCCTCCACCACGAAGTCCACCGGCACCACGTTGAGCGGCGCCACCGCGTCGCCCGGCAGCGGCAGGGGCACCGCCAGCGGCGAGGCCACCAGCAGGATGGCCAGCGCGTAGGGGCCGTCGAAGCGGTCGATCTCGCCGGTGCGCGAGTCGCCCACCACGATGCTGGGGCGCAGCACGGTGGCCGGCAGCTCGGACTGGGCCCGGCGCACCAGCAGCTCGGCCTGGTACTTGGTCTCCTCGTAGCCGTTGTGGAAGCGCTGCCCCACCGCCAGCTCGTCCTCCAGGATGACGCCCTCCCGCGTGCCGGAGACGAAGGCGGTGCTGAAGTGGCTGAGCCGCTCCAGGCGCCGGGCGGCCCGGCACAGCTCCAGCACGTTGCGGGTGCCCTCCACGTTGACCCGGCGCATCTCGCCGTGCCCGGTGCCGAGGCGGGTCTTGGCCGCCAGGTGCCACACGTCGGTGACCTGGCCGGCCAGGTCACGCCACTCGGCGCCGGAGAGCCCCAGGTGCATGTGGGTGACGTCGCCCTCCACCACCTCGGCCCCGGAGGCGCCCATGGCGTCGAGGGCGGCGCGGGCGGCCGCGGCGCGGTGCGGCTGGACCAGGCAGGCGAGGCGCGGCGGCGGGCCGACCTGGCCGTCCGGGCCGGCGACCAGGCGGCGCACCAGCCGC
The DNA here is from genome assembly GCA_016718565.1 of Anaeromyxobacter sp. Classification (NCBI taxonomy): domain Bacteria; kingdom Pseudomonadati; phylum Myxococcota; class Myxococcia; order Myxococcales; family Anaeromyxobacteraceae; genus Anaeromyxobacter; species Anaeromyxobacter sp. The sequence continues at coordinate 164,940 of JADKCZ010000018.1, read as the reverse complement.
TTCCCCAGGAAGCCCGGGAACCCGGTGACGAGGTGGAAGGGCTGGGCCATCTGCCTGCTCAATAGCGCCTGGGAGGCGCCGAGGGAAGCCTCCGCCCCAGCCCGGCCCGCAGGTCCGCCAGCAAGGCGGCCGCCTTGGGGCCGAGCGGTGCGCGCTCGTCGGCGTTGTCCACCACCACGTCGGCCCGGGCGGCCTTCTCCGCCACCGGCAGCTGGGCGGCCAGCCGGGCCTCGGCCTGGGCGCGCGACAGGCCGTCGCGGGCGGCCAGCCGGGCCAGCTGGGCCTCGGGCGGGGCGAAGACCACCACCACCAGCGCCATGGCCTGGTCGAGCCCCACCTCGAAGAGCAGCGGGGCGTCGTAGAAGGCCAGATCGTGGCCGGCCGCGGCCAGTCGGGCGGTCTCGGCCAGCATGGCCTGGCGGATGGCGGGGTGGGTGATGGCCTCCAGCCGGCGGCGCGCCGCGGGGTCGGCGAACACCAGCGCCCCCAGCGCCTGGCGGTCGAGTGTCCCGTCGGCCTGGAGCACGCCGGGCCCGAAGGCCCGGGCCACCTCGGCCAGCGCCGGGGCGCCGGGCGCCACCACCTGCCGGGCCAGGGCGTCGGCGTCCACCACCGGCGCGCCCAGGGCGCGCAGCGCCGCCGCGAAGGTGGACTTGCCGGTGGCGATCCCGCCGGTGAGGCCGACGAGCCGCACGCGCGCCTACGGCCTCGCGCCGGCCTTGGCCTCGCCGCCGGCCCCGGCCGGCTCGGCGGAGGCGGGCGCCTTGGCCGCCGTGGGCGCGGCGTAGGTGATGACCTCCACGTTCGACTCCTTGTCGAAGTAGACCGTCACGCCCTTCGACGGGTAGAGCCAGACCTTCTGGAAGGTGGCCTCCACGAAGGTCTTCCCCTGCGGCTTGCCGAAGGTGCCCTCCACCGACTCCGGGTCGAGCGCCACCGCCAGGAAGACGGTGATCTCCTCCACCACCCCGTCGGGGCGGCAGTGGAACTGCGCCTCGCGGGTCCCCGCCAGGGATTGGTCGGCCTTGTAGGCGATGACGCTGCGCGGGCCGCGCTGCTTCCGGGTGGTGGGCTCGCCGAACTTGGCCACCACCTCGTCGCCGGTGGACTTGCCGGGCTCGATGCCCTGCCAGGGCTTGGCGTCGGCCGGGCCGGGCAGGAGGAGCGCGAGGGCCAGCAGGGCGGGGAGGACGGCGCGCGGCGTGGGCATGGTCGCATCCTAGCGCGGCGGCGGGCGCGCTGGCAGGGCCGCCGCCGCGCTGCCACGCCGCCGGGCCGCCGGGGCTGCCGTTGCTGGCGGGGCTGGCGGGGCTGGCGGCGCTGCGCGGTGCCACCCCGGGAAGCGGTGTATGCTGCGCGGCCGTGCGCTTCCCACACACCCTCGCCCTGCTGGCCCTGGCGCTGGCCCTGCCTGGTCGGGCCGCCGCAGGCGACCTGGTGGGCCCGGAGACCTGCAAGGCCTGCCACCCCGGCGCCTACGCGGCCTGGCGGGAGGGGCCACACGCCCGCGCCCTGGAGAGCCTGCCGGAGCGGAGCCGGGGCGACCAGCGGTGCCTCTCCTGCCACGCGCCGGCCGCCGAGGCGGGCCAGGCCGGGGTGGGCTGCGAGGCCTGCCACGGCCCGGGGCGCGCCTACGCGGCCCGCTACGTGATGCGCGACGCCGAGCTGGCGCGGGCGCTCGGGCTGGTGGTCGGCGGCGAGCGGGCCTGCCTGGGCTGCCACACCGAGACCACCCCTGGCCTGCGCCGCTTCGACTACCAGCAGAAGGTGAAGCTCATCGCCCATCCGGATCGCCCGGGTGGGAGCGCCGCGGCCGCCGCCCAGCCGCCCCCCCAGCCCAGGACGAGGTGAGCCAGTGGCCCTGCAGGTGGTCTCGACGGAGTTCCTGAAGACGGCCACCAAGCCGGACGAGTGGCCGCGCGGCGACTTCCCGGAGATCGCCTTCGTGGGGCGCAGCAACGTGGGCAAGTCGTCGATGCTCAACGCCCTCTCCCACAAGCGGAAGCTGGCCCGCGTCTCGGCCACCCCCGGGCGGACCCGGGCGCTGCAGTTCTTCGAGGTGCGCTACCGCTCCACGCCCAACGCCCGGCCCCGGGTGGTGCGCTTCGGCGACCTGCCGGGGTACGGCTACGCCAAGGTGTCGAAGGACGAGCGGGTCCGCTGGATCGCCATGATCGACGCCTACCTGCGCGAGCGGCAGCAGCTGCGCGCGGTGGTGCTCATCGTGGACGCGCGCCACGAGCCCATGGAGTCGGACCTCGACGCGCTCAAGTTCCTGACGCAGGCCGGCCGGGTGGTGGTGGTGGCGGCCACCAAGATGGACAAGCTGGCCCGCACCAAGCGCGGCCACGCCCTGGCCGCGGTGGAGAAGGCGCTCTCGCTGCCGCGGGGCGGCGCGGTGCCCTTCTCGGCGGAGGAGGGGACCGGCGCCGACGCGCTGTGGGCCCGCATCCACCTGCTCTGCAGCGCGGCCAAGGCCGAGGCCGGCGGCGTGATGGTGGAGGGCGAGGACGGCGACGGCGCCGCCGAGCCGGAGCTGCCGGGGGACGAGGAGGGCTGAGGACCGGGGCGGATCGCCAGGGGGCTCGGCGCGTCCGGGGGTGGCGGGCCATCGTGATCGGCGGCCTGGAGCGCCAGCTCGAGCCGGACGGCGTGGGAGGCGAGCGCGGGCCGCCGGGGCCCTGGCTGCTCTGCTCGGGCGGTGTTGCGGCGGGGAGGGCGCTGTGGGTGAGCAGGCGCCGACGGGGTAGTCCAATCGACTGGACTGGGCAGAGACCCCCTGGCGCCGGACCAGGGTACCGGGGATGCCCCGACGTTCGCGGCCGGTGACGGCCGCCCGCCAACGACCACCAGTGGGCGCTGTCCCCGTCAGCGCCTCCGGCCATCCCCGCGCGAGCCGCGCCCCGCCCGCCCGCGGCCGCTGGCCGCCAGCGCCTCGCCGAGGGTGGCCCTCGCCGCCGCCCGGTTGTGCGCGGCGCAGGTGACCTGGAGGTTGTCCGCGGTGGATGGGCCGCCGAGGGCCAGCGGCACCAGGTGGTCGAGCTCGAGCCGCAGCGTGGAGCCGCAGGTGCCGCCGGCGTCGAGCGGGTGCTGGCAGCGCTGGCCGTCGCGCAGCCAGACCTCGCGGCGGACGGCGGCGGGGATGTGACGGGAAGCAGGGGGCGCGGCCGGGGTCGAGGCCGGGGTCGAGGCCTGGGTCGCGGCCGGTGTCGCCGTCCTCTCGTTCCCTGGTGCGCGGGAGGCTGCCCCCGGCACCTCGGAGGCCGATCCGGCGCCAGGGCCGGGCGCTCCGGTGCTGACCGCAGCGCTGACCGGCTGCGCGGCTTCACGAGCGCCGGTGGGCGAGGGGCGCGAGGGCCGCTTCACCAGGCCCCGCCGGGAGGCCTGCCGCTCGAGGAGCAGGTCGAGCGCCGCCTCCAGCACCTGCTCGGTGGTGGCGCTGGGCAGGGCGTGGGAGAGACCGTCGTGAGCGGCGTCGAGCTTGGAGAGGAAGCGGCGGGACACGGTGACGTGCAGCCTGCGCAGCTCGGCGGTGAGTGGCTCGACCTCGTCGGGCTGGCTGGCGCGGGCGGCCTGGTCGGGGCGCTCGAGGGCTGCGGCGGGAGGCGGCGCGACGAGGGCGGCGGCAGGCGCCGGTGGCGGGGGCGAGGCGGGGAGGAGTCCAGTCGACTGGACTGGCGCGGGGCACGCCACCTCCTCACGCCGGCTCGCCGCGAGGGTGGCGCTGGTCCGGAGGTCCTGGACGGGAGCGACGGGTTCGCCGGGCTGGTCGGGGTCGCCAGGCCTGGCAGGTGCGCTGGCCCGGGCAGGAGCGAGCGACAGCAGCAGTCCAGTCGACTGGACTACCCCAGCGGGGCAGGCCTGCTCGGGCGGCTCCACCGCCGTGACCACGGTGCGCCTGGCCGGGTCGGGCCTGGGCGCGAGCGCCGCGGCGACCTCGTTGGCCTCGCGCGAAGAGCAGCCGAAGAAGCGGGGCAGCACCTCGGCCTGGTTCTCCTCGGTGAGCACCCGGGCCAGGGCGGCCACCGAGGTGAGGCAGAGGTGGCCGTCCTCGAGCGCCGCCAGCACGGCCGGGAAGCGGGCCACCAGGCGGGCGGCCGAGAGGCGGAAGAAGGCGCCGCTCCTGGAGAGCTTGAGCTCGCGGGTGAGGAAGGCGAACAGGTTGGCGTGGCCGAGCGCCTCCCAGCCGCGGCGGCGGTCGAAGTCGGAGAGGGCCACGAGGAAGGCGGCTGCGGCGGCGTGCTCGCGGGAGAGGAGGCGGGCGAGCTGGTCGCGTCCGGTGCGGGCCTCCGGGAGGGTGGCCGGCGGAAGCGGCTGGAGGCGGCGCTCGGCGCGCCAGGCCTGCGAGGCCTCGCAGGCGAACGGGAGCGGGGTGGCGCGGGCCGGGGCCGGCGCGGCGAGCCAGGCGAGCGAGGTGGGCGAGATGGGCGAGGTGGAGCCAGGGTTCGAGGGGGAGGCGAAGGCCACCGGCGCGCTGGCGGCGGAGGGGGGGTGAGGTGGAGGGCGCGTGCGGACATGCACCCAGAGTCTCATGGGGATCTGACATCGAGAGGTGCGTGAAACACACCGGGGATGGGCGCTTCGTGCTCTCCCGGGCCGTCGCTACCCCTGCCGCCGGGCCTCCAGCTCGTTCAGCACCCGCTCCAGCCGCCGCTCCTCCGGGCCGACGTCGAAGCCGACCGCGCGGGCGCCGTCCACCACGGCCAGGCAGAAGAGGAAGGCGGCCACGTGGCCTGGCTCGGGTGGCTCGCCGGGGTGGTCCAGCAGGAAGTGGGTCAGGCGCCCCTCGGCGGCGGCCAGGTCGCGCAGGCAGACCGCGGCCGGCAGGCCCGGCAGCGGGCCGCTGGCGGCGGTGACCGGGGCGAAGGCGATCCCCTGGTCGGCCAGGGCGAAGGCCACCCCGTCACCCAGGGTCACCTGCAGGTAGGGGCGGCCGGTGTCGGCGTCGCGCGCCTCGGAGAGCGCGGCCACGCGCGTCCAGTCGAGCGCCAGCACCTTCTGGGCAGCCACGTCGAGCAGCAGGCCGGCGTCGGCGTCGTAGGCCAGGGCCCCGCCCAGCTCGCGGACGTGGCGCTCGAGCAGGGCCCGCTGCGCGGGGCGGTCGGTGACCGGCGGGCCGGCGGGGGCGCTCACCGTGGCTTCCGGGGGGAGCGGGTGGTCCGGGGCGCGGCGCGGGGCCGGGTCGAGGTCCGGGTCGGGGTCGAGGTTCGGGTCCGGGTCCGGGTCGAGGTCGAGGTCGGGGTCGGGGTCGGGGTCGGGGTCGGGGTCGGGGTCGAGGTCGAGGTCGGGGTCGAGGTTCGGGGCCGGGTCCGGGTCCGGGTCGAGGTCAGGGTCGAGGTCGGGGTCGAGGTCGAGGTCGAGGTCGGGGTCGGGGTCGGGGTCGGGGTCGGGGTCCGGGTCCGGGTCCGGGTCCCCCTCGACTTCGCGTCGGCTTCGCCGCCGCTCCGCTCGGGGTGAGCTGCCAGGCTGCTCGCGGTGCTGGAGGACGTCGACGCCCGAACCGCCTTCCCGGCCGCATTCGCCGTCCCCCCCGCCCCCTCCTCGTACCTCACCGCCACCACCGTCACCTCGATCGGTCCGCCGGGGCGCGGCACCACCGCGGTGTCCCCCGGGCCCTTGGCCAGCAGGGCGCGCCCCATGGGCGAGTCCACCGAGAGGAGCCCGCGCGCCAGGTCGAACTCGTCCGGGCCGACCAGCCGGTAGGTCCGCTCGCCGCCCTCCTCGAGCTCCAGGGTCACCCAGGCGCCGAAGTAGGCCCGGCCGGAGGCGTGCGGCTCCGGCGCCAGCACCGTCAGGGCGTCCATCCGCTCCGAGAGGAAGCGCAGCCGCCGGTCCAGCTCGTACAGCTTGCGCTTGCCGAAGCGGTAGTCGGCGTTGTCGCTCCGGTCGCCCAGGGCGGCGGCCGCCTCCACCGCGGCCACGACGCGGGGGCGCTGCACCGTCCAGATGTCCCAGTGCTCGGCGGCCAGCACCTGGAAGCCCTGGGGCGTGATGTAGCGCGGCGTGGCCATCGGCCTGGAGAGTGATGCGCGGAGGCGGGGGTGGCGTCAAGGGGCGCCGAACTGGCGCCCGCCGGCGGGGGCGCGCTACAACCGCGCCGTGAAGATCAGCGACCTGTTGCGCTTCGCCCGCGAGCGGGGCGAGCCCCTCTTCAGCTTCGAGTTCTTCCCGCCCAAGACCGACGACGGGTTCAAGGCGCTGGTCGAGACGGTGGAGGCGCTGCGCCCGCTGGCGCCGGCCTACGTCTCGGTCACCTACGGGGCCGGCGGCTCGACCAGGGCCACCACCGTGGAGCTGGTCAAGCGGCTCAAGCGCGAGTCCGGCATCGAGCCGATGGCCCACCTGACCTGCGTCGGCGCCTCGCGCGACGAGCTGGCCGGCGTGCTCGACGAGCTGGCCGCCGCCGGGGTCCACAACGTGCTGGCGCTGCGGGGGGACCCGCCGCGCGGCCAGGCCACCTTCCAGCCGCACCCGGACGGCTTCCGCCACGCCGGCGAGCTGGTGGCCTGGATCCGGTCGCAGCCGGCCCGCTGGGACTTCTGCCTGGGCGCCGCCGCCTACCCGGAGGGCCATCCGGAGAACCGCGACCTGGCGGTGGACCTGCGCCACCTGCAGCGCAAGGTGGCCGCCGGCGTCGACTTCCTGGTGACCCAGCTCTTCTTCTCCAACGCCGCCTACCAGGGCTTCGTGGAGCGGGCCCGGGCGGCCGGGATCCAGGTGCCCATCATCCCGGGCATCATGCCGTTCACCAACGTGGAGCAGGTGGAGCGGTTCACCGCCATGTGCGGCGCCTCCATCCCGCAGCGGCTGCAGGCCGCCATGGAGGTGCGCCGGGCCGACCCCGAGTCGGCCCGCGAGCTGGGGGTGGCCTACGCCTCCCTGCAGTGCCAGGACCTGCTCAGGCGCGGCGCGCCCGGCATCCACTTCTACACGCTCAACCGCTCCCCCTCGACGCGCGCCATCGTGGCGGCGCTGCGCGCCTCGGAGCCCTGGCGGGACCTGGGCTGAGCGACGCGCCGCCGGGCTTTTGCCGCCCCGACCTGGGCGGCCCCCCGGTTCGCACGGACACAGGGCGGGCCGGCTCGCCCGGCCCCAGCCCGCCTGGACGAGGACCTACCTGGCCTCGACGATGCGGAACTCGACGCGCCGGTTCTGGGCGCGGCCGGCCCTGGTGTCGTTGGGGGCGACGGGCCTGGTCGAGCCGAAGCCCATGGCCTGGAGCCGGCCGGCGTCGATGCCGCCCTGCTCCACCAGCCAGCGCTTGACGGCCACGGCGCGCCTGGCGGAGAGGGCCGTGTTGGCGGCCGCCTGGCCCGCGGCGTCGGTGTGGCCCTCCACCCGCACGGTGGTGAGCTCGGGGTGGGCGGCCAGGACGCCGGCCACCTCGCGGAGCAGGCCCTGGCTCTCGGGGCGGATGAGGTCCTGGCCGGTCTCGAAGACCACCGCCTGCAGGATCTCGATGCGCTCGCTGGTCAGCCGCACCAGGGCGGGCGCCGGCGCCGGGCAGCCGTGGCTGGTCGCCTCGGTGCTCGGGACCCCGGCCTGGTCCGGGCAGGCGTCCGCCGCGTCGAAGATGCCGTCGCGGTCCCGGTCGGAGGCGGCCGGCGCAGGGGCCGCCTGCGCCGCCGCCAGCCTGGCGGCCTCGGCCCGCTCGGCCGCCTGGCTCGCGGCCAGCCGCTCGGCCTCCTCCGCGGCCTGGCGCGCCGCGGCGGCGCGCTCGGCGGCGGCCTGCTCGGCGGCCCGCGCCGCGGCCGCGGCGGCCGCGGCGGCGTCCCGGGCGGCGGCGCCGTCGGGGCGCCAGGCCAGCCGGGCCAGGGCGCGGAACGGCGCCGCCCCCGGCGAGAGGTTGAGGCCGGCGCCGACGCCGACCCCCAGGTCGAGCGAGCCGTGGCGCCAGTGGCCGCCCAGCAGCGCCTCGAGCGGCGAGGTGGCCGTGCCGTCGAACTGGTAGCGCCCGAAGAGCTCGGGGCCGACCCGGAAGGCGCCCAGGCGCCAGGCGGCGGCGCCGCCGAAGGTCACCGCCGGTCCGGTCGAGGTGATGCCCACGTCCTGGGCCTCACGGTACAGGAACCCGAGCTCGGCCCCGCAGTCCACCGGGCCCCAGGCGCCGCTGGCCAGGAGCTTGGGCTGCGCCCGCAGCCCCCCGTCGGACAGGTAGTCGGCCTGCGAGCCGGTGGGCAGCCACAGGTCCAGGGCGGCGGCCAGCGCCACCGGGCCGGCCTGCCCCAGGCCCACCCGGGCGCCCAGCTTCAGGTCGCCGAAGGCCACCCCGGAGACCTCGCCCACCCCGGCGAAGGGCGCCGAGCCAGACTGGTAGAGGGCCACCGGGGCCGCGACGTCCACGAGCACGCGCTCGCCCAGCCCCAGCGAGGCCTGGGCGAAGCCCCAGACCTGCCGGTGCACCACCAGGCCGCCGGGGATGACCTGGCCGTCCTGGCGGAGGACCAGCGGGTCCCGGGCCCAGGAGAGGACCAGGGCCGCCGCCGGCGCCAGGTGGCCGGGACCGGCGGTGCCGGGGATGGCGAAGAAGGCGTCCCCGGCCGGGGCCGGCTCGTAGGTCTGGAGCGCGAACCCCTGCGCCGGGACGGTGGGGGTCTGGGCCGGGACGCTCCCCGCCGCCAGCGCGAGCAGGGTGGCGACGATGGCCTGGCGGACGATCATGACTTCCTCCCGGCCTGCGGCGCGGTGCGCCGGGCCCTGCGCAGCGTGCCGAGGCAAAGCGCCAGCAGCGACCAGAGGCCGAGCGCCTCACCGCCGCCGCTGGTGCAGCCACACCCGGCCGCCCTGGCCTCGACGGCGTCCGGGGCGACGCAGGCCGAGAGGATGCACAGGTCGCCGCCGCCGCAGTCCGCGTCGGCCTGGCAGCTCAGGATGCGAGCCACCGACACCTCGATGAGGTACTCGCTGGAGGCGGCGCCGTCCGACAGCCCGTAGCTGAACTGGTCGAGGCCCAGGTGGCCGGTGCCGGCGCGGTAGGCGACCTGCAGCGAGGGGTGGTCCAGCGTGGCGGCGCCGTGGCTGGGCGGGGCGGTGAGCGCCAGGGTGAGGGCGTCGCCGTCGGCGTCGTAGCCGGCGTCGACGGCCGGGGCCAGGTCGCGCTCCTGCCAGGCGTCGCGGTGGCGCCAGGCGGCGGAGGGAGCGAAGGCGGTGGCGTCCTCGACGCCGCCGAGGTCGACGGTGGCGTCCAGGTGGAGCGGGCCGGCGTCGAAGAGCTCGCCGCCGGTGCCCTCGTCCATGCGCCACAGGCCCAGGAGCCAGGGCTCGGTGCCGCCGAGCGGACGGCGGGCGTCGGCGGCCAGCTGCGCCGTGGTCCGGGGCGTCGCCCAGAGGCGGACCTCGTCGAGCTCGCCGTCGAGCCCCTGGCCCATCTCCAGCCGCTCGCCCATGACGGTCGCGTCGAAGTGGCCGTCCAGGACCGCCGCCTCCACGCCGTCCACCAGCACGGTCGCGGAGGCCTCGGAGGCCACCAGCGCCAGGTGGTGCCACCCGCCGTCGGCGAAGGCGGCAGGGACCGTGGTGGTGGCGCCGGCCAGGGTCACCACCAGGCCGGTGCGGGCGGCGTCCAGGCCGAGGGCCCAGCGCACGCCGTCGCCGCCGAGCGACAGGAGGGTGCCGCCGGGGGCCGCGGCGCTGGCGGCCAGGCGGGAGGCCTGGCGGGCGTCGAGGGTCGCCCGGGTGCGCGCCCAGAGCTCCACCGTGCCGATGGGCTGGTCGAGCGCCCCGGCGGCGGCGGCGGTGGCCGCGGCGGCGTGTCCGGCGCCCAGCGACAGCGCCGTGCCGGCGCCGGCCACCGGCGGCGTGTTCTCCACCACCTGGCCGCCGTCGAGGTCGACCCCGGCGGCCGCGAAGGCCTGGCCGCCGTCGAACTCGGCCGAGACCGGGTGGGTGCCCTTGACGAGATCGCGGGTGGTGAAGCTGGCCATGCCGTTCCCGTCCAGCGTTGCCGTGCCGAGCAGGGTGGTCCCGTCCATGAAGGCGACGGTCCCGGTGGGGGTGAGGTGGGGCGAGGTGACCATGGCCGTGAAGGTCACCGGGCGGCCGCGCCGCGAGGGGTTGCGGTCGGACTCGATGGTCACCCCGGTGCTGCCGGCCTCGACGGAGATCCGGGCCTCGGCGCTGGTCGGGCCGAAGCCCAGGTCGCCGCCGTACTCGACGGTGACCTGGTGGTCGCCGGCCCCCAGGCTGGTGGTGGTGAAGGTGGCCACGCCGGAGGGGCCCACCGCGGCCGTGCCGAGCACGGTGGGGCCGTCGCGGACCGTGACGGTGCCGCCGGGGACGCCGGCGCTGGGGGCCACCGCGGACAGCGCCACCGTGAAGGTGACGGCCTGGCCGACCATGGCGGGCGACGGGGAGGCCGCCACCTGGGCGGTCGCGCCGGCGCGCAGCACGTCCTGGTCGAAGGCGCCGCTGCTCGGGCCGAAGCTGGGGTCACCGGGGAAGCTGGCGGTGATGGTGTGCAGGCCGACCGCCAGGCTGGAGAGGGTCAGGGTGGCCACGCCCACCGAGTCGAGCCCGGCGGTGCCCAGGGTGTCGCCGCCGTCGCGGAAGGTGACCCTCCCGGCCGGATGCCCGGCCCCCGGCGCCACCGCCGCGACGGTGGCGGTGAAGGTGACGGGCTGGCCGAAGCGGGCCGGGCCGGCCGAGGACCGGAGCGCCGTGGCGGTGGACGCCCGGGCCACGGTGTGGGCCGCGCTGGCGCTGCCCGGCAGGTAGTCGGCGTCCCCCGCGTAGGCGGCGGTGAGCATCTTGGCGCCGGCCGCCAGCGTGGTGGTGGTGGCGGTGCCGCGCCCGGCGGCCAGGGTCATCGAGGTCACCAGGACGTTGCCGTCGCGCAGGTCCACCGTGCCGGTGGGCGTGCCGGCGCCGGGCGCCGCGGCGGTGACCACCACCGAGACCGTGACGGCCTGGCCGATGACGGTCGGCGACGGCGAGAACTCCACCGCCACCTCGACCGCGGCCCGGCCGGTGGTGAGGTCGACGGTGGAGGCGACGGACGGCCCGAAGCGGTCGTCGCCCGGGTAGCTGGCGCCCAGCAGGTGCGCCCCCCTCCCCAGGGCGGTGGTGGCGAGGGTGGCCACGCCCGCGCCGTCCACCGGGGCGGTGCCGAGCACGGTGGTCCCGTCGAGGAAGGTCACCGCGCCGCCGGGCGAGCCTGCGCCCGGCGCCACCACCTGGAGGGTGGCGGTCAGGGTGACGGGCTGGCCCACCACCGGAGCGGCCGGGGCGACCACCAGGGTGGTGGTGGTGGCCGCCGGCTCCACCACCGCGGTCACCTGGGTGGCGACCGGCTGGTAGTCGGCGGCGCCGGCGTAGCGGACGCTGATGGGGTGGACGCCGACCGCCAGCGTGGCGATGGAGAGGCTGGCCTGGCCGGCGGCGTCGAGCGCGGCGGAGCCGAGCAGCGTGACGCCGTTCTCCAGGAAGTCCACCTGGCCGCCGGGGGTCCCGGCCGGCGAGCTGACCGTGGCCCGGATGGTGACGGCCTGGCCGGAGGAGGCCAGAGCCGGGGAGACGCTGGCCACCAGCTCGGCGGCGGCCGCCGTCACCACATGGGTGAAGGGCGTGGCGGTGCGCGGCTCGAAGCTGGCGTCGCCCTCGTAGGCGGCGGTGATCTGATGGTCGCCGGCCAGCAAGGCGCCCGGCGCCGCGCCAGCGGAGGTGAAGGTGGCCAGGCCGGAGGCGTCGAGGGTGGAGGCGCCGAGCACGGTGGCCCCGTCGCGGAAGGTGACCAGGCCGCCGGGCAGGCCGACGCCGGGCGGGAGGGCCGAGACGGCCGCCGTGAAGGTGACCGGCTGGCCGTAGAAGGAGGGCGACGGGGCGGCCGACAGCACCACCGTGCCCTGGGCCCGGTGGACCACGTGTACGGTCGGCGCGGGCGGCGGCGGCGGCGAAGCGGGCCGAGCCGGCCAGGGTGGCGGTCAGCGGGTGCTCGCCCACCACCAGGGTGTCGGACGGGAACTCGGCGCGGCCGGCGGCGTCGAGGGTCAGCGTGAGCAGCTCCCGGGGGCCGTCGAAGAAGGTGACGTCGCCGGCCGGTACGGCGGCGCTGGGAGCGTCCGCGCTGGCGGCCACCGAGATGGTGACCAGCTCGCCGAAGACGCTGGGCCGCGGGGTGCTGCCGACCAGCAGCGTGACCGGCGCCGGGGCCACGACCTGCGGCAGCGGGGTCGAGGTGGCCTCCAGGAAGCTCGGGTCGCCCAGGTAGCGGGCGGTGACGTCGTGGGGGCCGGCCTCGAGGGCGGCGGTGGTGAAGGTGGCCACGGCCGTGGCGCCGAGCAGGCCGGTGCCGAGCACCGTGGCGCCGTCGCTGAAGACCACCGCGCCCTGCGGGACGCCGGCGCCGGGCGCCAGGGCGCTGACGGTGGCGGTGAAGGTCACCGGTGCGCCGAAGACCGCGGGGCTGGACGACGAGGCCAGCGCCACCTCGGTGGCGGCCGGGTCGACCACCATGGCGTAGGGGGCGGTGGCGGCCAGGAAGTTGGCGTCGCCGGAGTAGGCGCCGGCCAGCGCGTGCGCGCCCACCGGGAGGCCGGCGGAGGTGAAGGTGGCCACGCCGGCCGCGTCGAGGGGCACGGTGGCGGCGTCCACGCCGTCGGCGGAGAAGGTGACCGCGCCGCCGGGCAGCCCGACCGGCGAGCTCACGGTGACCGTCCAGGTGACCGGCTGGCCGAGGACGCTGGGGTTGACCGAGGCGGCCAGGGCGAGGGCCGGAGCGGCCCGGTCGACCACCTGGTCCAGCGGCGGGGAGGCCGAGCCGGCCAGGTGCCCGTCGCCGGCGTACTCGGCGACCAGGAGGTGGTGGCCGGCGGGCAGGGTGGGCAGGGCCAGGGCGGCCTGTCCGGCCTCGAGCGCGACGGCGCCGAGGACGGTGGCGCCTTCGCGGAAGGTGACGGTGCCGGTCGGCGCGGCCGCGCCGGGCGCGACCGCCGCCACCGTGGCGGTCAGGAGGACCGCGTCGCCGTAGGTGGCGGGGTTGGCGCTGGAGTCCAGGGTGGTGGCGCTGCTGGCCCGGCTCACGGAGAGGGTCGCGCCGAGCGCGGTGGCCGGCTCGAAGCCGGGGGCGCCCGGGTAGGCGGCCACCAGCTCGTGATCGCCCACCGCCAGGGCCGCGGTGGTGAAGGTGGCCAGGCCGGCGGCGTCCAGGGTGGCGCTGCCCAGCACGGTGGCGCCGTCCAGGATGGTGACGTCGCCGGTGGGCACGAGATCGCTCGGGGCCAGCTGGACCACCTGCACCGAGAGGGTGACGGGCTGCCCGAAGGCCGAGGCCAGCGGGGCCACGGACGCCGCCGCGTTGGTGGTGGCCCGCCCCACGGCCAGGGGGGCCTGGTCCTGCGCGCCGAGGAAGCTCGGCGTCCCGTCGAAGCGGGCCGTGACCAGGTGGTCACCCGCCGCCAGGGCGCCGCTGGTGAAGCTGGCCAGGCCGCCGACGACCGGCACGCTGGCCAGCTCGACGGCGCCGTCGAGGAAGGTGACGGCGCCGTCCACGGCGCCCTGGCCCGGGGCCACCGGGACCACCGTGGCGGTCCAGGTGACCGGCTGGCCGTAGACCGAGGCGGCCGGCGGCGCCAGCAGGGCCACGGCGGTGGCGGCCGGGTTCACCCGCTGGTCGAGCGCGGCCGACGCCGAGGGCGCGAAGGAGGCGTCGCCCTCGTAGGTGGCGGTGAGCGGGTGCAAACCGACCGGGAGCGTCGAGACGGACAGCGAGGCGAGGCCGCCGGCCATCGGCGCCACGCCCAGGACGGTGGCGCCGGCGCGGAAGGTGACCAGGCCGGCGGGCAGGCCGGCGGCGGGGGCCACCGCGGTGACCGCGGCGGTCAGCACCGCCGCCTGGCCCAGGACGGAGGGGTTGGGCGAGGCCACCAGGTCCACGGCGGTGGCGCCCGGGGTCACCACCAGGCCGAGGAGGTCGGCGGAGGGGGCGTACTGCGCGTCGCCGGAGTAGGCGGCGCCGACGTCATGGGGCCCGGCGGAGAGGCCGGAGATGGGCGGCGCGGTGGCGGCGCCGGCCACCACCGGGATGGGCGCGCCGACGTCCACGCCGTCCACCGAGAACTGGACGGTGCCGCCGGCCAGCGTGCTGGAGAGCGTGGCCTCGACGGTGACGGGCTGGCCGAAGGTGGCCGGGCTGGGCGAGGCGGCCACCGCGAGGGTGGTGGGGGCGCGGACCACCGTCGCGCCGAAGGTGGTGGAAGAGCCGGCGTACAGCGAGTCGCCCGAGTAGGTGGCGGTGACCTCGTGCAGCCCGACGGTGGCGATGGGGCCGGGGTCGGTGCTGGCGACGCCCGCCACCACCGGGATGGGAGCGCCGAGGTCCACGCCGTCCAGGGAGAACTGGACGGTGCCGGTGGCCAGCGGCTCGGAGAGCACGGCGCTGAAGGTGACGTCCTGCCCGAGGGTGGAGGGATCGGGCGAGGCGCTGCCGGCCACGGTCGTGGCGGTCAGGAGGGCGAAGTGGGCGGTGATGACCTGGCTCTGGGCCACGTCGGCCACCGTGAGGGGGTTGGCCGAGGTGGTGACGAACCCGCCGGTGCCGGTCCACTCGACGAACCGGTGGGTGGCGGGCGCGCTGGCGCCGACCGGGGTGGCGCTGCCGCCGGCCGGGACCGACTGGGCGAGGTCGCCCGCCAGGCTGGCGCCGGGCGTGCCGTCGGTCTGGAAGGCCAGGTCGAAGGCGCCCAGCGTGACCGAGAGGTCGCGGGTGCCGGAGAGGATGAGGGTGGGGTCGCCGGGCATGCCGCCGTACTCCACCGCGTACCCGGCGATGTCGCCGTTGTCGCCGGCGAAGTCGTTCCACTGGCCGGTGCCGGCGTAGAGGTGGGCGTAGTTCTCGATGCCCGACCAGTTGTTCGGCTCGCCGCCCGCCCAGTTGGCGTAGCTGGCGCCCACCGGCACGCCGCCGCCGGACTCGGGCTCCTGGGTGGTCTGGACGAAGAAGGCGGTGCCCGCCTCGGGGCCCGTGACCCATGACCAGGTGCGCGGCACGGAGAAGATGGGGGTGGAGGCGCCCACCCACCCGTCGCCGCCCAGCTTGCCGGCGATGAAGTCGTTCTCGCCGGCGCTGGTCACGGTGGCCAGGTAGCCGGTCAGGCCGAAGTAGCTGCGCCCCGAGGCCGCGGCGGCGGCGTCGGCCCAGGTGACGGCCGGGGAGGCCACGAACTCGTAGAAGTGGCCGTTGCCCGCGTAGGTGAGGCCCGAGCCGAGGGCGAAGGTGACCTGGCGGGCGGCGGTGCTGGCGCCGCCAGCGGCGGTGTTCGCGTAGGTCACCGTGCGCAGCGCCGCCTGGTAGGCCGCCGCGGAGGCGGTGCCGGACAGGGTGAGGAAGCCGGTGGCGGGGTCGTAGCTGCCGGTGATGCCGCCCAGGTCGGCGAAGGCGAGCACGTCCTGGCCGGGCTCGAAGCCCGAGGAGATGGAGACGGTGGCGCCGTCGAGATCGCTCGGGCTGGAGACCGTCAAGGTCGGGTCGAGCGTCACCGGGGCGCCCGGGACGGTGGCCGCGGCGGCGCCGGGGCTGACGGCGATGCCGAGGGACGGGGCCGAGGTGAGGCTGAAGGGGGCGTCGCTGTAGTCGCTGGCGGCGCCCAGCTGGTTGGTGATGCGGATCGAGTAGTCGGCGCCGGCCTCCAGCCCGGCCGGGATGGCCCAGCTGGTGGTGCCCGGACCGGCGGCCACGTCGGTGGCGATGGTGCGGTCGAAGGAGCCTCCCTTGTAGAGGTCCAGGGCGACGGTGGTGACGCCGACCTGGGTCCAGGTGATGGCGTGCGACGAGCCGGTGGCCCAGACCTCGCCGCCGTTGGGGGCGGTGAGGGTGACGGTGGAGGTGTCCACCACCGGATCGATGGAGTAGGCGGTGAAGGCGGTGCCCGACTGGCCGGCGGGGGTGGTGACCGTCACGTTGTAGTTGCCGGCCGGCATGGGCGGGAAGGTGGCCGTCAGGCTGCCGTCCGAGACCACCACCACGTCGGTGGCCGCGTAGGGGCCCACCGCGACGGTGGCGCCGACCACGAAGTTGGCGCCGGCGATGGTGACGGGCTGGGCCACGCCCACCGTGCCGGTGGCGGGTGAGACCGAGAAGACCGCGGGAGAGGCCGCGTCGGAGTAGGTGAAGGCCCCCGCCAGCGAGCCGGCCTGCAGGTCTGGGTTGATCACCTGGACGTCGTAGGTGGTGCCGCCGACCAGGCCGAAGGGCACCACGAAGACCACCTCGTCGGTGCCGAACTGGACGATGCGGAACTCGTCGATCTGGGTGCCGCCCAGCCAGAGGGTGGCGCCCTGCACGAAGCCGGACCCCTCCACCGTGACCAGGTCGTCGGCGGTGCCGATGGCCGGGGCCACGGCGGTGACCACCGGGGCCGGGAAGGCGGCGCCGGCGCCGACCTCGAGGTTGTCGATGGTCCAGCCGCGGAAGCCGTTGTAGGCGGTGTCGCCGGTGTCGAAGGAGAAGCGGACCCAGATGGTCTGGCCGGTGTAGCCGGACACGTCGAAGGCGTAGTGGCGCCACTCCGGCGGGGCCGAGGAGCCGCCGGCGGTGTAGCCGGTCTGCGACGGCGCGTTGGTCGAGAAGGTCGGGTTGAGCAGGCCGACCTGGTCGAAGGCCACCCCGTCGGTGGAGACCTGCACCGACATCAGGTCGTAGTCCTGCCCGGCCACCCCCTCGATCTCCCACCAGGCGTCGAACTCGATGGCCGCGGCCGCGCCGGCGGCCAGCGCGAAGGGCGGCGAGGTGAGCGTGCCGGTCTGGGGGGCGTCCGAGCCGCCGCCGTTGTTGGAGCTGGCGGAGAAGGGCGTCCCGACGTAGGTGCCGGTCGAGTCCTCGCCGAACCAGGCCACGTTGGTGCCGCCGCGCGCCGGCAGGTGGGCCCCGCCGTCGGGCAGGGTCACCGCCACGGGGTTGAGGACCGAGGTGACGGAGAGGAGGTGCGGGTTGGTCACCACGTGCCAGGCGCAGGTGCCGGAGGTGGTCTCGGCGGTCCAGGCCCCCAGGCCGGACTCCCAGTCGGCCGAGAAGCCGGGGGTGAAGAGGGCGCTGCTCACGGCCGCGGCCGGGAGCTTGCCGCTCCGGCCGGAGGGGAGCTGGTCCGCCTGCGGGGGCTGGCCGCAGGCGGCGAGCGCGACGGCGGCGGCGACAGCGAAGAGGCGGGTGGTGGTGGGTCGCATGATCCCCTCGGGTGGTGGCTCCCCGGGGTCTAGAGCAACGGGTACGCCACCTCGCCCGGCCGCCGGGCGGCGGCGAGGAGCGGGGGAAGTGTGCGACGGTGAACGTCTTTTCTCGGCTGCGGCAGGCCGCGCGGACCGGGTGCCGTGTCACCCAGGGTGGAGGGTGGGCGCGACGAGGACCCCTGTGGCCGCCCGGGGTCGCGGGCGGAATCCGGGCGCCTGGATCAAGCGGGCGGGACCCAGGGCCCCCGCGCCGGGTCGGCGGCGTCCAGGCGGGCGGCGGGAGGAGTGACCCCAGCGGGAATCGAACCCGCCTCGCGAGCTTGAAAGGCTCGTGTCCTGACCGATAGACGATGGGGCCGCGCTGCGGAAGCTAGTCGGCGCCGCGCGGGGTGTCAAAGGCCGCGCGGCGCCGTGCAATACCTTGACCCCACAGGGATTCGAACCCCGGTTTCCGCCTTGAGAAGGCGGCGTCCTGGGCCTCTAGACGATGGGGTCGGGGGGTGGTGTACCCGTTGGCCGGCGGCCTGTAAAGAGGACTGGCGCGGGCGCCACCCGCACCGTCAGGCCGCCTGCCCCGGCTGGTCCGCCTCCGGCCAGACCAGGTGCTTGGCGGCGGGCCTGAGCCCCAGGTAGCGCAGCGAGCCGAGGACCGCCGCCAGCAGCGCCGCCGCGGCGGCCAGCCAGAAGACCCAGGCCGGCGCCGGCACGTAGAAGGCGGCCACCCCCGCGGCGGTGAGGCCGATCCAGCCGGACTTCTGCACCAGGGCCCAGCGCTCCAGCCGGGCCAGCAAGGCCGCGTCCAGCCCGGCCAGGCGGTCCCACAGCACCTGCTCCTGGCGCCAGTAGGTGTAGATGACCGGGATGATCTCCAGGGTGAGGAAGGCGCTGGTCAGGAGCCCGCCCACCATGGGCGCGGCGATCCGCTTCATGACGTCGGCGCCGGAGCCGGTGGCCCAGAGCAGCGGGATGAGGCCCGCCAGCATGGTGGCCACGGTCATGAGCTTGGGCCGGACCCGCATCACCGTCCCCTCCATGTGGGCCCAGATGATGTCCGACAGGTCGCGGATCTTGCCGGCGGCGCGCCGCCGCTCGTAGGCGTTGTCGATGTAGACGATCATGACGATGCCGGTCTGCGCCGCCAGGCCGGTCAAGGCGATGAGGCCCACCCAGACCGCGGTGGAGAGGTGGTAGTCGAGCGCCCAGAGCAGCCAGACCGAGCCCACCAGGGCGAAGGGGATGGAGAGCAGGACGATCAGCACCTCGGTGAAGTTCCGGAAGTGCAGCCAGAGCAGCAGCATGATCAGGAGCAGCGTGAGCGGGATGACCAGCCGCATGCGCTCGGCCATCTTCTCCATCAGCTCGTACTGGCCGGTCCACTTGAGGAAGTAGCCGGTGGGCATGGTGATGCGGCCGTCGGCCTGGGCCCGCCGCACCACCTCCTTGGCCTCCTCCACGTAGCCGCCCACGTCGCGGCTGCCGGTGTCGATGTCGACGTAGACGTAGCCCACCAGCAGGCCCCCGTCGTCGCGGATCATGGGCGGGCCGCCGACGATGCGGAGCTCGGCCAGCTGGCCCAGCGGCACGAAGCTGCCGCCGGCCGCCTTGGCCTCCTGGCCGGGCCCGGAGAGCGAGGGCAGGCCGGGACCGCCGCGGGTGCTCTCGAACCAGCCCAGGGCCGGGGCGTCGGTGGCGGTGCCGGACTGGCCCGGCTGGAGCGACTGGGTGGCCGTGCCGCCGCCGCCCATCTGCGCCAGCCGCAGCTCGGGCAGGCGCGCCCCCTCCAGCGAGCCGGTGGTGCCGCCCATGCCGCCGCCGCCCCCGCCGCCGGCCTTGGCGCCCACCGGCACCAGCACCCGGCGCAGCCGGTCGAGGTCGCTGCGGAGGTCCTGGGGGTAGCGCACGTTGACGGTGAAGCGGTTGCGCCCGTCCACCGCCACGCTGATGGGGGTGCCGCCGATGGCCGCCTCGATGATGCGGTTGAGGTCGCCCACCGTCAGCCCGTAGCGGGCGATGGCGTCGCGGTCGGGGATGATGTCGAGGTACAGGCCGCCGGTGTTCCGCTCGTAGTAGGCGCTGCGGGTGCCGCGCAGCGGGCGCAGCAGCCCCTCCAGGGCCACGCCGATCGTCTCGATCTCGCCCAGGCTGGTGCCCAGCACCTTGACGCCCACCGGGGTGCGCACCCCGGTGGAGAGCATGTCGACGCGCCCCTTGATGGGCATGGTGTAGGCGTTGGTCCAGCCGGGGAACTGCATCTTCGAGTTGAGCTCGGCGACCAGCTGCTCCCAGGTCATCCGCTTCTCCTCGGGCCAGAGGAGGCGGAAGGGTGGGGCCAGGAACCCGGGCACCCAGGACGACCACCAGCGCGGGTGGCTGATGGTGCGCCACTCCTCCTTGGGACGGAGCCGCACCGTGGTCTCGACCATGGTGAGCGGCGCGGGGTCGGTGGCGGTCTCGGCGCGGCCCACCTTGCCGAAGACCGTCAGCACCTCGGGCACGCCGCGCAGCACCCGGTCCTGCAGCTGCAGCTGCCGCTTGGCCTCCTCGATGGAGATGCCCGGGAAGGTGGTCGGCATGTAGAGCAGGTCGCCCTCGTTGAGGGGCGGCATGAACTCGGAGCCCAGCTTCAGGGCCAGCGGGACGGCCGACAGCAGGGCCAGCAGGCCGATCAGGATGGTGGACTTGGGGCGGCGCAGCGCCACGAAGACGAAGGGCTTGTAGACCCGGATGATGGCCCGCGAGACCGGGTGCTGCGCCTCGGGGCGGATCCTGCCGCGGATGAGCAGGTCGCGCAGCGCCGGGGCGAAGGTGATGGAGAGCACCGCCGCCGAGAGCATGACGAAGGTCTTGGTCCAGGCCAGCGGCGTGAAGAGCCGGCCGGCCTGCCCGGTCAGGGTGAAGACCGGCAGGAAGGCCACCGCGATGATGAGCAGCGAGAAGAAGATGGCCGGCGTCACCTCGCGGGCCGCCTCGGCCAGCAGCTTGTGCCGGTCGGCGCCGGGCGGGGCGTGCTCCAGCTTCTTGTGGCTGGCCTCGATCATGACGATCTCGGCGTCCACCGTGGCCCCGATGGCGATGGCGATGCCGCCCAGGCTCATGATGGTGGCCGGGATGTCGAGCAGCCACATGGGGATGAAGCTGACCGCCACCGCCACCGGCAGGGAGAGGATGGGCAGCAGCGCCGAGCGGAAGTGGAGCAGGAAGAGGATGATGATCAGCGCGACGACGATGGCCTCCTCCAGCAGCGCCGCCTGCAGCGTGCCGATGGAGCGGTGGATGAGGTCGGAGCGGTCGTAGGCCACCTCCACGGTGACGCCCTCCGGCAGGCCGGCCTGCAGCTCGGCCAGCTTCTCCTTGACCCGCTCGATGACGGTGAGGGCGTTCTCGCCGTAGCGCATCACCACGATGCCGCCCACCGCCTCGCCCTCGCCGTTCCACTCCAGCAGGCCGCGCCGGATGTCCGGGCCGAAGCGCACCTGGGCCACGTCGCCCACCAGCACCGGCACGCCGTTGGGGCCGCTGGAGCGCAGCGCCACCTTCTCCAGGTCGCCGATGTCCTGCACGTAGCCGCGGCCGCGCACGTAGTACTCGCGCCCGGACATCTCCACCACCCGCCCGCCCACCTCGGAGTTGGAGGCGCGGATCTTGGAGACCACCTCGTCCAGGGTCAGGCCGTAGGCGCGCAGCGTGTTGGGGTCCACCGTGACCTGGTACTGCTTCTGGTAGCCGCCCACGCTGGCCACCTCGGCCACGCCCGGCACGCTGCCCAGGGCGTAGCGCAGGGTGAAGTCCTGGAAGGTGCGCAGCTCGTCGAGGCCGCGTCGGCCGCTCTTGTCCACCAGGGTGTACTGGAAGACCCAGCCGATGCCGGTGGCGTCGGGCCCCAGCGCCGGGGTGACCCCGCCCGGCAGGCGCGCCTGCAGGGTGGAGAGGTACTCCAGCACCCGGCTGCGGGCCCAGTAGACGTCGGTGCCCTCCTCGAAGATGACGTAGACGAAGCTCATCCCGAACATCGAGTAGCCGCGCACGTCCGCCACGTGCGGCGCCGACACCAGCGCCGAGACGATGGGATAGGTGACCTGGTCCTCGATGAGGGTCGGGCTGCGGCCCATCCACTCGGTGTAGACGATGACCTGCGGGTCGGAGAGGTCCGGGATGGCGTCCAGCTTGACGCGCTGGATGGCGAAGACGGAGAGGGCGGTGGCGGCGGCCACCGCCAGCAGGACCAGGACGCGGTTCCTGGCGCAGAACTCGATGATCTTCTCGACCATGCCGGGCCCCTCTCAGGTCCCGGGGCGGCCGGGCGGGGGTGGGGCCGGCGGCGCGGCGCCGCCGCCGTCCGGCATCTTCATCCCGCCCTCGGCGGGCATGGGCATGGCGTCTCCGGCCGGCATCTTCATCCCGCCCTCGGCGGGCATGGGCATGGCGTCTCCGGCCGGCATCTTCATCCCGCCCTCGGCGGGCATGGGCATGGCGTCCCCGGCCGGCATCTTCATCCCGCCCTCGGCGGGCATGGGCATGGCGTCCCCGGCCGGCATCTTCATCCCGCCCTCGGCGGGCATGGGCATGGCCCCGTCCATCGGCATCTTCATGGCGGGGTCCATCGGCATCTTCATGGCGGGGTCCATCGGCATCTTCATGGCCGGGGCGCCACCGCCGGGAGGCCGGGGCACCACCCTCATGCCGCAGATCGGACAGCGGGCCTTGGCGTCGGCCACGTCGAGGGCGGGGTGCATGGGGCAGGTGTAGCGGCCCGCCGCGGCGGGCGGTCGGGGCCTGGCCCGGGGCTCCGCGCCAGCCGGCGCGGGCACGGCCGCTCCGCCGGACATCGGCATGCCGCCCTGGCCGGCCGCGCCGTGGTCGTGCTCGTGGGCGGCCGCCGGGGCCTGTCCGGGCGCCGCGTTGAAGCCCTCCACCGCGGCCCTGAGCCGGCTCTCCGAGTCGACCAGGAAGTTGGCGGTGGTGACCACCCGCTCCCCCTCCGCCAGCCCGGCCAGGATGGCCACCTTGCCCCCGCCGGACCAGCCGGCCTGCACCGGCCTCGGCTCGTAGCGCCCGCCGCCGCGCTCCACGAAGACGTACTGGTGATCGCCGGTGTCGATGAGCGCCTCGCGTGGGATGACCACCGCCTCGGCGACGCCCACGTCGAGGGTCACGTCGCCGAACATGCCGGGGCGCAGCTCCAGCGACGGGTTGCGCAGCTCGACGCGAGCCTGCAGCGTGCGGCTGCCGGTGTTGAGGGCCGGGTAGATGAACTGGACCCGCCCGGTGAACTGCTTCCCCGGGTAGGCCTTGAGCTCGAAGGTGGCCTGCTGGCCCACCTTGACCCGCGGGATCTCGCTCTCGTACACGTCCACCAGCACCCAGACGGTGGAGAGGTCCGCCAGCTGGAACAGCTCGGTGCCGGACTGCACGTAGAGCCCGCGCAGCACGTTCTTGCGCGCCACGTAGCCGCGCACCGGCGAGCGGACGTTGAGGGCCCGCAGCGGCTGCCCGGCCTTGGCGATGGCGTCGATGTCCTCCGCCGCCACCCCCAGCAGCTCGAGGCGCAGCCGCGCGTCGCGCTCCAGGTCGCTGGCGATGGCCGGCGCCGGGGCGGAGCCGCCCGGCTTGCGCTCCGACCACTTGATGGCGTTCAGGAAGACCTGCTGGGCGTTGAGCATCTCCGGGCTGTAGACCGCCGCCAGGATGTCGCCCTGCCGCACCAGCTGGCCGGTCTGGGCCACCGCCAGCTGCTCGACCCAGCCGGAGTAGCGGGTGTTGACGCTCACCAGCCCGCCCTCGTTGGCGGCCACGAAGCCCACCGAGCGGACGGCCGAGGCCAGGGTCTCGCGGGTGGCGGCCACCGACCGGATGCCCACCAGCTGCACCCGGTCGGCGGAGAGCTCCACCGGCACCACGCCGGGCACCGGCGGTCCGCCCGGCGCGGCGGGCGCGGGCTGGCCGGCGGCGGCGCCCTGGGGGGCCTGGCGGGGCACCAGCCGCATGCCGCACTCGGGGCAGCGGGTCTTGGGGTCGGCGCTCACGAAGGCCGGGTGCATGGCGCAGGTGTAGCCGGCGGTCGCGCCGGCGACGCCCGCACCCGCGTCCTCGCCGGCCGGCACCAGGTCCATGCCGCAGATGGGGCACTCGCCCTTCTGCCCCGTGACGATCTGCGGGTGCATCGGGCAGAGGTACTGGACGCCGGCGGCCTGGCTGACCGAGCGGGCCTCCAGGAGGTGGTTCACCCAGGCGCCGGCCGCGGCCAGGGCCATCAGCCCCACCAGCGCCCAGCGCACCAGCGCCATGGTGCGGGTCCCCGGGGGCGCCTGCTCCTCGCCCTCCGGCATGGCCTCGTGGCCTGGCCCGTGGGTGGGGTCGGGCGTGTGGTGGCCGTCGGTCATGGTCGTGCTCCAGGCGAAGGAAGGGGAGGGAGTCCGGCGGCGCGGTCGAGGTCCGCCGCGGCCTCCTCGGCGAGCAGGAGCGCCCGGCTCCGCTCGACCCGGACGGTGAGGAGCATGTGGAGCGCCTCCAGCGCCGCCACCGCCTCGCCCTGCCCGGTGAGGAACTCCAGCCGGGCCGCCTCGGCGTCGCGCCGCGCCTGCGGCTCGAGCTCGCGGTCCAGGATCTCGTGCTGCTCGCGGGCCGCGGCCAGCCGCGCCGCCGCCTCCCGCACCTCGTAGCGGGCGGCGCGGGTCATGAGCTCCAGGGCGCGCCGCTCCGCCTCGAGGTCGCGGGCGGCGGCCTCCACCAGCGGCGCGCGGCCGCCCCAGAGCCAGGGCAGGGTGGCGCCGAGGGTCAGGGTGTAGGTGTGGATGCCGTCCACCGGCATGTAGCCGTAGGTGGCGCCCACCATGAGCTCCGGCCAGGCCGCCTCCCGGCGCTCGCCCGCCAGCATGGCCTCCCGCTCGTCGACCCGCCGGGCCGCGGCCACCAGGTCCGGGCGGGCGGCGAGCCGTTCGTCCAGCGCCGCCAGGGGCGGGGCGTGGGTGGCGGCGTGGGCGTAGGTGCCGGGTTCGGGGGGTGGGGTCGAGGTCGCGGCGCTGTGCGCTCCCTCTCGCCCGGCCAGATGGGGGAGAGGGCCGGGGTGAGGGGGCTCTGCGGTCGCGGACGGGGACGAGCTCGTGCTCGCCACCGGTGGTCCAAGGGGCGCGTCCGGGTCGCGGGCCATCAGGGTGTTGAGCAGCGCGCGGGTGGCGCGCGACTGCGCCTCCACCCCGGCCACGTCGGCGTGGAGCCGGGCCAGCTCGTAGGTGGTGCGGAGCAGGTCGCGCTTCGACATCCTCCCGGCCTCGAACCGCCCGCGCGCCAGCGACACGATCTGCTGGTTGAGGTCCACGTGCTGCAGGTGGACCTCCTCCTCCCGGGCGGCGTGGGCGTAGGCGGCGAAGGCCTTGCGGGCCTGCGCCGCGAGCTCCAGCCGGCGGGCCCCGACCCCCTCGCGGCCGGCGTCGGCCACCGCCCGGGCCGCGCGGGCGCGGGCCTCGCGCAGGCCCGGCGGCGGGAGGCCCTGTCGGACGCCGAGCATGAGCATGTTGGCGCGGCCCCACTCGGCGGGCCGGTCGAGCGGCGCCTGGTAGAGCTGGGCCTCCAGCGCGGGCGCCGGCAGCCGCCCGGCGGCGCCCGCGCGGGCCTGCTCGGCGGCGGTCCGGGCCGAGGCCTCGTGCAGCGCCGGGTGGCGGGAAAGGACCCGCTCGAGCACGGCCTCGAGGCTGACGCCGGCGGCCAGCCCGGCGTCCGGTCCGTCCACCGGCGCGGCAGGGGGCGGGTGATGGTGGGCGTGCTCGTCGGCGCGCGCCGACGCTGGCGCGGCCAGCCACGCGGCGGCGACCAGGGCCGCCAGGGTGGCGCGCCCGGCCACGGCGCGGCCGGCGGTGGGGCAGGGGGGCGGGGGGGGGGACGGGAGCACGCGCTGGTCCGGCGGCGGCCGCTACTGCACCAGCAGCATGCCGGTGCTCATGTCCATGGCGCAGGCGTACTTCACGATCCCGGCCTTGACCGGCGTGAAGGTCACCGTGACCGGCTTGTTGAGCGGCAGCGGCAGGTTGATGCCGTAGTCCTTCACCACCAGCTCGGTGGCGCAGGTCTGCTCGGTGGTGCGGGTGATGACCAGCGTGAGCGGCTGGCCCTTCTTGACGTGGATGCGGTTGGGGATGAAGCCGTCCTCGTTGGCGGTCATCTCGATGGTCAGGCCGGCGGCGGGCTTCGCGCCCGGCTTGGCGGCGGCGGGCTTGGCCGGGGTGGTCGGCTCCGCCGCGAGCCCGGGCTGGGCGGCGAGGAGCACGGTGAGCGGCAGGAGCAGTGCGGTGCGCATGGGCGTGGACCTCGACAGGAGGGGCATGGGCATGGAACCCACCCGAATCCCAATGGATTCCGGCTGGGGCGGAAGGCGCCGGACGGCGCCGAGAAGGTACACCCGAAGGGTGGTGGAAGTGTAGGTGGCCGACCGCCGAGTTGCGGGGTCCTGCGGCCGGTTGTCGCGGCGCCTGAGCAATAAACCTTTGTCGATCCAAAACCTTTTACGATCTTGAACCTTCCCCCGTTGCGGGGGTAGTTGGAGGTTCGAGGCGGCGCGCCACCGACGGCCGAGGGGCCCTTCGCCGCTTCACCTGGCACATGGACAGAGGACTGATCATCGTCATCGGCGCGCTCAGCGCCGCATTCGTCGCAGGGGTCTACCACCTCGTGCGCAGGGCCCTGCGCGACCGCCGGGACTCGGCCGCGCTGCGGCTGAAGATCGAGAAGAACCAGCACATCCCCAAGTCGCTCCACCCGGTGGTCGACACCGACGTGTGCATCGGCAGCCTCTCCTGCCTGAAGGCCTGCCCGGAGGGCGACATCCTGGGCATCGTGGACCACGCCGCCCGGCTGGTGCACGCCGACCACTGCATCGGCCACGGCAAGTGCGCCGCCGAGTGCCCGGTGGGGGCCATCAAGCTGGTCTTCGGCACCTCCGAGCGCGGGGTGGACCTGCCGGAGGTGGACCAGTACTTCGAGTCCTCGCGGCCGGGCGTGCACGTGGTGGGCGAGCTGGGCGGCATGGGGCTCATCAAGAACGCCATCACCCAGGGGCTGCAGGTGGCGGAGCGGCTGGCCGAGGTGGTGACGGGCGGCGGCCAGGTGGTGGTGGTGGGCGCCGGGCCGGCCGGGCTGGGCACCGCGCTCGGGCTCAAGGCCCGCGGCGTGGCCTTCCGGCTCCTCGAGCAGGACACCCTGGGCGGCTCGGTGGCGCACTACCCGCGCCGCAAGGTGGCCATGACCGAGCGGGTGGAGCTGCCCTTCATCGGCAAGTTCGGCAAGAAGCTCATCAGCAAGGAGGAGCTGCTGGAGGGCTGGGCGCAGGTGGTGGCCAAGGCCGACCTGCGGCTGGAGCAGGGCGTCAAGGTCGGGGCCATCGAGGGGCAGGACGGCCGCTTCCAGGTGCACACCAGCGCCGGCGTGGTGGAGGCCGCCAAGGTGGTGCTGGCCATCGGCCGGCGCGGCACCCCGCGCAAGCTCGGCGCGCCCGGCGAGGACCAGGAGAAGGTGCTCTACGGCCTGAAGGACCCGGACCAGTTCGACGGCCAGCGGGTGCTGGTGGTGGGCGGCGGGGACTCGGCCCTGGAGGCGGCCATCCAGCTGGCCACCGAGTCGTCGGCCGAGGTGGCCATCAGCTACCGCAGCCCGGAGTTCGGCCGCTGCCGCGAGGCCAACCGGGCCAGGCTGGGGCAGCTGGTGGCGGCCGGCAAGGTGAAGGCGCTGATGGCCTCCACGGTCACCGCCATCGACCCGGACGAGGTCCGCCTCGACGTGGGCGGCCACGCGGTGCACCTGCCCAACGACTTCGTCATCGTCAACGTGGGCGGCGAGCTGCCCACCGAGTTCCTGCAGCAGGCCGGCGTGACCATGCGCCGGTTCCACGGTGAGGCGCTGGGGTCGCCCAAGGCGGGCCAGGGGGCGCAGAGGCGGCGCCACGCGGGCACCGCCGACGACCTCAAGCTGATGCGCCGGCTCTGGATCCTGCGCGGCCTCTACACGGTGGCCGGGGCGGCGCTGCTGGCCTTCCTCACCTGGAAGGGCTTCGACTACTACGAGCTCTCCAAGGTGGCGCGGCTGGGCCACCCGCGGCACCTGGAGCTCAAGTCCGCCGGTCCCTGGGGGCACGGGGTGGGCATCGTGGCCACCGCCTTCATGCTCTCCAACTTCCTCTACGCCGTGCGCAAGCGCGGCGAGCCGTTCATGGAGTGGGGCGACATCCGCGGCTGGCTCGACTTCCACGTCTTCGTGGGCACCATGAGCCCGCTGGTCATCGCCTTCCACGCCGCCTTCCAGGCCAACAACGTGCTGGCCACCGCCACCACCGTGGCGCTCGGGGTGGTGATGGCCACCGGCATCATCGGCCGCTACATCTTCGGGCTGGTGCCGGCCCAGGGTGGGCGGGCCGAGGCCTTCGAGGACCTGACCGCCAACTTCGAGCGGCTGCGGGCCTTCGCGGCGCCCGGGCTGGCCCACGTGGGCCCCGGCGCCGCCGCCATCCTCGACCGGGCCACCGCCCCCGTGCAGGCGGGCTCGATGCTGACGCTCTTCCTGCGCTTCCCCTTCGAGACGGCGGCGCTGCGGCTGCGGCTGCGCTGGCTGCGGCGCCGCTTCCCCGACCCCGAGACCTACCTCGACCTCAAGCGGGCGCTGGTCAAGCTGATGCGGCTGCGCTGGCAGCTGCGGTTCTACGGATCGCTCAAGGCGCTGCTGCGCGGCTGGCGGGTCTTCCACGCCACCATGGCCATCTTCCTCGTGCTGTCGCTCTCGGCGCACATCGCGGTCTCCCTCTACCTCGGATACGGGCTCAAGTGACCGCACCCACCCCGCGCCTCTCCCCGCCGGCGGCCCGAGCCTCCGCCCCGCCCCGGCCCCTCCTGGCCGCGGCGCTGCTGGCCGTCGGGCTCCTGGCCGGCCCCGCCCGCGCCGACATCTTCTCGCCCGGGCCGCTGGCCCGCCCCCACGCCTCGCTGGAGGGGCTGGCCAACTGCACCAAGTGCCACGAGGCCGGCGAGCAGCTGTCGCAGCACCACTGCCTGGCCTGCCACAAGGAGCTGACCCCGTCGCTGCTGCAGAACCGCGGGCTGCACGGCCGGCTCAAGCCGGAGGAGCGCACCTGCCAGACCTGCCACCACGAGCACCAGGGCCGCGACTTCAAGCTGGTGGACTGGGGGGCGGCCGGCAAGAAGGCCTTCGACCACAAGCGCACCGGCTACCTGCTGGAGGGGAAGCACGCCAAGGCCGACTGCGCCAGGTGCCACGACCCGCGCCTCATCACCGACACCAGCGTGCGCGCGGTGCTGGAGAAGGGGCGGGCCAGCCAGCTGGGCGCGCCCACCGCCTGCGCCGCCTGCCACGTCGACGAGCACCGCGGCCAGCTCGGCCAGCCGGGCCAGGACTGCGCCCGCTGCCACGGCCTGGTCACCTGGAAGCCCGCCAAGTTCGACCACGCCAAGGCCGCCTACAAGCTGGAGGGGAAGCACGCCAAGGTGGCCTGCGTGAAGTGCCACGCCGACCAGCCCTCGGCGCCCCTGGGGGACCCGGGCGCCAAGGTGCCGGCGGTGCGCCCGGCCCTGCAGGCCCTCTACAAGCCGGTGCCCTTCGGGCAGTGCACCGACTGCCACAAGAAGGACCCGCACCAGGGCCGCTTCGGCCAGGCCTGCCAGAGCTGCCACACCCCGGCCGACTGGAAGGTGCTGCACGGCGCGGCCAAGGAGAAGGTCTTCCACGAGAAGACCCGCTACCCGCTGCGCGGCGCCCACCTGCAGGCGCGCTGCGAGGCCTGCCACGGCCCCTACCCGGGGCAGAAGGCCGTCTACCGCGGCCTCACCTTCGAGCGCTGCACCGACTGCCACTTCGACGCCCACCTGGGGCAGCTGGCCGAGGCGCTGCTGCCGGGCGCCGCCGCGGCCGGCCCGAAGGTGGCCAGGCCCGCCCCCGGCAAGGTGGGCGCCCCGTGGCCGGGCGGGGTCGCGCCGGCGCCGACCGCCCCGGCCGTGAAGACCTGCGACCGCTGCCACACCGTGGAGGCCTGGCTGCCAGTCCGCTACGAGCTCGAGGACCACCAGAAGCTGGCCTACCGGCTGGAGGGGGCGCACGCCGTGGTGGCCTGCGCCGGCTGCCACCCCAAGGACCAGCGGCTCGAGGCCAAGGTGCCGGCGGCGGTGCGGGCCAAGCTGGAGCTGCGCAAGCGGCCGGTCAAGCCGAGCCTGGCGCTGCTCGACCTGCCCCGGGCCGCCAAGGACTGCCGCGCCTGCCACCGCGACCCGCACGCCGGGCAGTTCCAGCCGCGCCTCGACAAGGACGGCTGCACCGGCTGCCACGTGGTGGAGTCCTTCAGGAAGGCCCGCTTCGACCACCAGAAGGACAGCCGCTTCCCGCTCACCGGCAAGCACGAGAAGGCCGCCTGCGCCTCCTGCCACAAGCCAGGCGAGACCGGGGCGGTGCGCTACAAGCCGCTGCCGCTCACCTGCGCCGCCTGCCACCTCGACGTCCACGCCGGCCAGCTGGCCGTCAAGGGCGCCACCGACTGCGCCCGCTGCCACGAGACGACCGGCTGGAAGGAGAAGCTGCGCTTCGACCACCAGAAGGACAGCCGCTACAAGCTGGAGGGGAAGCACAAGCCGCTCAAGTGCGAGCAGTGCCACCCACTGGTCCAGGTGGCCAAGGGGGTCGAGGCGCGCCGCTACAAGCCGCTGCCGGTGGACTGCCAGGGCTGCCACGCCGACCACCACCAGGGCGCCTTCAAGGGGTTCAAGCCGTGACCTCCGCCTGCCTGCTCGCCCTGGCGCTCGCCGCGCCGTCCGCGGCGCCCGCCCGCGCCGCCGCCCTCACGCCCGCCGCCCCGCCCGCGCTCCAGGCGGCCGTCCCCGGGCCGGCCAGGCCGGTCTTCCCGGCCGACCTGGTGGCCCGGCCGCCCGGCGCCCACGCCGGCGAGACCCGCTGCGGCTTCTGCCACACCGCCGAGGGGTGGAAGAAGGTCAGCTTCTCGCACGACAGGACCGGCTTCCCGCTCACCGGCCGCCACCGCGACGTGACCTGCTCGGCCTGCCACCCGGGCAGCGACTTCGTCAAGCCGGTCCCGCGCGCCTGCGCCGCCTGCCACCGCGACGTGCACGCCCAGCGGCTCGGCCAGCGCTGCGACCGCTGCCACGACACCAGCTCCTTCCAGCAGGCCTCCTTCGGGCCCGACGCCCACCGCCGCACCAGCTTCCCGCTCACCGGCCGCCACGCCGCGCTGCCCTGCGAGGAGTGCCACGGCGATCGGCGTGACCGATCCTTCTCCCGGCCGGTCTCCCGGTGTGTCGGCTGCCACCAGCAGGACTACGATCGCACCGCGGCCGACCCGGCGCTGCTGGATCACGTCCAGGCCGGTTTCTCCACCGACTGCCGCGGCTGCCACGGGGCCTGGCGCTTCCGGCCGGGCGGCTTCCCGGCGCACGACACCTGCTTCGCCATCCGCGCCGGGCCACACGCCGGCATCGGGTGCCGCGACTGCCACGTCGGGGGCATCCCGCCCTACGTGGCGGGCCAGCCCATGACCTGCAGCCCGACCCCGGCCGCCGTGCCGCCGGCCGACTGCATGCGCTGCCACGCCAGCCCCGCGGCGGACCACCAGGGCGTGCCCGGGTACCTGCCCTCCAACCCGCGCTGCTACGAGTGCCACCGCTTCTCGACCAGCTTCCCACGCACCACCGGAGGTGCCCGATGACCAGGCGCCCGCTCCACCTCGCGGCGGCCCTCGGCTGCGCCGCCCTCCTGGCCGCCTGCGGCGACGGGCTGGGGTCGTCCGCCCCGTCGGTCACCATGCCGACCTCGGCGACGCACGCCCGCTTCTTCCCCATCGCCCCCGGCGACGCCCACGGCCCGGCCGTGGGCCAGGCCGTGGCCGACTGCAACGCCTGCCACTACGACAAGATCACCCGGGCGCCCAGCGTCGCCTTCACCACCTTCACCTGCACCGGCTGCCACGTGCCGGCGCCCACCCTGATGCACGACGACCTGGCGGCGCTCACCACGCTGCACCGGGCCTCGCCGGCGGTGACCGAGATCACCGCCCGCACCGGGCAGGCCTACGACACGCTCGACGCCGCCTGCCGGGCCTGCCACCCGCAAGGCATCCGCGACGCCATCGATCACGCGCTCCACTTCCCGCTGCCGCACGGCGACGCGGCCGGCGCCACCGTGGCCCGCTGCGGCGAGTGCCACGTCAAGCGGACCGCCGGGCAGTACCTGGTGATGGGCTGCGCCACCTGCCACCCGCACGACCTGGCGGCCACCGCCACGGCCCACGTCGGCGTGACCGGCTTCGTGCCGCTGGTGGCCGGCGC
The DNA here is from genome assembly GCA_016718565.1 of Anaeromyxobacter sp. Taxonomy (NCBI): domain Bacteria; kingdom Pseudomonadati; phylum Myxococcota; class Myxococcia; order Myxococcales; family Anaeromyxobacteraceae; genus Anaeromyxobacter; species Anaeromyxobacter sp. The sequence goes on along the minus strand of JADKCZ010000018.1, from coordinate 133,462 downwards.
CACGCCGGCCCAGCAGGAGGCCGCCTCCGCCCTGTGCGTCCGCTGCCACGGCTCCTCCACCGTGCCGGTCACGGTGGCCGGCCACGCCGCGCTCGCCAAGGGGTTCGCCGTCGGCGGCTCCGCGGTGCACACCGGGGCCGGCGCCGCCTGCCTGACCTGCCACCCGGCCCTGAGCACCGCCCCGGGCAAGAAGCTGGCGGCGGACTTCAAGGTGACCAGCTGCGTCGGCTGCCACGACCTGGTGGGCCCGTCCGACGTGGACCACGGCTCGCGCGCCGCCCTGCAGGCCTACCACCTGGCCCTGGTGGACAAGGTGACCGGACAGCCGGTCCCCAAGGCGGTGCTCTTCCCGTCGGTGGTGGACGCCGCCGTCGCCGCCGCCGGGGGGGACGCCGACCGGGGGCTCTCGGCCGCCTGCCTGGCCTGCCACCCGCAGGGGCTGGGGGCCCACCCCTACTACCTGCTGCCCCACCAGAACCTCGCCAAGACGGTGGTGGCCAGCTGCGAGCAGTGCCACGTCACCGCCCTCCGGAAGTCCGATCTGGGCTGCGCCGCCTGCCACGCGGCGACCTCGCCGGTGGGGCCCAAGCACGCGCGGGTGCCCGACGTGGCGCCCGCCGACACCTCGCTGGCCGCCAGCGCCCTGTGCGCCCGCTGCCACGAGTACGACGCCATCCCCACCCGGGTGGCCACCGGCCACACGCCGTTCCCCATCGACGCGGGGGCCCACTCGGGCGCCGCCGGCGGTGCCTGCCTGAAGTGCCACCCCTCGCTCAAGGGCGAGCCCACCCCCTGGGCCGGCGACTTCAAGAAGACCAGCTGCACCGGCTGCCACGTGGCGGTGAGCGGGGGCAAGGCGCAGCACGACGACCAGGGCCTGACGGCGGGCCAGGTCAGCCTGGCCACGCTGCACGCCGGCGTGACCGACTACGCCGTCAAGGTGGCGGCCCAGGGGCTGTCGGCCGCCTGCCGCACCTGCCACCCCAAGGGCGTGGCCGGCCCCCCGGCGGACCACGACCAGTACTTCGGCCTCTCGGCCACCTCCAAGCACGTCTACCCGAGCGCCCGCATCGCGGCCTGCCTCGACTGCCACACCTCGTCGAACCGGAAGAACCCGGCCGACTTCCGCTGCGCCCAGTGCCACGCCGCCGACGCCGTGCCGCTGGCCACCGGCCACGCCGCGGTGCCCGACCTCGCGGCCGACCCCCTGAACCCGGTCAAGTGCCTGGCCTGCCACGCCGACGGCAAGCTGCCGGCCACCACGGCCGGCGTCACGGTGACGGTGAAGAGCCACGCCACCGCGGCCAAGGGCTTCGTCGTCGGCGCCGGCTCCCACTCCGGGACGAAGGGCGGCACCTGCCTCACCTGCCACCCGACGAACCGGCTGGCCACCGTGGCCGCGCCGCACTGGGAGTACGCCCGCGACTTCAAGCAGGTCACCTGCGTCGGCTGCCACGTGGCGGTGGGCGGCGGCAAGGCGCAGCACGACGACCAGGGCCTGACCGCCGGCCAGGTCAGCCTGGCCACGCTGCACGCCGGCGTCACCACCTACGCCACCACGGTGGCGGCGCGCGGGCTCTCGGCCGCCTGCCTGTATTGCCACGCCGACGGCGCGGGCGGGGCCCCGGCCAACCACCCGCAGCTCTTCCCCATCGGCGCCGGCACCAAGCACGCCGGCCTGGGCTGCTCCGAGTGCCACACCAGCGCCAACCGCAAGGACGTGACGGCCCTGGCCTGCAAGACCTGCCACGACACCAAGACCGGCTTCTCCACCAAGCACAACCCCGTCCTGGTGGGCGGCCGGTCGACCAGCATCCTGGCGCTCTGCACGCCGAACGGCACGGACAACCCGCCGTGCCCGAGCCAGCCGCTCACCCTGGCCGGCTGCCTCAAGTGCCACGCCGACTCGCAGCTCTACCGGGTCTCCAGCCATCCGGGCGGCGACTCGGGCTTCGGCACCGGGGAGCACCGCTCGGCCGGCTGCCTCACCTGCCACTCCCGGCTGCGCACCGACAAGCCCTGGGGCACCAACTTCAAGGAGGCCAAGGGGTCGCTCACCCCGACGCCGACCGGCTGCTACACCTGCCACCGCAGCGGGAGCGGGTAGGTGGCCATGCTCGCACCGGTCCTCGCCCTGGCGCTCGGCGCCGGGCTCCTCCCCCCGGCGTCGCCGCTCGAGACGGCCCAGCCCGCCCGCCCCCGCGTGCCCGGCGTGGGGCGGGTGCTCCAGGTGACCGGCGCGCGCGCCTACCTCGACGCCGGCGCCGACGAGGGCCTGGCGCCCGGCCAGGTGGTGGCGCTGTGGCGCGGCGAGGAGGAGATCGGCCGCTGCACCGTGGAGGCCGTGGGTCCGGGTGGCGCCACCTGCAGCGGCGGCCAGGCCAGGGCCGGCGACGCCTTCAAGCTGGCCCCGGTGGCGGCCCCGACCGTGAAGGTGGTGACGCTGCCGGCCCTCCCCACCGAGACCGAGCTGGCGCGGCGCGGCGCCGTGGTGGCCGCCGCGCCGGTGGCCGCCGTGGAGTTCAAGGCCGCCCCCAAGGGCGCGCCCAAGATGGCGGCCCCGCGCGGCACCGTGGCCGAGGTGGCGCTGGGCGACGCGCTCTGGACCTCCTCCGGCTCGGACAGCTGGGACGTGGCGCGGCTCGACGCCAGCGTGCACGGCGCCGCGGTGGGGCCGCTCACCCTGGACCTCGACCTCCGCGCCGAGCAGTGGCTGGCGCGCGGTCCGGCCACCTTCCGGCCGCAGGACGACACCCGGCTCTACGTCTGGCAGGCGCAGCTGGCCTGGGCGCGGCCCGGCGGCGGCCTCTCGCTGGCGGCCGGGCGCATCCTGCCCTGGACCGTGCCCGGCGCCACCGTGATGGACGGCGCCCTGATGGGCGTGCGGCGCGAGGGCTGGGAGGCCGGGCTCTTCGGCGGCCTGGTGCCGGAGCCGGACACCCTGAACCCCAGCGCCGATCGGGCCACCGCCGGCGGCTTCTGGTCGCTGGAGCGGCGGCTGGGCCGGGTGGTGGTGCTGCGCCACGAGGGGCGGCTGGCCTGGGTGCGCTCGCCCGAGCTGGGGGACCGCGCCGAGCTGGAGGCCGGCGCCGCGCTGCACGCCGGGCCGCTGCTCGACCTCTACGCCTCGGCGCGCCTGGCCACCGGCGGCCTGGTGGAGGCCACCGGGGCGCTCGACGCGGCCCGGGTGGAGCTGCTGCTCCGGCCCTTCACGGGGCTCTCGCTCAGCGGCGGCTTCGACTACGGCGGGCTGGCCGTGCCCTGGCTGGTGGCGCCGCCGGCCTTCGGCTCGCGCAACCGGCGGGCCGACCTGACCGCCTTCTACGACCTCGGGGTGGTGCGGGTGGGCCTGGCGGCCGGCACCTCGCGCGACGAGGCGGCCAGCCTGGAGCGCACCTGGGTCGGCCCGGAGGTCCAGCTGCCCCAGCTCTTCACGCCCCGCCTCTCGCTGGCCGCCGGCTACCTCGAGGAGCTGGGCTGGCTGCACGGGCGCAGCGCCTGGGTGCAGGGCGTGCTCCGCCCCCGGGACGCGCTCCGGCTCATCTCGCGGCTCTCCTGGAGCCACGAGCAGGCGCTCGGCCTGCAGCGCGAGGAGGTGGGGCTGTCGCTCTCGGCGGCGGCCGAGCTGACCCGCCACGTGGGCGTTCGGCTCTCGCTGCTGGGGCGCACCGGGTTCGACGCCACCGGCGGCGAGGGCCAGGCGCTGCCGCTCGGGCTGAACGCCAGCGCCGCGGTCTACGCCGCCTTCTAGGGCGACGCGCCGACGGCCACCCGGCGGCTGCCGGGGCGGGCGCCGAAGGGGGCGGCCCGTCGCGGGCGCCGTCCTTGCAGCGTCGCCAGCCATGCGCGCCCACTGGCTCATCCCCCTGCTCCTGCCGGCCTGCGGGCCGGCCGTCCCGCGGACCCCGGCCTCCGGCGCGGACGATCCCTCCAGCGCCGCCGGCGCGGTGGTGCGGCTGGCCAGCTGGAACGTGCACGACCTGTTCGACGAGGTGGACCGGCTGGCGCCGCCGGGCGAGCTCGACGAGGCGCAGGCGCCCGCGGAGGTGGAGGGGCGCCTCGGGCAGGTGGCCGCGGTGCTGGCCCGGCTGGACGCCGACGCGGTGCTGCTCCAGGAGGTGGAGGACCTGGCGCTGCTCGGCCGGCTGGCCGAGCGCGCCGGCTACCCCGAGGCGCGGCTGCTGGAGGGGAACGACCCCCGGGGCATCGACGTGGCGCTCCTCTCGCGCCTGCCGGTGACCTGGTACGTCGGCCACGCCGCCGAGCGGTTGCCGGACGGGCGGCCCGCCTGGCCGCGCGACGCGGTGGAGGCCGGGCTGCTGGCCGGGGGGCGGGTGGTGGCCCTGGTGGGCAGCCACCTCTCGTCCCACCTGTCGGACCCCGGCGGCGTCCGCCGGGCCGGACAGGCGGCCCGCCTCAGGGCGCTGGCCGACGCCCGGGCGGCGGCGCCGGGGGCCCTGGTGCTGGTGGGCGGTGACCTCAACGACGAGGCCGGCGCGCCGGCGCTGGCGCCGCTCTTCGCGGACGGCGCCTGGGTGGACGCGGCGGCCGGCCTGCCGGCGCCGCTGGCCTGGACCTGGTCCGGCGCGGCCGGGCGCGGCGCGCTCGATCACCTGGCCATCGGCGCGGGGGAGGCCTGGCGCCTGCTGGCGGTGCGGGTGGAGGGCGGGGCGGACGTGGCGGCCGCCAGCGACCACCGGCCGGTGGTGGTGGACCTGCTGGTGCGGTGAGCGGCTGCGGCAGTCCGCCGCAGCCGTGGCCCGGGCCGCCGGCCCGGTTGGCGGGCGGTCCCGCAAACGTGCCAAAATGTGGCACCTCACGGCGCCGCGAGGGGAGGAGCCCCGGCATGGCCACGCAGCCCATCTTCTTCGTCTGGAAGGACAGCTTCGCCCTCGGCCTCCCCGAGGTCGACGGCGAGCACCGCCAGTTCTTCGAGATCATGAACCGGTGCGCCCGGGTCGCCTCGCAGGGCGCCACGCCCACCGAGGTGCAGCTGGTCCTGCAGGAGCTGGCCACCTACGCCAGGCTCCACTTCGCCCACGAGGAGGCGGCGCTCGACCGCGTCGGCTACCCCGAGCTCGACCTGCAGCAGGCCGAGCACCGGCGCTTCTCGCGGGAGCTGGAGCGGATCCGCGCCCTGGAGGCCCCGTCCATGCTGGCGGCGCTGGCGCTCACCCGTGACTGGCTGCTGCAGCACATCATGGGCAGCGACCGCCGGTACGTGGCCTGGATCACCAAGGACCGCGTCGGCGCCTTCGCCGGCTGAGGCGGCCCCTCCCGACACCTGGCCGCTCCGCCGGCTCCAACGGGGCACCCCGACGTCCGGTGTCGCGGCGGCGCCGCGCCCCTGCTATCCGAGTGGGACCTCATCCCGCCTGCGGAGGCACCATGGCGCGCGCCATCCTCGTCGAGAAGACCGAAGCCGGGCAGCTGGTGCGCCTGGCCGACCTGCCGGACTCGGCCCTGCCGCCGGGCGCGGTCACCGTGGCGGTGGAGTGGTCCACCGTGAACTACAAGGACGGCCTGGCGCTCACCGGCAAGGCGCCGGTGCTGCGCGCCTTCCCCATGGTGCCGGGCATCGACCTGGCGGGCACGGTGGAGGCCAGCCAGGCGCCGGCCTGGCGCCCCGGCGATCGGGTGGTGCTGAACGGCTGGGGCATCGGAGAGGTGCGCTTCGGCGGCCTGGCCGAGCGGGCCCGGGTGGAGCCGGGCTGGCTGGTGCGGGTGCCGGAGGTCTTCACCACCCGGCAGGCGGCGGCCATCGGCACCGCCGGCTACACCGCCGCGCTGGCCGTGCTGGCGCTGGAGGACCACGGCCTCGCGCCGGGCGACGGGGAGGTGCTGGTGACCGGCGCGGCCGGCGGCCTGGGGAGCGTGGCGGTGGCGCTGCTGGCGCGCGGCGGCTACCGGGTGGTGGCCTCCACCGGGCGACCCGCCGAGGGCGACTACCTGAAGCGGCTGGGGGCCGCGGCGGTGGTCGATCGGGCCGAGCTCACCGGGCCGGTCAAGGCGCTCGGGCGGGAGCGCTGGGCCGGCGTGGTGGACGCGGTGGGCGGGGTGACCCTGGCCAACGCCTGCTCGCAGGTGCGGGTCGCCGGCGCGGTGGCGGCCTGCGGCAACGCCGGCGGGATGGACTTCCCGTCCTCGGTGGCGCCCTTCATCCTGCGCGGCGTCACCCTGTGCGGCATCGACAGCGTGCGCGCCCCGCTGGCCCGCCGGCAGCAGGCCTGGGCCCGGCTGGCCCGGGACCTCGACCCGGCGCTGCTCGAGGCCATGACCAGCGAGATCGGGCTCGGCGAGGCGCCGGCGGCCGCGGCCGAGATCCTGGCCGGGCGGGTGCGCGGGCGGCTGGTGGTGGACGTGCGGCGCTGACGGCTGCGGCGCCGCGCGGCCGGGCGAAGCGAGTGAGGCGCCTGGGTCTCGAACCCAGAACCAGCGGCTTAAAAGGCCGATGCTCTACCAGTTGAGCTAGCGCCTCGGGACACCCACCTCGCGGCTCGATCCGCCGGGAGGGGGGGGTGTCGCAGAAGGTGTGATAGCACGCCGCGTCCCCGGGTCCAGGGACCGGCGCCGGGCGCTGGCGTGCGCGGAAGGCTCCCCGGGGGGCCGGCGAGCCGGGTACACTGCCAGGCTCACGCCGCACCTTCCCCCTCCACGAGGAGACGACCCCATGAAGTGGATCCTGGCCCTCGCCTGCACCGCCGCCCTGGCCGCCTGTGGCGGCGACTCCAAGTCCGACTGCGAGAAGGGGTGCGAAAAGGCCGGCGCAGCCGCCTGCGTCAACGACGACCCCCAGGCCGTGTGCGTCAGCGGCTGCGAGGAGCTCCTGGCGGGCCCGACGTGCCAGGCCCAGGCCAAGGCGTTCGTCGCCTGCGCCGCCGGCGCCGGCACCTTCACCTGCGACCCGGTGGATCAGTCCTCCACCCTGGAAGGCTGCGACCAGCAGGCATCCGACTACCTCACCTGCCTCCAGCCCATGTAGCGCCGCCCGGGACCTCCGGCCAGCGGCCGGGGGTCCCGCGGTGGTCGGGCCGAGGCGGGGCCCGCAGCGGCCGATCCGGCGAAGGGAGGAGATCCCTTTCTGGCCTCTCAGCGCTGGGCCACGGCGGCCAGGTAGTCGAGCAACTTCGAGCCGACCCAGTTGGTCCCGGCCTCGGAGAGGTGCCCGTTGGGCGCGTCGGCCGACCACTCGGGGGCCAGGGCCCGCTGCCCTCCCACGGTGTAGGTCGTGCCGTCCTGGCGGGTGGACTCCACCAGGTCCACGTCGAAGACCAGGCCCGGGTAGGTGGTGCGCAGCCGCTCGCTCCACGCCATGCGGTAGCCGTTGCGGGTGGCGTCGGCCGGCTGGAGCGGGGCGGCGAAGTGGATGACGTGCAGGCCCGGGTAGTCGGCCTCCAGGGCGGCCACGGTGGACTGGTAGGTGGCGAAGAGGCGCGTCACGATGTCGGCCGTCCAGTCGTCCACCCAGCAGAACTTCACGCCGGCGTTGATGGGGCTGGCCAGGCTGACCCGCGCCAGGGCCTGGGCCGAGCCCGGCGCGCCCAGGTAGGCGCGCAGGTGCCGATCGAACTCGGCGAGCTTGTTCCCCACCGACTCGTTGGCGCCGATGACGTGGGCGTGCCAGAAGGTGCCGGCCGTGAAGCGCCCGGCGCCCGCGCCGGTGGCGGAGGAGTCCGGCGCGTCGTCGGGGACGGCGTTCAGGTTGCTCTGGTAGGGCGGGTGGACCACCCGCAGCCCCCCGCCGGCGTCGCGCACCGTCCGGTAGAGGCCGCAGGGGCTGGAGCCGGAGAAGACCATGTCGTGCACCAGCTCGTTGGTGGGCACGCCGCTCCACGCACCGCCGGTGAAGTTACAGCCGGTGCTCATGTGGTAGAAGATCCACCGCCTGGTGGCCACCAGCGCCACCTTCTGCGCCTGGGTGAGCCCGCCGGCGGGGGTCACCACCACCGTGGCCAGGCGGCTGCGCGAGGGGTCGGCCACGCTGGTGGCCCGCACGTGGTAGGTGCCCGCCGTGGCCGGCGCGGCGTAGAGCCCGGCCGCATCGACGGCGCCGCCGCCCGGGTCCGGGGCGGTCCAGGTCACCGCGGTCGACTGGCCGGCGCTGGTGTTGCTCACCGTGGCGGCGAACTGCAGGGAGCCCCCGGCAGGCACCGTGCCTGGGTCGGGGGAGACGCTCACCGAGATGACCGGCGCCGCGGTGACCGTCACCGTGGCGGCCCCGGAGGCGCTGGCGTCCGCCAGGCTGGTGGCGGTCACGGCGAAGGTCCCGGTGCCGCCGCTGGCGTGGAAGAGCCCCGAGGCCTCGATGCTGCCGCCGCCCACGCCGCCCAGGCTCCAGCGGACGTCGGTGGACTGCCCCGCGCCGGTGCCGCTGACCGTGGCGGTGAACTGGACCGCGCCGCCCTGGATGACCGAGCGGGCGTGCGGCGCGACCACCACCGACACCACCGGGGCCGGCGTCACGACCACCGTGCCGGTCCCCGAGACGGAGGGATCGCCGATGCTGGTGGCGCGGACCGTGAAGGTGCCCTGGCCGCCGCTGGCCAGGTAGAGGCCGAGCGGGTCGATGGAGCCGCCGTCGGGCTCCACCACCGACCAGTTGACGGTGGTGGTGATGCCCAGCGGGGCGTTCACCGCGGCGCTGTACCAGACCGAGCCGCCGGGGTTGGTCTCGGCCTCGGCCGGCGCCACCTTCACCGTGACGCCGCCCTCCACCGGGGTGACCTGTCCGCTGGCGCCACAGGCCGCCAGCAGCACCAGGAACCCGAGCGCCATGGCGCCGGCCACGCTGCGTTGTCTGGTCATGGTCCCCCGACCTCCACGTGGGCCTACGTGAGCCCTCACGTATCATGGCCCCGGGCGGCGCCCCAAGGCCAGTCCCGCACCCCGGGCGCGGCGCCTGCCTCCCGATGGGGTGCGCCGGGTCGTCGCCCGACGAGCGCACCGCCGGTGAGGGACGGCCGCGCCGGGGCGGCGCCGACGCGGCGCGGCCCACCCGGAGGCGCCGTGGGTGGGCCGATCCGGCGCCGCGAGCGGCGCTCCGGGCAACGCTCAGGGCGTCAGGTCGTTGGGCGTCCCGGCGGCGTAGCGGACCTGGGCCGGCAGCAGCTTGACCCGATCGGCGGCCGTCGCGCCCGTCGGGTCGAGCCAGGGCCAGGCTGCCGCGCCGAAGAAGGCCGGCTTGGCCACCAGGTAGAGCGACCGGGGGAGGTCGCGGCGGCTGGTGCCAGCGTCCCAGACCACGGCGCCGGAGACGTTGTCCCAGTTCCCGTTGCGGTAGGTGAAGCTGGCGGCCTGGCCGGAGTCCCAGACGCCGCCCGCGCCGCCGTTCCCGTTGTCGCCCAGCTTGAAGACGGGGGTGCCGCCGGCGTGCGCCGAGGGCGTGTGCTCGTAGACGGTCCCGCCCATGAGCACGTTGCCCAGGAAGGTGTGCTCCCGGCTCAGGGCGTCCACTCCGGCCGCGCGCAGGTTCTGGGTCGGCAGCCCGGTGCCGCTGCCGATGTTGTAGGGCATCGAGTTCCGGCCGGTGGCGTAGTTGCGGAAGAACAGGTGGAAGCCGGCGCTCCCGTGGGTCGAGTCCGAGCCGATGTTGGGCGTGTGGTTCCCCTCGAACAGGTCGCTGTGCGAGAAGGCCTGGTGGCAGCCGTTGATGGCGTTCTCCTGCCAGGCGGTGCCGTTGATCATGGCGTTGTCCACGTAGTTGTAGCCGACGACGTTGCCGCCGCCCGAGACGTTCATCACGATGGGCTTGTTGAGCCAGACGCAGATGTTGTTCTCGATGAGGTTCTCGGAGGAGCCGGCCTGGACGCCGATGCCGTAGGCGCCGCCGCCGTTGACGATGTTCGAGGCGTGGTGGACGTAGGAGTCGCGCACCACCGAGCGGTAGGCGTGGGACACCGACACGCTGATGCCGGTCATGCCCGGGTGGGTGGCGTCCCCGCTGATTCGCTCGCCGTCCGACTCGACGTGGCGCAGCCAGCAGTAGGCGACGTTGAACATGGAGATGTTGTTGTTGCTGCCGCCGGCCACCGCCAGCTCCTCGAACCCCGAGTGGTGCGTGCCGAGGTTGTCGGTGGTGGAGAGCGGCTTGCCCGAGACGATCTTGAACACCTGCGCCGCGCGCGCCACGGTGAAGTCGAGGTGGAGGGGGTCGCGGGTGGTGAGCAGGGTGCCGCTCTTGGCCACCACCTCCAGGGACTGGCTCACCGAGCGCCACGGCCCGGTGTTCTGGGCGTTGTGGTTCACGATCTGCAGCCAGGTGCCAGAGCCGCCCCAGGGCGTGCCGCTGGACACCGGCCCCCAGATGTCGGACTGGCCGGGCTGGCGCTTGGTGTAGTGGCCGTCACCCAGCCAGAGCGAGCCGTTCCAGAAGTGGCCATCGCCGGTGGCCACCGCCGGGCCGTCGATCTGGTCGATGAGGAGCACGTCGCCCACCGAGAAGGAGGCGGCGCTGGCCACCGTGAGGCTGCGGGAACCCTTGGGGGCGTCGGCGACCAGGTCGACGGCTGCCGCGTAGCTGTACCGCCCACCCAGGCTGACGGCCGGGGCGCCGCCTGCGCTGGACACGATGCGGGTGGCCTCGGGCCCGGCGCCGCGCACCACCACGTAGTTCTGGTTGTTCCGGACCGTGGCGCTGGTGCGGTAGACGCCAGGCGGCAGGTAGACCACCTGCGGGTTGGCGGCGCTGGCCGCCGCGCCGGCCCTGGTGATGGCGTCGTTGATGGCGTTGGTGGCGTCGGTGACGCCGTTGCCGTAGTTGGCCGCGTCGATGGTGGTGTGCACCGTGGTGTAGGTGGGGACGCCGCCCGGGATGCCGGGGTTCCAGGTGGTGTAGCGGTCGGCCGGGACCAGGCCGGCCGGATCGGTCTCGGTCGGCTGCTCCACGAACACCTGGGCCGTGGCGCTCAGCGCGGGCACCTCGACGCTGGTCGCCACCACGTGGAAGGTGCCGGTCGAGGCCGGGGCGGTGTACAGGCCGGTCCCGCTGACGCTGCCGCCGGCGGGGCTGCCCTCCAGGATCGACCAGGTGATGGCCGTCGAGACGGCGCCGACCGCCTGGGCGGCGAAGGCCACCTGCCCGTTGGTCGGGACGCTGGCGGCCGCGGGCATCACCTGCAGGTCGGCGTCGTCCCCGGAGAGGTTGGCGGCGCAGGCGCCCAGGGTCAGGAGCGCCGCGAAGGTGCAGGCCACGGTGGCGGTCAGGGAGCTTTTCACGATCATCTTGTCCTCGCTGGATCGACTCCGGACGACGCGGTATCCCGCCATCCCTCGACCCCTCAACACGGGACAATCCAGCATGCTCGGCGCAGCGAGTCAAAGGAGCGCATGTACGCCTGTCTCGCACCCTGACGGAGGGTGATGAGGCCGATCCGGCTGGTCGCGGCGCGTCGCTCAGCCGGCGCGGCGCTGGCCCGCCGCGGCTGGATCCGCGTCGACCGCGCCGTGCCTCCGGTGCCACACGGCGGCTTGGGCGGCCTCCACCCGCTTGCTGGCGGCCGCCTTGCCCATCAGCAGCGCCAGGTGCTGGTAGCGGCGCAGGAAGCGGCGGAACTCGGCGTCGCCGTAGCGGGGCAGGCGTCGCACGGCGCTCGAGAAGTAGCCCCAGAGCATGGCGACGCTGCCGATGACGATGGGGTGGAGCGGGAGGCGGTAGATGGCGCTGGCCAGGAAGAAGAGCGGCGACGAGCCCATGAAGTACTGGCCGAACCCGGTGCGCACCCGGCCGGCCCAGATGCCCCGCCCCTGGCTCGAGCCCATGGGGCGCAGGTGCAGGAACCGCAGCGCCTCGTCGCCGCAGCTCTCCACCGTCCAGCCCAGCAGGCGGGCCCGGTGGCAGTCGATGCCGTCCCACATGATCTGCCGGACGAAGCCGCCGATCTCCTGGAAGCAGGCCACCCGGTAGAACTTGGAGGCGCCCACCGACATCTCGTCGCCGATGGCCTCGGGGGTCAGCGCCCCGGTGAGCGGGTGGTGGAACCAGGGCTTCCCCGAGGTGGAGCCGAGCCGGGGGGAGCGCTCCATCCGCTCCATGAGCAGCTCGAAGTAGCGGACCGGGAGATCCAGGTCCATGTCGAGCTTGCACAGGTAGTCGTAGTCGTCGAGTCGGGCCTGCTCCAGGCCGTGGTAGAAGGCCTCGATCACGCCCGGGCCCACCGAGCGGGCGCCGCGATCGGTCCGGCGCACCACGCGCAGGTAGGGGAGCCGGCGGGCGTACTCCTCCAGGATGGCGGGCGTCTCGTCCCTGGAGCCGTCGTCCACCACGATCCAGAGCGCCGGCGGCACCGACTGGGCGGCCACGCTGTCCAGGGTGCGGCGGATGTCCCTGGCCTCGTCGCGGCAGGGGGAGACGAGCAGGTAGCGGCGGTGATCCACGGGTCAGGCCTCCGGACGGTCTGGGCGCCACTGTGCCCGGCCCCCCGGGCCGGTGTCGACTCCCAGGACCCGGTGACCGGGCGGCGGGGACGCTACCGCATGGCCTCGAAGCGCTTGCGGGCGGGGAGGACCCCGACCATGGGCCGGCGCAGCGGGTCGACGAAGGGCCAGGGCTCGTCCCCGAAGAAGGCCGGCTTGGCCGAGCGGTACAGCGAGGGCGGCAGGTCGCGCGTCAGCCGCGGGTCCCACTCGATGGCCCCGGTGACGTGGTCGAAGTTGCCGTGGCGCAGGAGCAGCCGCAGCGCCGTGCCGTCGTCGAAGGCCTCGTAGGGGCCGCCCATGGCGCTGGAGCCGACGCGGTAGACGGCGGCGGCGCCGCCGCTGGCCCTGGAGGTGCTGAGGAAGACGGCCGGGGTGCGGTTCACCACCAGGCCGGGCTGCAAGAGGACGTTGCCCACCACGGTGTGCTCCCGGTTGAAGCCGTCGATGCCGACGGCGCGCACGTTCAGGGTGCGGCGGACCGTCCCGTTCATGCCGGTGGCGTGGTTGCGGAAGAAGGTCTGCCAGCCGGCGTTGCCGTGGGTGCTGTCGGAGCCGATGTTGGGCGCCAGGTTGCCCTCGAACAGGTCGTGGTGGGAGAAGGACCCGTGGTTGGCGTCGATGGCGCTCTCCTGCCACTCCTGGTGCGAGGCGATGAAGGCGTCGTCCACGTCGTTGTAGCCCACCACGTTGCCGCCGCCCGAGCCCGCGAACACCACCGGCTTGTTGAGCATCCGGACGATGTTGTCCTCGATCAGGTTGTCCGAGCTCTGGGTGGTGACGAAGATCCCGTAGGCCCCGCCGCCCGGGTTGATGCTGCGGGCGTGGTGCAGGTAGCTGCCCCGGATCTCGCAGCGGTAGGCGTGGACCAGGGCCAGGTGGGCCCCGGAGACGCCCGGGCCGGCGCTGGGATCGCCGTCGGACTCGACGTTGCGCACCCACCCGTAGGCCACGTTCATCAGCGAGACGTTGTGGTTGTTCCCGCCGCTGAGGTGCAGGTCCTCCAGCCCCACGGAGCGGGTCCCGGGCTCGCCCGGGCGGGCCGTGGCGGTCTTGAACACCTGCGGCGAGAAGGCCGCGTCGAAGGCGATGTGGGTGGGCCCCGAGAGCAGGAGCGTGTGGCCTTGCCGGGCGGCCACCTCCACCTGCTGGCCGACCGAGCGGTACCCGCCCGGCGACGGCGGGCCGTTGGCGTCGCCGGGGCGGGGGCCGCGCTTGGCGAACACCTGGTCGCCGCGCCGGACGTAGCTCGGGTCGTCGAGCTGGTCGAGCTGCAGCACGTCGCCGGCCTGGATCCCGCTGGCGTCGGCCAGCGTGATCGACCGGGCGCCCTTGGGCACGCTGCCCACCACGTCGACCGCCGGGTGGTAGTCGGGCCAGAACACCCCCATGCGCACCGCCGACACCTCGTCGCGGGTGTCGAGCCGGACGCGGGTGGCCACCGGCCCGGCGCCCCGCAGCACCACGTGGCTCCAGCGCAGGTTGAGGCTCCCGGTGATCCGGTACTGGCCGGGCGGCAGGACCACCGCCAGCCGGCGCGCGGCGCTGGCGGCGGCGCCGGCCGACTCCAGGGCCTGGTTGATGGCCGCGGTCGCGTCGGCCTTCCCGTCGCCCCAGACGGCAGCGTCGATGGTCCGGTGCACCGCCGCGACGACCGGGATGCCCCCGGGGATCCCCGGGTTCCAGGTGGTGAGCCGGTCGGGGGGGAGGGGGGAGGAGCCGGGAGGCTGCGCCACCCCGCGCCCGGTGCAGGCCAGCGCCACCAGCGCGGCCAGGAGGGCCAGGGTGGCGGCGCGGCGCCCCATGGCCTCAGGTGGCGACGGCGGTGACGGCGGACGCCTGGGGCGCCAGCAGGCCGAAGTGCTGCTGGATCCGGCGCACGATGCGACCAGCGGCCCGGCCGTCGCCGTAGGGGTTCCGGGCGGCGGCCATGGCCTCGTAGGCGGCGGCGTCGGTGAGCAGGCGGGTGGCGGCCTCCACCACCGCGCCGGCCCTGGCGCCGGTCAGGAGCGCCGTACCGGCGGCCACCCCCTCCGGCCGCTCGGTGGTGTCGCGCATCACCAGCACCGGCTTGCCGAGCGAGGGCGCCTCCTCCTGCACGCCCCCGGAGTCGGTCAGCACGATGCGGCAGCGCGACAGCAGCGCCACGAAGGGGCGGTAGCCCTGGGGTGGGATCAGCCGCACGTTGGCCAGCCCCCCGAGCAGCCGGTTCACGTGGACGCTCACGTTGGGGTTCAGGTGCACCGGGTAGACGAAGCGGTGGCCCGGGAAGCGGCCGGCCAGCGTGGCGATGGCCTGGCAGATCTGCTCGATGCCACCGCCGAAGTTCTCGCGGCGGTGCCCGGTGACCAGCACGTAGGGGACGCGCGACCAGTCCTCGCCGAGCAGCGCGCCCAGGTCGGCGTCGATGCCGGCCCGCACCGCAGCCTCCCGCCGCTGCAGCTCGACCTCCAGGAGGAGGGCGTCGATGACCGTGTTGCCGGTCACCGTGATGGCCTCGTCGCACACTCCCTCGCGCAGCAGGGCGGTCCGCGCCGACTCGGTGGGCGCGAAGTGGAGGGACACCAGCGGCGTGGCCAGGCGTCGGTTGACCTCCTCGGGGAAGGGCGACCAGATGTCGCCGGTCCGCAGGCCGGCCTCGACGTGGCCGATGGGGATGCGCCGGTAGAAGCAGGCCAGCGCCGCCACCAGCACCGTGGTGGTGTCGCCCTGGACCAGCGCCAGGTCCGGGTGGCGCTGCTCCAGGCAGCCGTCGATCCCGTCCATGAGGCGGGCCGTCAGCTGGGCCAGCGACTGGTTGGGCCGCATCACCTCGAGGTCGGCGTCCACCGCGAAGCCGAACTGGTCGGCCACCTGGCGGAACATCTCGCGGTGCTGGCCGGTCGCCACCACCGTGCAGCGGAGGTCTGGCGCGGCATGCAGCGCCGCCACCACCGGCGCCATCTTGATGGCCTCCGGGCGGGTGCCCATGAAGACCAGGACGTTCTTGCGGCTGCTCACCGTGATCCTCCTGCTTCGTCAGGCGCCGCTGGCGGGCGCGGCGGGCCGCCCCAGGCGCCGGGCCAGGACCTGCCGCAGCGCCAGCCAGATGAACTCGCTGTTGGTCAGCAGGTAGCGCTTCCACATCTTGCGCGGCTCCATGAGGAGCCGCCAGGACCACTCCATGCCCGCCACCTGGAAGAGCCGCGGCGCGCGCCGCACGAACCCGGCCAGGACGTCGAAGCTCCCGCCCACCCCCATGACCACCGGGACGTCGAGGGCGGCGCGGTTGGCCTCGCACCAGGTCTCCTTGAACGGGCTGGGCATGCCCACGAAGAGCAGGTGCGGCGCCTGCCGCCTGATCTCCTCGACGATGGCCGGGTGATCCGCGGGGGTGAAGTAGCCATCGCGGGCGCCGGTCACCACCAGGCCAGGGTGGCGCCGGGCGCTCTGCTCGGCGAGCGCGGCCACCACCTCGGGCTTGGCCCCGAGGAAGGAGACCCGCAGGCCGTGCCGGCCGGCCTCCTCCAGGAGGCGGGCCATCAGGTCCACGCCCGCCACCCGCTCCGGGAGCGGCAGTCCGGCCAGCGCGAGGGACCAGACCACCGACATCCCGTCCGCCAGGATCAGGTCGCCCGCCAGGCAGGCCCGCCGCAGCGCCTCGTCGCGGCGCATCTGGCAGACGTGGGAGGCGTTGATGGTGATGATGGTGCGCGGGGTGCGCGGACCGGCGCACCAGGCCAGGCACTGCGCCACCGCCGACGCCATGGTGGCCCGGTCGAAGGGCAGTCCCAGCAGCTCGACTCGATCGACGGGTGCCATGTGCGGTTCACTCCCCAGGATGCGTTGCTCCTAGCCCGGATGCCGGCGCCAGTCGATTCCCCAGGACCGGTGACCCGGACCCTCGGTTCAGCGGTGCGCTGACGGTCTACCACCCGACCCGCGGCCCGTCAGGGCCACTTCGGCACGAAGACGAATGGATGCACCAGCGTGAGGTAGGCGAGGTAGGCGGCGTTGACGACGAAGAGCGCCACCATGAGCCGCCTGAAGCCCCGGCGTGGGTCGGCGTCGCGGGCGGCCAGCGCCGGGAGCCCGATGGCCGCCAGCACGATCGAATAGAGGAGGAGGGTCTTCACGGGCGGCCCCGAGGAGCCACTTCTAGCACGGGCGCCGGGTCCGGCGCGGCCCCTGCGCCGCCCCGGGGCGTCCCCGGTGTCCCCCGCCGGGCCCACCAGCGGGCGAAGTGGAGCTGGTACAGCGTGACGGCCTGCCAGTCGACGTCCACCTCGTTGGTCGACCAGCTGTCGTTGTCGGTGTAGCGGCCGTCCACCGGCGTGGCCTCGTCGCGCGGCATGGCCGGATCCCCCCAGTACCCCCAGATCGGGAGGGGCCGGGCGTGCGGGTAGGAGCGGTCGGCGGCCTCCGGCGCCGCCGCGGGGCCGCCGGCCACCAGCCCCGGGAAGAGGTGCGGCGTGGCGCCCAGGGTCGCCAGCCAGTGGTGGAAGGCGTGGCGCCGGCCCCGGCTGACGCCCTCGAGGCCGCTCAGGTAGGCGAGCTGCAGCGCGTTGCGCCCCAGCGCGTAATGGAGGTCGTCCAGGGCCTGCGCGCAGTCGGCCGCCGCCCCCTCGGGATCCGCCAGGCAGGCCCGCACGCTGAAGGCCGCGCTGCGGTGGAACGCGGCGCCGATGGAGCCCCAGTGGTAGCGCCCGCTCCACCGGAAGGGGTGCGCCGCCGCCTCGCGGCGGAGCGCGGCGGCGCGCGCGGCGAGCCGCTGCGCC
The DNA here is from genome assembly GCA_016718565.1 of Anaeromyxobacter sp. Lineage (NCBI taxonomy): Bacteria > Pseudomonadati > Myxococcota > Myxococcia > Myxococcales > Anaeromyxobacteraceae > Anaeromyxobacter > Anaeromyxobacter sp. The sequence continues at coordinate 116,294 of JADKCZ010000018.1, read as the reverse complement.
AGGGCCGAGCGCAGCCCCGGGTCGCCGGCCGGGGCGCGCAGGTACAGGAGCGCGGCGAACACGTCGAAGCGGTAGGCGCTCGGGTCGCTGGAGAGGTCCGGCGGGTCCGCCTCGAAGTCCTGCCGGAACCGCGCCTCGCCGGTGGCCAGGAGCAGCCCGGCTGCGGCAAACAGCCGCGCGCCGCGGCCGGCCGCCTGGTCGCCGTCCTGCCGGTAGTTGGGGCAGGTGGGGCCGTCGCTGGCCTCGCCGGGGCGCGCCTCGAGGAAGCGATACCCGCGCCGGGCCGCGGCCAGGCAGCGCGTCGCCAGGGCGGGGTCATGGGGCCGGAGCACCTCGGCGGCGAAGGCCAGGATCCCGACCGCCCGCGCCGTGGCCAGCGAGCCGACCTCGCCGTCCCGGTAGGGCGGCATGCCCTCGGGTCGGTTGGTCCCGTAGGGCCCGTAGGCCTCCTGGCAGGTGGTGTTCCTGAAGCCCCCCGAGCCGTCCTGCACCGAGAGCAGCCAGCCCAGGCCCCAGCCCGCCTCGTCGAGCAGGTCGGGCCGGCCGTTCCCCGACTCGGGGAGGTTGGTGTCGTCGGCCACCGGGGCGAAGTCGGCGGCGGTCGAGAGCAGCCAGAAGAGCGTGCTCGCCGCGGAGGCGCTGTAGATGGTGAAGTCGCCCGCGTCGTGCCAGCCCTGCCGCACGCCAGGCGGCGCCAGGTGCGCGTCGCTGGCGTGGCTCCAGGGACCCTCGGCGTGGCGGGGCTCGATGGCGGTGAAGGCGCGCTGGAAGTAGAGCGCCCGCTGCGTCGCCCGCAGCGCGCCCTCGAAGACGTCCGGCCCCACCTGGAACGGGAAGCTGGCCAGGCCGTCGTCGAGCTCGACGCGGTAGCGCCCCGGCGCCGCCAGCGGCGTGAAGTCGCCGATCCAGGCGGTGGGCCGGTCGCCCAGGAGCGCGGTCGGGACCTCGCGGGCCGGCCCGCCGCCGCGGAGCGCCGTGCGGCCGTCCGCCAGGTCCACCACCCGGAACCCGGTGAAGGGGCGCGGCGAGGTGAAGGCCTTCGGCATGGCCGGGGCGTAGCCCACCTGCGAGGTGGCCAGGTGGTCGAAGGCGGCCTGGGGGTCGCGGCCGGCGGCTCGCTGCCGCCAGGCCGGGTAGCCTACCAAGCGCTTCGCCAGGCCCCTGGCCACGTCGAGGGGAGGGGGACCGGCCAGCGCCAGCAGGAGGCCGGCCAGGAGCGCCGCCGCACCCGCCGCGGCCCATGCCCGCCGCGCGCTCACGCCCGGACGTCGTTGCGCTGGCACCAGCGGATGAGGACGTAGACGGCCCAGACCCGCGACCAGTAGAGGCCCGACCGGCCCTCCAGGAAGCCCTGCCAGAGCCGCCGCACCGCGTCCGGGGCCAGGCCGGCCAGGCTGACCGCGCCCGGATCCCGCAGCGTCGAGTCCATGACCTGGCGGAGCCCGGCCCGGATCCAGCGGTCGAAGGGCATCACGAAGCCGCTCTTGGGCCGGTCGAAGAGGGCGGGATCCAGGCCGCGCAGGCCGATGCGGCGCAGCAGGGCCTTCTTGCCGGTCGGGGCGTACCGCGTCGCGTCCGGCATCCGGTCGACCGCCTGGAACAGCGCCTGATCCACCAGGGGAACCCGCTGCTCCAGCGAGGCGGCCATGCTGGCGACGTCGTTGTCGCGCAGCAGCCGCTCGCCCAGGAAGAGCCGCTGCTCCAGCACGCTCACGGCCGAGACCGGGCTGCGCCGGGCGGTCTCCGCCTCCAGGCGCTGGCGCATGGCGGCCGGCAGCCCGACCTCCAGCGTCTCGGTGACGCCCCGGCCGACCAGCTCGCGCTGGTAGCTGGGCAGGAACAGCGCGTAGGCGAGCTGGTAGAGGGCCACCAGGTCGTCGCCGTGCCGGACCATGTCGGGCAGCTTGGCCCAGCGGTTCTGCGGCGGGAGGGCGGCGTCGCCGCCGCGCAGCCGGGACGTGCCGAGGCGGGCGGCCGCCACCAGCAGGTCGCGCGGCAGCCAGCCGACCGCGCGCGAGGCGCGGTGCAGCCGCGGCAGGTCGCGGAAGGAGCCGTAGCCGCCGAAGAGCTCGTCGCCGCCGGTCCCGGCCAGCGCCACCGTGAACCCGGCCTGCCGGATGGCGTGGGACATGTAGAACGAGTTGAGCCCGTCGAAGGTGGGCTGGTCCAGGCTGTCCAGGGCGGCCTCGAGCTGGCCCACGAACCGCTGCTCGGTGAGCAGCACCTCCTGGTGGCGGGTGCCGATGGCCTCGGCGATGCGGCGGGCCACCGGCCCCTCGTTGAGCGCCTGCTCCTCGAAGGCCAGGGTGAAGGTGTGGACCGCGCCGCCGGTGGCGCGCTGCGCCAGGTTGGCCACCGCCGAGGAGTCGATGCCGCCCGACAGGAAGACCGCCAGCGGCACGTCGCTGGCGAGGTGCAGCCGCACGGTCTCCTCGAGCACGCCGGCCAGGCCCTCCTCGTCGAGGGGCTCCGCCGGGGCCGAGCCCGGGATGGACCAGAAGCGCTCGCGCCGCGCCTCGGCGCCCCGCCCGTCGAAGGTGAGGGCCTCGCCCGGCCAGGCCAGCTCGATCCCCTCCACCGCGGTCCCCGGCCCCACCACGAAGCCGTTCCAGGCCACCGAGGCCACCGCCCTGGGGTCGAGCCGCGGGGTGCCCAGGAGCCCGGAGGCCAGGAGCGCCCGCACCTCCGAGGCGAACGCCAGCGACCAGTCGCCGGCAGGGTCCGGGTTGCGGGCCAGGTAGAGCGGCTTGATGCCCAGGGGATCGCGGGCCACCAGCAGCTCGCGGCGCGCCGGGTCCCAGAGCGCGAAGGCGAACATCCCGCGCAGCCACCCGAGGGCCTCGTGCCCGTGGGTGGCCAGGGCGCGCAGCATGGCCGCGGTGTCACCGGTCGACCCGAAGCGCTGCCCCTCGGCCTCCAGCCGCCGGCGGATCTCGACGTAGTTGTAGATCTCCCCGTTGAGGACGATCACCTGGCCGGTGGCCGGGTCCACCATGGGCTGGGCGCCGGCCGGCGAGAGGTCCAGGATGGAGAGGCGCCGGTGCGCCAGCAGCACGCCCCAGCCGTCGGCGTCGGGCGTCGACCGCCACGCGCCCTCGGCGTCCGGGCCGCGGTGGGCCATCCTGTCGCTCATCCGCTTCAGCGCGGCGGCGTGGCGCTCGTTGACCTTCCCGACGATTCCCGCGATCCCGCACATGGGTCACCTGGCCTTGGGCGGCCAGCCTACCCAGTGCGGCCGGGGCAGTCACGCACGGTCGATCCGGCCCCACCGTCAAGTGACACGCGAGCGCGGTGGCGTGGCGGCGCCGCATATCCCGTGGGCGCGGGGCATGCTAGGCATGGACGCGGATGAGCGCTTCGACCACTCGGCACGGGCCGGCGCCGGGTGGCTCCGTGGCCCGCAACGCCTTCCACCTGGTGCTGGGCCAGGTGGTGACCACCGCGCTGGCCATCGTGTTCAGCGCCACCCTGGGGCGCCGGCTGGGCGCGGCCGACTTCGGCCTCTACTTCCTGGTCACCACCACCGTCACCTTCGCCTACGTGGTGGTCGAGTGGGGCCAGGTGCAGTTCGTGGTCCGGGAGCTGGCGCGGCAGCCGGAGCGGTCCGGCGACCTGCTGGGCACCACGCTGGCCTGGCGGGCCGCCGGCGCGGCGCCGCTGGCCGGGCTGACGGTGCTGGTGGCCTGGGGGCTCGGCTACGACGTCCGGACCCTCGGGCTGCTGGCCCTGCTCATGCTGGCCACGCTGCCGTTCTTCCTCTCCCAGGCCTACGGCCTGGTCTTCCGGGCCCGCGAGCGGATGGATCTCGACGCGCAGGTCCAGGTGGCCTTCAAGGCGGCGGCGCTGCCGCTGGCCATCGGCGCGCTGGCCCTGGGCGGCGGCGTGGCCGGGGTCATCCTCGCCCAGGGCGCCGCCGGGCTGCTGGCGCTCGGCCTGGCCTGGCTCAGGAGCCGCGCGCTGCACCTGCCGCCCCTGCGCGTCGCCCGGCCGGCCTGGCGCGAGCTGCTGCTGGGCGGCCTGCCCATCCTCGCCATCGGCCTGGCCGTCACGGTGCAGCCCTACATCGACGTGCTGGTGCTCACCGCGCTGGTGCCCCCCGCGCCGGTGGGCTGGTACGGGGCGGCCCGCAACATCCTGGGGACGCTGGTGGCCCCGGCCACCATCCTGGGGACCGCCTCCTTCCCGCGGCTCTCCCGCGCCGCCGCCGACCCGGCCCAGTTCGGGCTGGAGCTGCGGTCGGCCCTGCGGACCCTGCTGGGGATCGGCGCCCTGGCCGGGGTCGGCACCTACCTCTTCGCCGGGCTGGCGGTGGAGACCATCTACGGCGAGCGGGGCTTCGGCCCGACCGCCGACATCCTGCGGGTCTCCTCCCCGTCGCTCTACCTGGTCTGCATCGACGTGCTCCTGGCCAGCGCCCTGGTGGCCCTGGGCCGGCCCAAGGCGCTGGCGGCCTTCAAGGCGCTCAACGTGGCGGTCTGCACCGGGGCCTCCTTCCTGCTCATCCCGTGGGCCCAGGCGCGGTACGGCAACGGCGGGATCGGGCTGGTCCTGGCCTTCGGCCTCAGCGAGGTGATGATGTTCGCCGCCGCGCTCCGGCTGCTGCCGCGGGGGACGGTGCAGGGCTGGTTCGCCGCCGACGTGGCCCGCTCGCTGGCCGCCAGCGCGCTGACGCTGGGGCTCTTCCTGGTGCTGCCGCCGCTGCCGCCCCTGCTGGGCGTGCCGCTCTGCATCCTGGCCTTCGGGGCCGCCGCCGCCGCCTTCGGCCTGGTGACCTGGGCCGAGCTGCGCGCCCTCGCCGACGCGCTCCTGCGGCGCCGCGCCGCCGCCCCGGTCCCGCCGCCGCCGGCCCGGTAGCGCCCGGCGCCTGGTCGGCCGGCCCTGGCTAGCGGCCCCCGGGGCGCCGCGCCGCCGGTCCGCCGCCGGGCCACCACCTCGCCGGCGATGGCGTCGAGCCGGTCGCCGATCGACCTCCAGCCGTACTGCTGGTGGGCCAGCGCCGAGGCCCGGTCGGCCAGGTGGGCGCGCAGCGCCGGCTCGCGGAAGAGCCGGACGATGGCGGCTGCCAGCCCCTCGGGCGCGTCGGCGAACAGCGCCGACTCCCCCTGGACCAGGTCGATTCCCTCGCAGCCCACCGAGGTGGTCACGATGGGCTTCCGCATCGCCATGGCCTCCAGCGCCTTGAGCCGGGTGCCGCCGCCCACCAGCAGCGGGATGACGTAGACCTGGCCGGCGGCCACGTAGGGGCGCACGTCGGTGACGTACCCGGTCACCACGATCCGGTCGGTGGCGCGGCGCTGCAGCGCCCGCGAGGCGTTGGCCCCGACGATGGTGAGGGTGGCGTCCGGGACCTCCTGCTGCACCAGCGGGAAGACCCGGTCGAGGAAGAAGGTCATCCCCTCGTCGTTGGGGGCCCAGTTCATCAGGCCGCAGAAGACCAGGCTGTTCGGCCTGGGCTCGACCGGCGGCGGGGTGAAGAAGTCCAGGTCCACGCCGTTGGGGACGACGTGGATGGACTGGGCGGGCAGGTCGGCCTGGAAGACGTCCCGGTCGCGCTCCGAGGTGGTGAGCAGCGCGTCCCCGCCGCGGCAGGCCGCCAGCTCGTCCCGCTTCATCAGCCAGGCCTGGTAGCGGTGGTAGGCGCGCGCCACCAGGCCCCGCGACTGCGAGGCGTAGCGGCGCCAGATGTCGTACTCGACGTTGTGGGTGTCGGTGATGGTCGGGATCCCTGGCGGGAGCCGGTAGTAGGTGAGGCCCGGGAAGCTCAGGATGACGAGGTCGAAGCGCTCCCGCCGGACCAGCTCGTCGAGGGCGCGCTGGAACCTGGCGGAGACCTGCTGCCGCAGCAGGCTCCGCCCGGTCAGCCCCAGCCTGATCCGGGTCACCAGGCTGACCCAGCGCGGCACCCGGCCGTCCACGTAGACGATCTCCCGGCACTGGTGGCCGATCTGCTGCCGGACCCGCGCCTCGTCCTCGGGCGAGCCCAGGGCCAGGGCCGTCACCTCGTGGCGCCGCGTCATCTCCTCCAGGAGGTGGAAGGTCCGCTTGGTGACCCCGGACTCGGTCGGGAACTTGAGCGTGTGGATCGCCATCAGGATCTTCATCGACGGTCCTCTCTGTCCGACCGGCCTGGCGCGGCCATGGGCGCCGCCGCCCGGGCGCGGGGGACGGAGACCGCGGCGCGGGGAGGTGGCGGGGGCGGCGTCATCGGCGGCTCGGAGCGGCGGCGTCGCGGGCTTCACGACGGGTCACGCCGACGGTGCGGAACACTAGGGCCGCGCCGAAGGGGCTGTCAACGGAGCGGCCGACCCCACGACCACCGGACAAGCGGGCGGGTCGACGGGGCCTGGGGGCGCGCCGCACCGCGCTCAGGCGCGCCGCGGCCAGGCGCCGCAGGCCACCGCCAGCTTGCCCGCCAGCGCCAGCGCCAGCGCCGCGAGGAGCTTGTACTGCGTGTAGTGGGCGCCGGTGTCGCCGTACCCGAGCATGTGACAGGCCACCAGGGCGCCGATGCACCCCAGCGCGGCCACCCGGTGGTCCGGCTCGGTCGCCACCCGCAGGGATCGGAAGGCCAGGAACAGGCCGCCGGCGAAGAGCGCCCAGACCGCGGTGAACCCGAAGAGGCCCAGCAGCATGAACTGGCCCAGCACGGTGTTGTGGGGCCACTCCCGGTACTCCTTGTAGATGGAGCTGATGTCGTCGTTCGCCATGTGCTCGGTGTAGCGGCCGCCCAGGCCCAGGCCCATGAGCGGCCGCTCCCGGATCGACATGGCGATGTTCCAGTTCTCCACCTCCCGCCAGTAGGCCGAGTGGTCGTAGGAGGTGTCGGCCACGCTGCGCAGCGTGAGGACGGGGGCGAAGAGCGGCGAGGCGCTGTTCCAGCCCACCGCCACGTAGAGCACCAGCGCCGGCAGCGCCACCAGGAGCAGCCGGGTCAGGCGCCGCTTCCAGGCCAGCATCGGGCTGGTGAGGTAGCCCACCAGCAGGACCATGAGCACCATCACCCACACCAGCCGGCGCCCGTTCTCGAGCATGCCCACCACCAGCAGCGGGAGGAGCAAGGCGGTGCGCAGCAGCCGGCCACGGTCGGCGCGCTCGGTGAGGTCGGCCAGCAGCAGGAAGGCGGCGGTGGCGAAGAGCACGGAGTCGCCGTGGCTGGTGGCCACCGCGAACTTGCCGCCGTATTCGGCGATCGAGAGCCGCTGCACGATCAGGGCCAGCAGCGCCCGGGTCGCCGCCGCGGCCACCACCACCCGCCCGACCAGCCGGTGGTCGATCGGCCCGCGGAAGGCGGCGTCGAAGAGCAGGAACAGCAGCACGGGGTGGAGGTAGTTGCGGAGCTTCCAGGGCACCAGCCCCTGGCCGCTGGCGAGCCCGACGGCCTCGGCGAACAGCACCGCGGCCACGGTGAGCACCAGCAGCCGGGGCAGGAGGGCGCTGCCCCGCACCCGCCCGCCATCGTCGAGGGTCGAGCCGCCGACCCGGCGCCGGGCCCAGAGGGCGAGCAGGAGGACGCCCACCACCTCCAGCCCGGTCACCGACAGCCCCGGGAGGCCGGTCACCGCGTCGAGCCGCTCCTGGAGGAGGTCGCCGATGATGGCGAAGGGGGTGCGCCACTGGCCGGTGGACTCGCCGTGGGCGTCGATCCCCAGCGAGAGGTAGATGAGGCCCGCCACCGACCACCGCAGGGGCAGCCGGCTCACCACCCAGGCGCCGGCCGCCAGCGCCGCCGGCACCGCCGCCAGCACCGGCCCGGCGCCCGCCACCACCGCCGCCGCGGTCGCCGCGGACACGCCGGCCAAGAGCGCCCAGAAGGCGAGCCGCCCCGGCGCGGCCGGCGCCGGCAGGTCGGGCGAAGGCAGGTCGGGCGCCCAGGCCACCTCCCTCCAGGCCTGGAGTCCCTGGCCCGGCGCGGCCGGGAGGGGCTCCTCCAGCCGTCCGGCGCGCACGTCGACGGCCGCGGAGAGGAAGAGGGCCAGGGCCAGCCCACCCACCAGGCCTCCGCCGAGGAAGAGCAGCCCGTAGGGCTTGACCGGGTCGCGTGGCACCCGCGGCGGCGCCACCACGCTGTAGCGGTACTTGAAGGCCGAGGCGGCCATCGCCAGCGTCATGCGCGCCGCCGCGATCCGCTCCAGGCGCGTCGAGTGGGCCCGCATCAGGTGGTCGAGCCGGCGGCTCTCGGTCTCCAGCCGCACGTCCCGCAGCGCCACGCCCAGCCGGCCCGCTGGATCGACCGCGTCCAGGAAGGAGGAGGGGGCCCCCGGCCCGCCCTCGGCGCGGCCGCTGCGGAGGAGGACCTGGCGCTCCAGGGTCTCGACCTCGAGGCGCAGGTCGTGGAGCTGGGTCGACGGCCCGGCCATGCCGTCCAGGGCCTGGCGGGTGCTGCGCACCGCCGGGTGGTCCGGGGCGAAGGTGGCGAGCGCGCGGTCGAGGTGGACCTGCAGCTCGGTGGCGCGCCGGGCCCGGCCCTGCTCGAGCGCGGCCATGGCCTGGCGGCGCTCGCCGAGGGTGCCCTCGAGGCGTGACAGCTCGTCCTCCCGGGCGGCGCGGGCCCGCAGGCCCGGCGCCAGCCCTGGGGCGCCGAGCTGGCGGCCCCGCTCGGCCAGCCGCTGGATGGACGCCTGGATCTCCTGCTGGATCCGCTCGTCGTGATCCTCCAGGATCGCCGCCATCTCGGTCGCCATCTGGACCTCGGTGAGGTGGCGATCCTCCATGAAGCTCTGCACCGCCGCCTCGACGATGTCGAGCGCCAGGACCTGGTCGGTCCAGGCGAAGGCGATGGTGACGGTCTCGCCCTTGTCGGGCTCGACGACCAGCCGGTCCTGCAAGGTGTCCACCAGCAGGTCGAGGACCTCGTCGGGCGTCCGCTCGCGCCCCCGCAAGGTGTCCAGCAGCCAGTCGCGCGCACGGACGGCCGGGGCGCGCCCCGCCAGGTACCGCTCCACGAAGCGGGTCTGGCGGCAGATGGCGAGGATGTTGCTCTCCCGGGTCACCACCTCGCGGACGGCGTGGGCCGGGGCGTCGTCCACCCCAGGGAGATCCGGCATGGTCAGCGCCTCTGCGGCCGACCCCTGCTGCGCCAGCACCCTGGCGCGCACCTCCCAGCGGACCGGCACCACCAGCCGCGCCGCCAGCCCGACCGCGCACAGCAGCAGCGCCGCGCCGAGGGCCAGGGCGCGGTGACGGAGCGGCGCCTGGAGCAGGAAGGGCAGCACCTCGCGGAGCCGCTCGCCCTGGGCCCGCGCCGGCCAGGGGGCCGGGTCCTGCCCGGCGGGGGCGCCGTGGCGCGGCGTGGGGCTGGGGCTCACGTGGTCACGACCAGCCGTGGACCGGCGCCCGGCGGCTCACGGCCCCCGGAGGGAGCGGGGCCTGGGCGCTTCCGGGAGCCGGTGCAGCTCCCCCAGCACCTCGATCCCGACGGACTCCTCCAGCTGCCACTTCTCCACCACCCGGCCGCCGATCAGGTCGGCCAGCAGGGCCACCCCGAAGGCCGCCGCCAGGCCGCCCAGGAGCCCTCCCACCAGGTAGATCAGCGTGTACGGCCTGGCGGGCCGCCGGGGGAGCTGCGGCGGGGAGACCACCGTGTAGCGGTACTTGAAGGCCGCCAGGGCGGTGTCCATCTCCAGCCGGGCGGCGTCGATCCGCTCCAGCAGGTTGGAGTGCTCGCGCAGCAGGTCCTCCAGCTGCCGACGCTCCAGCTCCAGCCGCGGGTCGGCCATCTGGAGGAGGCGCAGGCGGGCCGCCGCCATGTCGGCCTCCAGCGTCGAGGCGACCGCCGGGGCCAGGCTGGCCTGGCCGCCTCGCCGGGCCACCTCGGACTCGAGCTGGGTGATCTCGGCCTGCAGCGCCTGCCGCTGCGGCGAGGGCTGGGACAGCCCGTCGATGACCAGCTTGGTGCTGGCCAGGGTGGGGTGGCTGGGGGCGTAGATGGTCTGCTGCTGGGCCAGCTGGGCCTGCATCTCGGCCAGGCGCTGTTGCCGGAACAGCTCGAGGTCCGCCAGGGCGCGCCGGCGGGCCGCCAGGGTGGCCTCCAGCCGGGCCAGCTCCCCGCTCTCGGCGCGCGGCGGGGCCACCGGCGGCGGGCGCGGGCTGGTGCGGACCTGCAGGGCGCGCTCCTTCACCTCCACCTTGGCCACGGTGGTGGCGATCTCCTTCTGGACCTTGGCGTCGTGCTCCTCGAAGATGGCGATGGACTCCCCGACCGCCTCCACCTCGGCCACGTGGCGCTCCTCCAGGAAGATCTGGAGCGCCGCCTGCACCACGTCGAGGGCCAGCTCGCGGTTGGCCCACTCGAAGGAGATGGTCACGGTCCCCTCGGCCCCGGTGGAGATCTGGAGCCGGTCCTGCAGGGTGTCCACCATCACCTCCAGGAGCAGCTCTGGCGTCCGAGCGGTGCTGGAGAAGCGCTCGACCACCCAGTCCCGGGCGCGCACGACGGGAGCCCGGGAGGCCATGTGCCGCCCGACGAAGTCGACCTGCTTGGCCAGCGCCACGATGTTCTCGCGCCGGATCACCACCTCGCGCGCCGAGCGGGTCGGGACGTCCCACTCGCGGTTCATGCCCGGGTTGGTGAGGCTGCTCATGAGCAGGCTGCGCTGGGTGAGCACCACGGTCTGGACCTGGTACTTCACCGGCATGATCAGGATCAGGACCACGCCCAGCGCCAGGCAGGCCGCCAGCGCGGCGGCCGCCAGCGCCCGGTGGCGCAGCGGCGCGCGCAGCAAGAACCCGGCCTGGTTGGCGAGGAGCGCCCACCCGAGGCCGTCGCCGCCGTCGTCGACCGGCCGCCCACGGCCCTCGCCTGGGGGGTACCGCTGATCGCCTGGATTCCACGGCTGCGACAGGTTGTCCTCCCCGGTCTGGCGCGACGCGCCGTACGTCTAGCACGCCTGGCCGCCCGCGACTGTACCACCAGCCTGGGGCGCGGCGGGCCGCCCGGACCCGGCGCGCCCATGTTACTCTCCGTTCAAACGCCGACACCACCGCGCCTGCACCGGACGCCGGCCGAGCCCCCAGGCTCACCGTCGTCCCCGGGACGGGGGATGGCCACCAGACACGCGCGGACCGATGGTACGCGGACGGGGAGACCACCACCATGTTCAGCAGCGACGTCCTGAAGATCGACGCGCCCGCCGTGGCGGCCCGCATCGAGAAGGCCATCCGGGAGCAGGTGCTCGGCGACCTCAAGAAGCGGGGCGCCGTGGTGGGCATGTCGGGCGGCATCGACAGCTCGGTGGTGGCGGCGCTCTGCACCCGCGCCCTCGGGAAGGAGCGCGTCTTCGGCCTCTTCATGCCGGAGCGGGCCTCGTCCGGGGAGTCGCTGGAGCTCGGCCGGCTGCTGGCCAGCGGGCTCGGCATCCCCACCGCGCTCGAGGAGCTGGCGCCCGGCCTGGCCGGCCTGGGCTGCTACGCCCGCCAGGAGGAGGCCATCCGCCAGGTCTTCCCGGAGTACGGGGAGGGCTGGCGCTGCAAGGTCTCCCTGCCGTCCATCCTGGAGAGCGACCGACTCAACCTGACCTCGCTCACGGTGGCCGACCCGTCGGGCGCGCTCAGGACCGCCCGCATGCCGCTGGCCGCCTACCTGCAGCTCATCGCGGCCACCAACTTCAAGCAGCGCGCCCGGACGATGATGGAGTACTACCACGCCGATCGGCTCAACTACGCCGTGGCGGGCACGCCCAACCTGCTGGAGTACGATCAGGGCTTCTTCGTGAAGTCGGGCGACGGGGCCGCCGACTTCAAGCCCATCGCCCACCTCTACAAGACCCAGGTCTACGCGCTGGCGGAGTACGTCGGGGTCCCCGAGGAGATCCGGCGCCGGCCGCCCACCACCGACACCTTCTCGCTGGCCCAGTCCCAGGAGGAGTTCTACTTCGCCCTGCCCCACGGCGAGATGGACCTGTGCCTCTACGCGTACGTCAACGGGTCACGGCGGAGGAGGCGGCGCCGGTGGTGGGCATCACGCCGGCGCAGGTCGAGCGGGTCTACCGGGACATCGAGGCCAAGCGCCGCGCCGCCCGCTACCTGCACGCCGCCCCGCTGCTGGTGACCGGACCGCGGAGCCCCTGAGATGTGCGGCATCGCCGGGCTGGTCACGCTCCATGACGGGGCGCCGCCGCCGTCCCGCCAGGCGCTGACGGCCATGGTGGCGGCGGTGCGCCACCGCGGCCCCGACGAGTTCGGGCTGTACCGCGACGCCCGCGCCGGGCTGGGCCACGCCCGGCTCTCCATCATCGACCTCTCGACCGGCCAGCAGCCGCTCTGCAACGAGGACGGCACCCTCTGGATCGCCTTCAACGGGGAGATCTTCAACTACCTCGAGCTGCGCGCCGAGCTGCTGGCGCTGGGGCACCGCTTCCGCACGGCCAGCGACACCGAGGTCATCGTGCACGCCTTCGAGGCCTGGGGCGAGGCGGCCTTCGAGCGCTTCAACGGCCAGTTCGCCATCGCGCTGTGGGACGCCGCCCGGGAGCGGCTGGTCCTGGCCCGGGATCCGCTGGGCGTGCGCCCCCTCTACCTGTGCGAGCACGGCGGCCGGCTCTACTTCGCCAGCGAGGTGAAGTCGATCTTCGCGGCCGACCACGCCATCCCCCGCGCCCTCGACCCGGTCGGGCTGGCGGAGACCTTCACCTTCTGGACCGTGGTCCCGCCCCAGTCGGTCTTCCAGGGCGTCAGCGAGCTGCCGCCCGGGCACCTGCGGGTGGTGACGCGCCAGGGGAGCGAGGAGCGCTGCTTCTGGCGCCCACGCTACCCGGCCGGCCCGGCGGAGGGCTTCCGCGGCTCGCTGGACGAGGCGGTCGGGCAGGTGCGCCAGGCCCTGGAGGACGCGGTGCGGCTGCGCATGCTGCGCTCGGACGTCCCGGTCGGCTGCTACCTGTCGGGCGGGCTCGACAGCTCCCTGGTGGCGGCCCTGGGCCGCCGGGTGAAGGGGGAGCGGTTCCTCACCTTCTCGCTGCGCTTCGAGGACGCCGAGTACGACGAGACCGGCTACCAGCGCGAGGTGGCGGCCCTCATCGGGAGCGACCACCGCGACGTGGTGGTCTCCCGAAAGGACATCGGCGCCGCCTTCCCGGCCGTGGTCTACCACGCCGAGCGTCCGCTGCTGCGCACCGCGCCGGCCCCCCTCTTCCTGCTCTCCGGGCTGGTGCGCCAGTCGGGGATCAAGGTGGTCCTCACCGGCGAGGGGGCCGACGAGATGTTCGCCGGCTACGACCTGTTCCGCGAGGCGAAGGTGCGGCGCTTCTGGGGCCGCCTCCCCGGCTCGACGCTGCGGCCCCGCCTGCTGGAGCGGCTCTACCCGTACCTGGCCCGCTCGCCCGTGGCCCAGCAGGCGCTGGCCCGCGAGTTCTTCGGCAGGGGCCGGGAGGGCTGGCGCTCCCCTGGCTTCGGGCACCAGACCCGCTGGCAGCCCGCCGCCGCCCTGCAGCGGCTCTTCACCGGTGCGCTGCGGCAGGCCGCCGCAGGAACCGACGTGGTGGCCCGGCTCCTCGGCTCGCTGCCGCCCGAGCACGGCCGCTGGTCCACCCTGGCGCAGGACCAGTACCTGGAGGTGCGCACCCTCCTCTCGGGGTACCTGCTCTCGTCGCAGGGCGACCGGATGCTCATGGGCCACTCGGTGGAGGGCCGCTTCCCCTTCCTCGACGCCGGCGTGGTGGCGCTGGCCAACTCGCTGCCCTCCGGCTTCAAGCTGCAGGGGCTCGACGAGAAGCACGTCCTCAAGCGGGCGGCCGAGGGGCTGGTGCCGGAGTCCGTCATCCGCCGCACCAAGCAGCCCTACCGCGCCCCCGACGCCCTCTCCTTCGTGGGGGCGGCCGCTCCGCCGTGGGCGGCCGACCTGATGGGCGAGCGGGCCCTGGCCGACGCCGGCGTGTTCGAGCCCAGGCTGGCGGCTCAGCTGTGGCGCAAGTGCCAGGCCCACGGCGCGCAGGGGCAGTTCTCCAACTCGGACAACATGGCGCTGGTCGGCGTCCTCTCCACCCAGCTCCTGCACGACCAGCTGGTCCGGAACCTGCCCGCCACCCCGCCCATCACCTTCCGCACCGACGTCGACCGCCTGGAGCCCCAGGCCTGTCACTGAACCCGTCACCCGCTGTCAACATGGCATGGGACTACCGCCGGGGACGGCGACCATGGTGTGATCTCCCCTCCGAGGCCATCGAAATGAACCAAGACATCGCCACCCGCGTCCGCCAGTTCGTCCAGCAGAACTTCACGTCGAGGATCCAGCGCGGCTCGGCGACGAGGTGTCGCTGGTGAACGAGGGGATCGTGGACTCCACCGGCATGCTCGAGGTCATCGCCTTCCTCGAGGAGCAGTTCGCCATCAAGGTGGACGACGCCGAGACGGTGCCCGCCAACCTGGAGACCATCGGCCGCATCACCGCCTTCGTGGTCCGCAAGCAGCAGGTCGGCGTCGCCACGGCCTGAGGCGCCCACCACCCGTCCCGGCCGCTCCGCCGAGGAGGCACGACCATGTCCACCAGCCACGCAGTCCTCCACCTGGCCGGCAGCCTGGCGCTGCTCGCCGCCGCGCTGGCGCCGGCGGCCGCGGCCGGCGCCGGCGACGCCGCGCTGCGCGCCGACCTCGAGGCGGCGCTGAGGCGCTCGGTCTTCTTCGGCCACCAGTCGGTCGGGGGCAACGTGCTGGAGGGCCTGGCCGAGCTGGCCCGCCAGGAGGGCGTCGGCCTCCGGCTCGTCGAGGCGACCAGCGCGCTCGGCGCCGCGCCGGCGACCTGGGCGCACGGGGCCGTCGCCGACAACGGCGACCCGCTGCGCAAGGTGCAGAGCTTCGAGGGGTACTTCGCCCCGGCCGCGGGCGCCGCCCCGGACGTCGCCTTCATGAAGTTCTGCTACGTCGACTTCCACCAGGGGACCGACGTGGCGGCGCTCTTCACGCGCTACCAGGCGGCGCTGCGGGAGTTGCAGGCCCGCCACCCGCGGACCACCTTCGTGCACCTGACCGCGCCGCTCACCACCACCCAGGGCGGGCTGAAGGCCCTGGCCAAGCGCCTGCTGGGGCGGGAGACCTCCGAGGTGCAGAACGCCCGCCGGGAGGCCTTCAACGCGCTGGTGCGCCAGGCCTACCAGGGCCGCGAGCCGCTCTTCGACCTGGCCAGCCTCGAGGCCACCGGCCCCGACGGCCGGCCGCGGACCGTCACCGTGGGCGGCCGGCCGGTCCCGGTCATGGACGCGGCCTACAGCGACGACGGTGGGCACCTGAACGCCGAGGGCCGGCGCCACGTGGCGCGAGCCCTGGTGGCCTTCCTGGCGGCCCTGCCGCCCGCCGCGCCGGCCGCCGGAGTCCGGTGATGGAGCCAGCCGGGGCGGAGGGCGTCGCGCCCGGCCCCCAGCCCCGCCACTGGGGCCTGCACCACGACTGCGAGAAGTACTACGTCATCATCTGCGGGACGACGACCCCCCGGCTCGCCAGGAAGGTGCTGGCGTGGGCCTGGAACTTCGAGCTCCACTGCATCGCGGTCTACCGCCTCGGGCAGCTCGGCCTGGTGCTGATGGAGCGGAGCAAGCTCCTGGGGGCGCCCCCTTTCGCCGTCTACCTGGTCCTGAACTACCTGATGCGCCTCCTTCACAAGGTGGAGATCCCCTTCCGGACGCGAATCGGGCCGGCCTTCCACCTCGGCCACCCGTACACCGTGCTCATCGGGCCCACCACCATCGGCGCCAACTGCAACGTCACCCACAACGTCACGGTCGGCATGGGGTTGGGCGCCATCGGCCGGGGCATCCCCACCATCGGGAACAACGTCTGGATCGGCCCGGGGTCGACCCTGACGGGCCCCATCACCATCGGCGACGGGGCGACCATCGCGGCCGGTTCGGTGGTGTCGAAGGACGTCCCTCCCGGCGCCCTGGTGGCGGGCAACCCGGCCCGTGTGGTCGCCGCCGCCTACGACAACGCGGCGCTCCTCGGGTACCAGCTGCCCGGCCCCGCGGCGCGTTGACGCGGCCCGGGGTGGCGGGCGTCCGGAGGGTATAGGCTGCAGGGGTGTCGAACATGGAATCCCCCTTCATCCACGACTGGCTCTTCGAGCACGCGGCGCGGCGCCCCGGGGCCCCGGCCGTCGCCACCCCGACCACCCGGCTCAGCTACGGCGAGCTGGCGGAGCGTGTGCGCGCCCTGGCCTCCCAGCTGGCCGCCGCCGGGATCCGGCCGGGCGACCGCGTCCTGGCCGCGCTCCCCAACACGCCGGCCACCGTGGTGGCCAGCCTGGCCGTGCACGCGCTGGGCGGCACCACCGTGGAGGTGAACCGGGAGTGGAAGGCCGACACGCAGCGCGCCATCGTGGCGCAGAGCGGGGTGCGCCACGCCTTCGTCTGGTCCCGTGACGCCAGGACCTGGGGCGCGCTGGCCGACGACCGCCTGCTCGACCGGCTCTGGGTGGTGCACGCCGGCCCGCTCCCGGAGCGGGTGCTGGCCGACCTGGGCGGCCTGCCGGCCACGCTGCTGCTGGAGGACGGGCGCGTCGACCCGTCGCTGCCGGCCGTGCCGGAGCCGCCGCGGCCAGCGCTCGTCGCCGATCAGCCGGCGCTCATCCTCTACACCTCGGGCAGCACCGGCCGGCCGCGTGGGGTGGTGCAGACCTTCCGCAACGTTGACGCCAACACGCGCTCCATCGTGCGGTACCTGGGGCTCACGGCGCAGGACCGGGCCCTCGTCATCCTGCCGCTCTACTACTGCTACGGCCGCAGCGTGCTGCAGACGCACCTGCTGGCCGGCGGCTCGGTGTTCCTCGATGGCCGCTTCGCCTTTCCGCGGGTGGTGCTGGAGACCCTGGGGGTGGAGGGCTGCACCGGCTTCGCGGGCGTGCCGCTCACCTACGAGATCCTGCGGCGGCAGGTGGACGTCTCCAGCGTCGCCATGCCGAGCCTGCGGTACCTGACCCAGGCCGGCGGGGCCATGGCGCCGGAGACCATCGACTGGGTGCGCGCCGCCTTCGCGCCGGCCCGCCTCTTCGTGATGTACGGCCAGACCGAGGCCACGGCGCGGCTCAGCTACCTGCCGCCGGAGCACGCCACCGACAAGCGCGGCTCGATCGGCCTGGCCATCCCCGGGGTGGAGCTCCAGGTGGTGGATGGGCAGGGCAGGGAGCTGCCGCGCGGCGAGGTGGGCCACCTGGTGGCGCGAGGCCAGAACGTCACGCCGGGCTACCTGGACGAGCCGGAGGAGACCGCCGCCATCCTGCACGACGGCTGGCTCTGGACCGGTGACCTGGCGGAGCGGGACGCCGACGGCTTCTTCTTCCACCGCGGGAGGTCGAAGGAGATCCTCAAGATCGGCGGGCACCGGGTGAGCCCCATCGAGATCGAGCAGGTGGTGGCGGAGCACCCGGACGTCGCCGAGGCGGCGGTCATCGGCTCGCCCGACTCCCTCCTGGGCGAGGTCCCGGTGGCCTTCATAGTGGCCCGCCAGGGCTGCCAGCCGGAGCAGGAGGCGCTGCGCGCCTTCTGCCGGGCCCGGATGCCGGCCTACCGGGTCCCGGCCCGCTTCACCCTGGTGGAGGCCCTGCCGCGCAACGAGTCCGGCAAGCTGCTGCGGGCCCAGCTGGCTGCGCAGGCTGCGCCGGCCCGGGGCTGAGCGCCCCGGACCCCGCGGCCTGGTGTCACGGATTGGCCATTGCCTTCGGCGCCGGGCAGGCGCCTCAATCTACTGGGGCCTGCTCGAGGCCCCTGGAACCCCGGGGGGGGCTATGAGCGCGTGGCGTCGTCGCATCGGTGCGTTCCTGCTGCTGGCAGGGGTCTCCCTGGCTGCTCAGGCCGCACCCAGCCTCAGCATCGGTCCGGTGGGGACTTCCCATGACGGGGCCCTGGTGCACCAGCTGGAGCGAGCCCTCTGCTCCGCCAAGGACTGCCAGCCCTGGGCCAAGGTCTCCACCCGCGGGGTGCTCGACCTGAAAAAGGCCGGCCCGCTGCAGGTAAAGGGAGTGCTGACCGGATCGGTGGCCAGGAAGGGGGCCGGGCGCCAGCTCTCGCTCTCGTTCTTCACGGGCAAGGCTCTGGCGACCCGCACCTGGACCTTCCCGCTCGACGCCTCGGGCCTGCTCGCGCCGGCCGCAGTGCGCCAGCTGCAGACCGAGCTTCGGGCGCTGGTGGGCGGCCAGCCGCCTCCCGTGAAGGCGCCCGAGCTGGTGACGCCCGCCAGGCCCGCGCCGGTCGTGGTCCCCGCGCCTGCGGTCCGCCCTCCGCTCGCCCCTGCCCCTGCGGCCGAACCGGTCGTCGCCCCGGCGCCGGTCGGCGGGCGCCCGCTGGTCGCCGCGGAGCTTGGGCTCCGCCTGGCCAGCCGGACCCTGGCCTACCAGGGAGCCCGGCCCGCCGGGGCCAGGCTGCTGGCCTTCGACGTCCCGCTGGTCTCCGGCCCCGTGCTGCGCGCCGAGCTCTACCCGCTGGCCCACGGTGACGGCGTGCTGCTCCAGGGGCTCGGGCTCTTCGTCGGCTATGCGCGCACCTTCGCCGTCGACACCAAGGCCCAGGACGGCGCAGTCGTGGGCGACACCACCTTCACCCGCCTCGAGGCCGGCGTCCTGTGGCGCACCCCGCCGCTCGGTTCGTGGCGCCTGACGCTGGTGCCGGCGCTCTCCTACCAGCGCCACTCGGCGACCTCGAGCCCGCTGGTGCCCGGCCTGCCGGACGCCGAGCTGGCCGGTCTGGGCCTGGCGGTCGGCGCCGAGGCCCCGCTGCCCGGCCGGCTCATGCTGCTGGCGGGGCTCGGGTACGTGGCCTGGTCGACCGCCCGCGACCTGGTGTCGGGGTCCCCGGCCTTCTTCCCTGGCGGCAGCGCCTCGGCCGTGGACCTGGAGGCGGGGCTCGCGGTGGCGCTGGGGAGGAGGCTCTCGCTCAGAGGACTCCTCGAGGCCAGGTTGATCCGCTATTCGCTCGAGCCAGACCCGAGCGGGGCCTACGTCGCCGACGGGGCCAGCGACACCAACCTGGGTGCCCGCGTGCTGCTGCACGGCGAGTACTGACCTCAGCCCGCTCGTGGCCCCCCGTCTGCGTGCGTCGCGGCACCTCGGCCGTCCCGCTGGCCGGTGACGTGCCTCCCCGGTCTACCGGGCCTCCCGGCACCAGCCCACCATGACGTCATCCGGGTTGTTGCTGGGCGGAAAGGAGTCGGGTGTCGATCGGTGCGCGCATCGCGCTGCTGGCGGCGCTTCTCGCGGGCTGCGGGGGCGCGGCTGCGCCCGTGCCCACGTTCACGGTGCGTGGAACCTCGATCGTGGTCGACTCGGACGCGCCCTTCACGCAGCAGGCCGACTTCCCGGCGCGGCTGGAGAGCACGCTGGACGTGGCGCTGGGCTACTGGGGCGGCGGCTGGGGCGACCTCGACGAGGTGACCATCACCTTCACCGACGCGCCGCACGTCGCCTGCGGGTCCCAGGGGGCGGCGCTTGGCTGCCACGAGGGGCGGGACATCCGGCTCACGGTGCGCGATCCGGGCGCCGGCGAGCTCGCCTGCGTCGAGCAGACGGTGCTGGTCCACGAGGTGGGGCACGCCGCCATCGGTGACCCGAGCCACCGGGACCCGCGCTGGATGGAACTGGAACCCTTAGTTGAAGCCCTGGGGTCCCGGGCCGGCTATACCCGTGAGGGCAGGGTGGCGTGCGACCTGTATTTGAGCGTTTGGCGCCATCCGCTCGGCCTTCCGTAACCGGCGGAATCCACTTCTGTTCTGCCGCCAAGGCGGACCCCCTGTTGGGTCGGCAAATGTCCCGAAGTGTAGTTAAATCGGCTACTTCAGATCAGCCTCCATGGGGGCTGGTTGACCTTCATCAAGACGCGGTACGTGGGGAGGGCATCGTCCCCCGAACGAGCGTCACTCAGCGACGGGGGCTCAAAAACCGGAGAAGGCACAATGCGTCAGGTCCGTGCAACCCGCGTCACCAGCCTCGCTGCAGCAGCTCTCGCGCTCACCATCTCGGCCTGCGCCGGCGAGGTGATGGACGCCGCTCCCTCCGGGCCCGCGGGCACCACCGTGACCGTCGGCGTCCTGCCGGCCACCGTGGCGCTCCAGCCGGCCGAGGCCGTTGAGCTGACGGCCGTCGTGACCGGCGCCATCAACACCGCGGTCTCCTGGACGGTGCGGGAGGTCGGCGGCGGCACCGTCTCCTCCACCGGGCGCTACGTGGCGCCCGGCGCGGCCGGCACCTTCCACGTGGTGGCGGCCAGCGTCGCCGACCCGACGGTCAGCTCCGCCGCCACCATCACCGTGACCAGCCCCCCGGCGCCCGTGGTGGTCACCGTCACGCCGGCCACCGGCTCCATCAACGCCTGCGCCACGCTGGCGCTCACCGCGGCGGTGACCGGCTCGTCCAACGGCGCGGTGACCTGGTCGGTGCAGGAGGGGGCCGCCGGCGGCGCCATCTCGGCCAGCGGCGTCTACACGGCGCCCAGCACCGGTGGGATCTACCACCTGGTCGCCACCAGCGTGGCCGATCCGACCAAGAAGGCCAGCGCCACCGTGACGGTCACCGAGCGGGTGCTCTCGGTGCAGGTGACGCCGGCGGGCGCCACCATCCCGCCGGGTGGCACCGCGCAGTTCACCGCCACCGTGACCACCACCTGCGGCGCCTTCGCCACCGTCACCACGCTGGACTCGGCCGGCCAGGTGGTCCCGAACTGACGGGGCTGCAGGCGCGCCGCGGCGACCTCGCCGGCCCGCGCCGCCCTGTGCGCCGAGGCGCACGGTCGCGGCGGCGGCCTGCGCCGGCCTGTGCCGAACCCGCGGTCCTTGTGCCGCGCCCGGTCCTCCGGCATCGTGCCCCTGCCACGGCGGCGCGAGGACCGGATGACTTCGAACACCAACGACGAGCTGGCCCAGATCCCGCCGGGGCAGTGGAGCGCCGAGAAGGAGCGGGCCTACCTGCAGCTCTGGTTCGCCCTGGCGCGCCGGCCGTGGATGTCCGTGGTGCTGGTGCCTGGGCGCGCCGGCGGGTCCGCCGAGGAAGCGGCCATGGCGCTGGCCGAGGTGGGCCAGAAGGTCAGCGGCCTGGCGGTGCGGGCCGTCACCATGAGCGCCCTCGACTACGGCACCGCGCTGGTGCTCTCCGACCTGCAGGATCAGCTGCGCCGCTTCTCGGGCGAGGCGGCCCAGGCGCCCCGGGCCATCGAGGTCAGCGCCGAGGAGGTTCAGGGGGTCCAGGAGGACCAGGAGGCCGAGCCTGGGTCCGAGCCTTCCGAGCCGATCCAGTCCGAGGCGCCGGATCACCCCTCGGCCGGCCTGATGCCGGTCTTCCCGGCGGCGCGGTTCGTCATCGCCGTGCCCTGCATCCTCTCCGAGCCCCTCGGGCTGGCGGCCACCCAGGGCGCCGACGCGGTGGTGGTCCTGGTGGAGCAGGGGCTGACCCGGACGCGCGACGTGCGCCGCATCGTGGCGCAGGTGGGGCGGGACCGCGTCGCCGGCTGCTTCCTGGTGCACTGAGCCTGGAGCATCTCAGGCCCACAGGTCGAGCCGCCCGCCCCACAGCGCGGCGGCGGCCACCCCGGCGTTGCAGAGCGCGTGCGCCAGGATGGCGTCGCCGAGCCGGCCGCGCCACAGCTTGGCCGCGGCGAAGGCCAGCCCGGCCGCCGTGCCGGCCAGCCAGCTGGCGTGCAGCACGCCGAAGGCCAGCGACGACAGCGCCACGGCCGCCACCGTCCAGGCCCGCGGGTCGGTGGCCTCGAAGTCCTGGCCCACCAGCCACGGGAGCAGGAAGCCGCGGAAGGCCAGCTCCTCCACCACCGGGATCACCAGGATGGAGCCGAGCAGCCGGGACGCCACCCAGATGGTCTGGGCCTGGGGCGAGAGCCGCCCGAGCGCCTCGGCCAGCCCGTCGCCCTCGCCGCGCACGGCCAGGACCCAGGCCAGGCAGGTCACCGCGCCGATCAGGGCCGGCACCAGCGCCCCGGCCAGGTGGAGGCGAGGCGCCGGCAGGCTGGCGCGCACGCCCACCAGGACCGCCACCGCGGCCACCACCCGCACCCCGTACCAGGCGTCGAGCGGACCGTCGGCCCACAGGCTGGTGCCGAGCGCCGCCACCATGGTGGCCATGAGCGGGCCCAGGTAGGCGCCGGCGGCCTGCGGGACGAGGGCCCGGTCGTCGCGCGGGGCGGCGGCGCGGTGCAGCCAGGGGAGTCGCTCCGCCAGCGCCACGCCGCCCAGGGCCAGGCCGAGGAAGAGGATCCACCCCAGCTTGGAGTGGAAGCCGCCCAGGGCCAGGGCCTCGTGGCCCGCGGCGCCCACCAGGAGCAGGAGGGCGATGCGCAGCACGTTGGCGGCCAGGGCGGCCAGCGCGCCGAGGGGCAGGAGGAGCAGGGCGCGGCCGACGTGCAGCCGCCGGCGCGCCAGCGCGATCCAGGTGGCCAGGAACATGAGGACCAGCCCGACCCCGTTGACGCCCGAGCAGATGGGCGCGATCTCGACCTCGAAGCCGTCCAGCCCCAGGACCAGCGCGCCGGGGTCGGCCACCACCTGGCCGGCGCCGGCGCGCAGCAGCGCCACCACCGCCACGAAGGTGAAGCTCGAGAGGGCGCCCCAGAGCTGCTCGGCGGCGGCCGCCGCGCGCCAGGCCAGGGCTCCCAGGCCCAGCGCCAGCAGCGGGACCAGCCAGGCGCCCGCCAGGTGGCGCGCCGCCCACCGGAGCGGCACGGCGACCGCCAGCGCCAGCAGCGCAGTGGCGCCGGACCCGACCAGCAGGACGGCCAGGCGCGGGGCGGTGGCAGGGGGTGCCCCCGGGCCGAGCACCAGCCAGGCCGCGGCCGCAGTGGCCGCGAAGGCCAGCGCCTGGAAGGCGAGCGCCGGCCAGGGGCGCCAGGCGGGCAGGGGATCCTCGGCGAGCGCACCGCTGGAGGTGACGCCCTGGCGCGCCAGCAACCACCCGGCCGCCGCCGCCGCCAGCACCACCGGCGCCGCCAGCCGCATGGCGCCGATCAGGCCGGCGGCCGGACCGGTGGTGGGCAGGTCGACCAGGACCGAGAGGACCAGGTACTGACCAAGCAAGAGGCCACCGGGCAGCGCCCAGCGGGCTGGGCGCCGCGTCTCGGTGGCCATCGAGGAAGCCCTTGGGGTCGACGTGCTCAGCGGCCCTTGCGCTTGGCGACCAGGACCCCGCCGCCGGCCAGCAGCGCGGCGATGACGCCGCCGGTGGCCGGGTCGAACTCGGGCACCGAGCGGGGAGGCGGGCGGCGGCGGCTGCTGGTCGCGTCGGCGTCGGCGGCGAGGGCCGGGGCGGCCGCGCAGAAGGCGACCAGGAGGATGAGCTTCAGGACGGTGTTGCGGATGGAGCGGTTCATGGTGGCCTCGGTGAAGCTGACCGTGTGAGTTGCCTCGCGCGGCGGGAACGGCAACGACTCAGGGTGATGTGAGGCTAGGTAAGTTCAACGGACCGTGCAATCCCACGGTGCGGTGACCTCCCAGCGCGTGCAGCAGTTTGGCGCACCGCCCGAACAGGTCGTGCGCCCCGGCCCAGTCACTGCCGCGGTGTGGACCAGCTGGCCGCGAGGAAGACCCCGACCTCGGCGAAGGACGGCAGGCTCGGGTCCTTGGTGCGCTGCCAGGTGGCGTAGGCCCCAGCACCCAGCGAGGTGCCACGCGGCGCTGCTCGATCGATCCGCAGGTCCAGGGAGAGCAGGCGGGCATCGCCGGCGTCTCGCTGCAGGAGCGTGGCCACGGAGTGCCCGCCCAGCCGCCAGGCGGGCGCCAGGGCCCACTCGCCGTCCAGCGCGGCCTCGATGCGGCGGTCCACCGCCCCGGTCAGCCGGTCCACCACCGGGGTGGTGCGCAGCGCCAGCCGCTGCGTCAGCCCGCGCGCGGCCGAGTGCCGCAGGCCAACCTCGCCAGCCCAGGTGGCCCGCCTGGTGGCGGCGCGGTCGGCGCCATCGACGAGGCTGGCGCCCGCCCCGGCGCTGGCCCAGGCCTCCAGGGCCAGCCCCAGCCGGCGGCGCCACTCGGCCGTCAGCAGCGCGTAGCTGGCCACGTCGCCGACCGGGAAGCGGACGTCCTCGATCCGGGCCGCCAGCCCGAGCTCGTCGACGCGGGTGAGGCGCCAGCGGACCGCGGCGTCGAGGCGCAGGCGGCGCTCCTCTGGCACCAGCAGGCGGGCCTCGGCGTCGGCGCCTCCGCCGAGGTACCAGGCCACCCTGGCCGTCGCCTCGGTCAGGGGGTCGAGGTGGGCGGTGGCGGCGGCGGCCGCCTCGGCTTGCCGGACCGGCACCGCGGACGGCGTGGCCACCGCGCCGGTCGGCTCGTCCGGGCGCCGGGCGTCGGCCCGGAGGCGGGTGGTGCCGAACGCGCCGCGGGCCTCGCCCGAGACCGCCAACCACGGCGCGGGCTGCGCCAGCGCCGCCAGTTCGAGCAGGTGCAGGGCGTCGACCTGGGTGTCCGCCAGGGCGTCGGCCATGACCAGGCGGGGAGCGTAGGCCAGCGTGAGCACGAGATCGGCCCGCTCCAGGCGCACCCCGGCCCGCGGGACGGCTGCCAGCTCCAGGGTGTGGAGCGTCGGCGAGCCCTCCAGGGAGAGGCTGCGGCTGCGCGCCTCGGCGGCCACCCCGGCCTCGAACCCGAGGCCGTCGGCGGCCAGGGCCAGGCCGAGCAGCAGGCCGAGCGCGGCGGGCATGGCTACTCCACCACGACCACGTCGCCTTCCCGGAGGTGGAAGGCCGAGGCCGGACGCTCCCCCCGCACGAGGGCCTGGTACCCGAAGCGGATGCGGGTGGGCGCGACGTCGCCCAGCGGCACCTGGTACCGCAGGACGTAGACGGCGTCGCGGTGGGCGAACTCCCCGAGGCCGCCCGCCGCCGCCAGCGCCGCCAGCACGCCGGTCTTCCGGTCCACCTCGTAGATGCCTGGCCTGGCCACCTCGCCGGTCACCGGGATGCGCAGCGGCCGCAGGTCCTCCAGGGTGATGGTCACCACCGGGCCGACCACGAACGCCTGCAGCCGCGCCTTGAGCACCGTGGCCAGCTCCGCCGGGGTGCGGTTGGCCGCCTCCACGTCCTGCAGGAAAGGCACCGAGATGCGCCCGTCGTCGCGGACCCGGGTGCGCGCCACCGACATGGCCTCCTGGTTCCAGACGCGGACGCTCAGGACGTCGCCGGGCGCGATTCGGTACTCCTCCTCGGGATCCGCGGAGGGCTTCAGGTCCTCGACCCGCACCGCCTGCCCGGAGGCGGCGCAGCCGGCGAGCGCCACCAGCAGGACGAGGGCGGCCGGGACGGGCGCCCGGCGGAACCCAGGCGCGGGGCGGCCGCCGGCTGCGCGGCGCGGCGGGCCGGGCTGGCCGGCCCGGCTGGACAGCTCGGTCGAGACGGGGGGCTGGGTCATGGTGGTCGTGGACACGCCGAGGCGCGGCCATCTCCCTTGGGCTCGTGTGTAGACCGGTCGGCGGGGCTGTTGTGACGGGTGCGACGGATCCTAGGCTGCTCTCCAGGGGCCCCCCGCGTCCCTCTCGGGGGGCGCGTCATCGCACGGGCGCGCCGAATCCGCCACCCCGACGACACCGACCCGTCTTCGATGGACGCGGTGTGCGACCCCCCGCCACACGCGAACACGGGACAGCGCCGATGTGACCTGAGGTGACACGACCCCGAGTACGCGTCGTGTCCTCGGTGGACTTTCAGGAGTCCGTGGACGTGTTACCTGAGAGTCACGAGGGACATCGTATGCTCAGGGTCGACAACCGCACCGGCGAGGCACCGCTGCTGCTCCCGGATCTGTTCGTGCTGGGGGCGCTGCTGCCCCTGGCCTACCGCATCCACGCGCAGTTCTTCCCGGCCGGCCTGCCGCTCAGCCGCTACTGGCTGCCGCTGCTGGTGACGCTGCTGGCGTGGCTCGTCAGCTCGCGCTTCCTCGGCGTCTACCAGGGCGGCACCCGGCCGCTCAGCGCCGAGATCACCCGGGCCCTGAAGGCGCTGGCCTCCACCGCGCTGTCACTGCTGGTGCTGGTCTTCCTGGTCAAGTACCAGGAGATCTCGCGGGTGGTCACGGTGGTCTACTTCGGCCTGGCGGCCCTGGCGCTCACCGTGCTGCGGCTGGGCACCCGCGCCCTGCGCTGGGCGCCGCGGGAGCCGCGCTACTACGCGCTGGTCGGCACCGGCCAGCAGGTGGCCGACATCCTGACCGAGACCTCCTCGCACCCGGAGTGGGGGCTGAAGCTGGCCGGCTGCATCGTGGAGGACGGCGCGGAGCCCGACCCGGACTTCGTGGTGCTGGGCCGCCTCTCCGAGATCGGCAGGGTGCTGGAGACCCACGTCCTCGACGAGGTGGTCTTCGCGGTGCCGCGCGAGCGGCTGGCCTCGATGGAGGCCGCCATCCTGACCTGCGAGGAGGAGGGGGTGTCGGTCCGCATCGCCCTCGACGTGCTGCGCATGGGGCCGGCCCGCATGACGCTGGCCGACCTGGGCGGGCTGCCCATGCTGACCCTCTCGCGCACCCCCACCGACGGCCTGGCGCTGGCCGTCAAGCGGGTCTTCGACGTCCTGGTGAGCGCCTCGGCGCTGCTCCTGCTCTCGCCGCTGCTGGTGGGCGTGGCGGTGGCCATCAAGGCCGAGTCGTCCGGCCCGGTCTTCTTCCGGCAGCGCCGCGTCGGCCTGCGCGGCCGCCTCTTCGACATCCTCAAGTTCCGCAGCATGCACGTGGACGCCGAGGCCCGGCAGGCCGAGCTGCTGGCCCGCAACGAGATGTCCGGGCCGGTCTTCAAGATCACCAACGACCCGCGCGTCACGCGGGTGGGGCGCTTCATCCGGCGCACCTCCATCGACGAGCTGCCCCAGTTCCTCAACGTCCTGCTGGGCGAGATGAGCGTGGTGGGGCCGCGGCCGCCCATCCCGGCTGAGGTGGCGCAGTACCAGCGCTGGCACCGGCGCCGGCTCAGCGTGCGCCCGGGCATCACCTGCATCTGGCAGATCAGCGGGCGCAACCAGATCGACTTCGACCGCTGGATGGAGCTGGACCTCGAGTACATCGACCACTGGTCCCTCGCCAACGACATGCGCATCTTCTTCAAGACCATCCCGGCCGTGCTGGGGGCGCGCGGGGCCAACTAGGTCCCGGCGGCGGGGGCCCCGCCCGTGCACCCGGGCGGGGGCCGGGCGCCGGCCGGCCCGTCCCGCCTTCCCGAAGAAACCTGCGAAGCGGTTCCGGGCGGGCCGGCTCTGACGGCCCGTGACCGAACCGATCCTGATCCGCCGCGGGCTCGCCCTGGCGGCGCTGCTCCTGGCCTCCCTGCCCGCGGCGGCCGCCGCCGCACCGCTGACCATCGACGAGGCCATCCGTGCGGCCTGGTCGACCCACCCCCTGCTGCGGGCCTCCCAGGCGCAGGTGGAGGCCTCCCGCGCCGACGCCGACCGCGCCGGCCAGGCCCGCCTCCCCACGCTCTCCCTGGTGGCCCGCGCCGTCCGCACCGACGAGCCGATGATGGCCTTCGGGGTGCGCCTCGACCAGGGGCGCATCACCCAGGCCGACTTCGACCCGGCCAGGCTGAACGATCCGGCGGCCATCGGCGCCCTGGGCGGCGGGGTCTCGCTCCAGCTGCCGCTCTACATGGGGGGCCGGCTGGTGGCCGGCCAGCGCGCCGCCGGCGCGGCCGCCGACGCCGAGCAGGCCGACCACGCGCGCCGCCGCCTGGAGGTGGCGGCCCTGGTGGTGGAGGCCTACTTCGGCGCCCAGGCGGCCGAGCAGGGCATCCAGTGGGCCGACGACCTCGCGGCCCACGCCGCCGAGACCGAGCGCTTCGTCCGGGAGCGGGCGGCCCAGGGGCTGGCGCTCGACGCCGACCTGGCCCGCGCCGTGGCCTTCCGCGCCCAGGCCGAGGCCGAGCGCGCCGCGGCGGTGCAGCGGCGGGCCACGGCCCGCTCCGCCCTGGCCCTGCTGTCCGGGGCACCGGCCGGCGCCGCCGAGCTCACCAGCCCGGTGGGCGCGCTGCCGCCCGCGCCGGTCGCCGCCCCCGAGGCCCTGGGCGCCCGCCCCGACGTCCAGGCCGCCAGGCTGCGCGAGCGGGCCGCCACGGCCGGGGTCTCGGCGGCGCGCGGCGCGCTCCTGCCGTCCCTCTTCGCCCAGGCGAGCGCCGAGCTCTCCCGCACCCCAGACCTCTCGGAGGGCACCGCCTGGACCAGCCTGGGGCTGGTGGCGCGCTGGGACCTGTCGCTGGGCGACGCCGCGGCCCACCGCGCCGCCGCCGCGCGGGCCCGTGCCGCCGCCGAGGCCCGCGCCTACCGGGAGCTGGCCGCGGCCCGCGACCTGTCGGAGGCCGAGGTGGCCGAGGCCACCGCCGGCGCGCGGGTGCGCGCCGCCGAGGAGGCGGTGGCCGCCTCGGAGTCGGCCCGCACCCTCCGCGGCGCCCGCCACCGGCAGGGCCTCCTGCCGCTCACCGACGTCCTGGACGCCGAGGCCGGCCTGGCCGGCGCCCGCGCCCTCCTCCTCGCCAGCCGGGTGGAAGCCCGCCTCGCCCGGGCGCGCCACGCGCTCGCCCTCCACCAGCCCATCGAAGGACTGACGCCATGATCCGCCACCTGCTGCCCGCCGCGCTGCTCCTCGCCTCGCTCCAGCCCACCGCCCCGCGCGCCGCCACGGCGTCGCCCGCCGCCGCGCCGCCGGCCCGGGTCCACCTGGTGACCCTCGGCGTCGGCGCCTCGGCCGGCCAGGTGGCCGCCACCGCGGTGGCCGTCCAGCGGGCCACGGTGGCCACCCGGGTGGCGGCCACCGTCAAGGCCGTGCACGTCGCCGAGGGGGACCGGGTGAGCCAGGGGCAGCTGCTGGTCTCGCTGGGCGACGACGACGTCCGTGGGGCGCTGGCCGCCGCCGAGGCCGGCCAGGCCGCCGCGGCCGCCCACGAGCGCCGCCTGCGGGAGCTGCTGGCGGTGCGCGCCGCCACCCCGTCCGAGCTGGAGCTGGCGGTGGCCCAGCGGTCGCAGGCCGAGGCCGCCGTGGCCGCGGCCCGGGCCACCCTGGGGTACACCCAGGTGCGGGCCCCCTTCGCCGCCAGCGTCCAGGCCCGGCGCGTCGAGCCGGGCGACCTGGTCGGCCCGGGCCAGCCCATCCTGGAGCTGCAGGGCGAGGCCCTGGAGCTGACCGCCAGCCTCACCGAGGCCGAGGCGCGCGGCGTGGCCGTCGGCACGGCGCTGCGGTTCGCGAGCGACCAGGCCAGCGGCGAGGCGGTGGTGACCTCCCTGGCCTCGGGCGGCGACCCGCTGTCGCACCGGCGCGCCGTCCGGGCCCGGGTCCGCACGGTGGAGGGCGCCCTGCGCTCCGGCGCCTTCGCCCGGCTGACGCTGCCGGGCCGGCCCGCGGCCGCGGCCGCCTCGGCCGGCCAGGACGTGCTGGTGCCGCGCAGCGCCCTGGTGGAGCGCGGCGACCTCACCGGCGTCTTCGTGGCCAGGGACGGCCGGGCCGAGCTGCGCCTGGTGGCGCTGGGCGAGCCGGTCGGGGCGCTGGTGGCGGTGCGGGCCGGCCTGAAGGTCGACGAGGCCGTGGTGGACGCGCCGGGCGCGCTGCGGGACGGCCAGGCCATCGAGGTGCTGCCGTGAGCGGCGAGCCGCGGCTGGGGCTGGCCGGGCGGATGGCGCGCCCCTTCCTGCACTCCAAGCTCACCCCGGTCATCGTCCTCGCCTCCATCCTGCTGGGGGTGGTGGCGGTCACGCTGACGCCGCGCGAGGAGGAGCCGCAGATCATCGTCCCCATGGTGGACGTGATCGTGCCCTTCCCGGGCGCCGGCCCGGCCCAGGTGGAGAGCCAGGTGGTCACGCCGCTGGAGCGCCGCCTCTGGGGGCTGCCCGGCGTGGAGTACCTCTACAGCTCCAGCCGCGCCGACGTGGGCTTCGTCACCGTGCGCTTCAAGGTGAACGAGTCGATGGAGGCCAGCCTGGTGAAGGTGCACCAGGAGCTGAACGCCCACCCCGAGCTGGTGCCGGCCGGCACGCTCAAGCCCACGGTGCGGGCCCTCACCATCGACGACGTGCCCTTCCTGGCGGTGACCCTGCACGCCCGGGAGCCCCTGCCGCCCGGCGTGCTGCGCGGCCTGGCCGAGGAGGTGGCCCGCCAGCTCGCCGACGTGCCCAGCACCGCCCAGGTGCGGGTCATCGGCGGGGCCCGCCGCACCCTGCGGGTGGAGCCGGATCCGGACCAGCTGCGCGCCCGCGGCGTCTCGCTGGGCGAGGTCCACGCGGCGCTGCAGGGGGCGCAGGCCCAGCTGCCGGCCGGGGCCCTGGTGCAGGGCGGCCGGCGCACCGAGGTGGAGGCGCGCGGCTTCGCCCTCTCCGCCGGAGAGCTGGCGCGGGTGGTGGTGGCGGTGCGCGACGGCCGGCCGGTCTTCGTGGAGGACGTGGCCCAGGTGACCGACGGGCCGGAGCCCGACCCGGCCGTGGTGCTGACGGCCTCCAAGGAGCAGCCCGGCTTCGAGCAGGCCGCCACCGTGGTGGTGGCCAAGCGGCCCGGCACCAACGCCAGCGCCCTCTCCCACGCCGTGCTGGCCAAGCTGGACACGCTGCGCGGCCGCCTCATCCCGGCCTCGGTGGAGGCCACCGTCACCCGCGACTACGGCGAGACGGCGGCCGAGAAGTCGAACGAGCTCATCGAGCACCTGCTCATCGCCACCCTCTCGGTCATCGCCCTCATCATGCTGGCCATGGGCTGGCGCTCGGCCCTGGTGGTGGCGGTGGCGGTGCCGGTCACCCTGGCGCTCACGCTGGTGCTCACCTACCTGAACGGCTACACGCTCAACCGGGTCACGCTCTTCGCCCTGATCTTCTCCATCGGCATCCTGGTGGACGACGCCATCGTGGTGGTGGAGAACATCCACCGCCACCTCTACCTGCCCGGGCCGCGCCGCCCCTTCGCCCGCATCGTGCTGGACGCGGTGGACGAGGTGGGCAACCCCACCATCCTGGCCACCGTGGCGGTCATCGCCGCCATCCTGCCCATGGCGATGGTGCGCGGCCTGATGGGCCCCTACATGCGCCCCATCCCGGTGGGCGCCAGCGTGGCCATGGTCTTCTCGCTGGTCATCGCCTTCGTGGTGAGCCCGTGGGCCGCCATCCGCATCTTCCGCAAGGAGGCCCACCTGCCGGAGACCGACGCCTCCGGCCTGCACCCGTCCGACCCGGCCCGCGACGCCCCGGAGCCGGTGGCCGACCTGCCCTCGGCCCACCCGGAGAGCGAGCCGGAGGGGCGGCTGGCCCGCGCCGACCGGCGGGTCATCCGGCGGCTGCTGGGGAGCCCGGGCCTGCGCTGGGCCTTCCTGGGCGGCGTGGGCCTGCTGCTGGCCGCCGCGGTGGGGCTGCTCTTCGCCGGCGCGGTCAAGGTGAAGATGCTGCCCTTCGACAACAAGCGGGAGTTCCAGGTGCAGCTCGACCTGCCCGCCGGCGCGGCCCGCGAGGAGGCCCTGGCGCTGGGCCAGCAGGTGGCGCGGCGGCTGCTCGAGGAGGCCGAGGTCGAGAGCGTCCAGGTCCACTCCGGCGCGGCCGCCCCCTTCACCTTCGTCGGCATGGTGCGCCACTCCTTCATGCGCGAGGCGCCGGAGCAGGTGGACCTGCAGGTCAACCTGGTCGCCAAGGGCGACCGGAAGGCCTCCAGCCACGCCATCGCGGTGCGGGTCCGCCCCGAGGTGGAGCGGCTGGCCGGGCCCAGCGGCGCCAGGGTGAAGGTGGTGGAGATCCCGCCCGGTCCGCCGGTCATGGCCACCATGGTGGCCGAGATCTACGGCCCCACCGCGGTCGAGCGGGAGCGCCTGGCCGGCGAGGTGCGCCAGGCCTTCGACGCGGTGGACGGGGTGGTGGACGTGGACTCCACGCTCAACCCCACCGCCCCGCGCCTGCGCCTCACGGTGGACCGGGAGAAGGCGGCGCTGCACGGCGTCCAGCCGGCCCACGTGGTCCAGACCCTGGCCGCCGCCGGGTACGGCGCGCCGCTCGGCGCCTTCCACGGCGCCCGCGGCGCCTCGCTGGTGCCGGTGGTGCTGCAGCTGGCGCCGGCGCGGCTGAGCCGCCCGGAGGCGCTGCTGGGCCTCACCGTGCCCGGGGCGCGCGGCCTGGTGCCCATCTCGGAGCTGGTGCGGGTCGAGGCCGGCCACGCCGACGCCGAGCGCCAGCACAAGAACCTCATGCCGGTGGCCTACGTGACGGCCGACCTGGCCGGCGCCATCGAGAGCCCGCTCTACGCGCTGCTGGCGCTGGAGGAGAAGCTGGCCGGCCTGCGCGGCGACGACGGCCAGCCGGTGGCCCGCTTCGGGCTCGAGCACCCCAGCGACACCGAGCGCCCGGCGCTCAAGTGGGACGGCGAGTGGCACATCACGCTGGAGGTCTTCCGCGACCTCGGCATGGCCTTCGCCGCCGTCATCGTCCTCATCTACGTGCTCATGATCGGCTGGTTCCAGAGCTTCAAGATGCCGCTGGTGATCCTGGCGCCCATCCCGCTCTCGCTCATCGGCATCCTGCCGGCGCACGCGCTGGTGGGCTCCTTCTTCACCGCCACCAGCATGATCGGCTTCATCGCCGGCGCCGGCATCGTGGTGCGCAACAGCATCATCCTGGTGGACTTCGCCGAGCTGAAGCTGCGCGAGGGGATGCCGCTGGCCGCCGCGGTGGAGGAGGCGGTGCTGGTCCGCTTCCGGCCCATGGCGCTGACCGCGCTGGCGGTCATCGTCGGCTCGGCGGTCATGCTGGCCGACCCCATCTTCCAGGGGCTGGCGGTGGCGCTCATGTCGGGCGCGGTGGC
Source organism: Anaeromyxobacter sp. (assembly GCA_016718565.1). Taxonomy (NCBI): domain Bacteria; kingdom Pseudomonadati; phylum Myxococcota; class Myxococcia; order Myxococcales; family Anaeromyxobacteraceae; genus Anaeromyxobacter; species Anaeromyxobacter sp. The sequence goes on along the minus strand of JADKCZ010000018.1, from coordinate 83,606 downwards.
GGCCACGCTGCTGTCGCGCTACGCCGTGCCGGTCATCTACTACATGCTGGCCCGCGGCGGCCGGGCCGCCGAGCTGCAGCGGGAAGGGGCCCTGGCCGCAGCCGCGGCCGAGGCGAACGGCGAGGCTCCGGCCGGGCCGGCGCCGGCCCAGGCGGCCTAGCAGCCCAGACGGGGCGCGTGGGGAGGAGAGGCGACCCACCGGTGGCCGCCGCCCGTCAGCCCGGCGGGCCATACTGCCGCCGCCGCGTCCCGCGGCGCCGGCCTTCCGGCCGGGGAGAGTGGGGGACCACATGTCCAGCGAGGACGACCTGAAGGCGGAGCTGGAGGCGCTCAAGGCCGAGAACGCGGCGCTCAAGGCGCGCGGCGGCAAGGCGATCTCCATGAAGGTGAGCGAGAAGGGGGCGGTCTCGGTCTACGGGCTCGGGCGCTTCCCGGTGACGCTCTACCAGGAGCAGTGGCTCAAGCTGCTCGAGCTGACCGACGAGCTCCGGGCCTTCATCAGGGAGAACGAGGGCCGGCTGAAGAAGAAGGAGTGACGGGGCGCGCTAGACTCCGCCCGTGCACGCCGAACCAGCCGCCGGCCCCGAGGCCGTGGAGCACGAGGCCCTGGAGCACGAGGGCCCCGCGCTCCCCGCGGCCGGGGTGGGCCCCCGGGCGCTGGCCGCCCTGCTCGACGCCCTGCTGGTCTTCCTGGCCTGGATCACCGGGCTGCTCCTCTACTCGGTGTCGGGCGACCTGATCACCGAGGTGAAGGCGCTCTCCTACGCGGGGCAGCTCGTGGCGGTGGCCGGGGTGCTGGCGGCCGGCTGGGGCTGGGACGTGGCCTGGGAGGTGCTGGCGCGCGGGCAGACGCCCGGGAAGCGGGCCATGGGGCTGCGGGTGGTGCGCGCCGACGGGTCGCCGGTGGGGCCGCTCGAGTCGCTGGTGCGCAACGCCCTCCGGGTGGTGGAGCTGCCGCTGGGGTACGCGCCGGCGGTGCTGCTGGTGGCCCTGGGCGGGCGGCGCCAGCGGCTCGGTGACCTGGTGGCGGGCACCCTGGTGGTGCAGGAGCGGCGCTACGACCTGTCGCGCTACGGCCCGCCGGCGGGCGCGGCGGCCAGGCTGCACGGTCGGCGCGGCGGTGCGGCGGTGCGGCTCTCCCCCACCGAGTTCGAGCGGCTGGTGGACTTCCTGGCGCGGCGGCCGGAGCTCGACCCCGGCCCCCGCGCCCGGCTGGCGGAGGCGCTGGCCACGGCGCTGGCGCGGCGCGCCGGCCTGGACGCCCCGCCGGCCGGCGAGGCCGAGGGGTTCCTCGAGGCCCTGGCGGCGCTGGCCGCGGAGGGCGGGTGAGCGCCGGCCGTCCGGCCTCCCCTGGCTCCGGCCAGGGGCGCGGCCGCGGCGTGGCGGCCTTCGTGCGCGCGCGGCGCGAGGGCTGGGAGCGGCTGGCCGCGCTGGCGGCCCGGGTGGAGGACGGCCGCCTGTCGCTGGCCGAGGTGGAGGAGCTCGACCGGCTCTACCGCCGGGCCGTCGGTGACCTGGCCCACGCCCGCACCGCCTTCCCCGCCACCGACGCCGAGGGCTACCTGGCGCAGCTGACGGCCGGCGCCGCCGCCGCGCTCTACCGCCGCCGCCGCCGCCCGGGCGCGGCGCTCCTGGCGCTCTATGCCCAAGAGGCGCCGGCCACCGCCCGGCGCCACGGGTGGGCGCTGGCGCTCTCCGCCGGCCTGCTGGCGGCCGGCGCGGCGGGGGGGGCGCTGGCCGTGGCGCTCGAGCCTGCCGCGGCCGCCTGGCTGGTGCCGGGTGCGGTGCGCACCTCGCTGGCGGCGGGCCGGCTCTGGACCGGCGACCTGCTCTCGGCCGCCCCGGGCCTGGCAGGTGGCGCCCTGCTCCGCAACAACCTGACCGTGGCGGCGCTGGCCTTCGCGCTCGGCCTGACCGGGGGCGTGGGCACCGCGGCCCTGCTGCTGGCCAACGGCCTCCTGCTGGGCGCGGTCTCGGCCGCGGTGCTCCAGGCCGGGCTGGGGCCGGGCTTCCTGGCCTTCCTCTCGGCGCACGGGCCGGCCGAGCTGTCGGCGCTGGTGCTGGCCGGGCAGGGGGGGTTCGTGCTGGCGCGCGGGCTGCTCAGGCCCGGCGAGTGGCCGCGGCGCGAGGCGGTGGCGGCAGGGGGCAGGGATGGGGCGCGGCTGCTGGCGGTGGCGGCGCCGGTGCTGCTGGTGGTGGCGCTGGTGGAGGCCACCGTCTCGCCGGCGCCCTGGTTCCCGGCGCCGGCCAAGGCCGCGCTCGGCCTGGGGCTGGCCGCCGCGCTGGCCGGCTACCTGTGGCGGGCCGGGCGGCCGGCGGCCACCGTCGCCACGGCGGCGGCGGCGCGGCGCCGCCTGACGAGGCGGCGGCGGACGCGCCTCGCGGGCGGCCGCCTGGTGCTCCTCCGCCTCCAGGCGGGCGAACCAGCGGGCCGCGCGGGCCTTCACCCCGGCCCACTGGATGGCATCCTCGGAGGCCTGCGGCAGGGTGGTGGGGGAGGCGGTGCGGACCGGCCCGCCGACCACCCGGGCGCCGGCCCCGCGCTGGAACACCTCGCCGTAGCAGGAGGCGTGGGTGCGCTGGCAGAAGGGGCACTGGTAGTAGCGGACGGTGCTGCCGGGCGCGGCCCAGCTCGTCATCGTGACCTGGCAGTGGGTGCACTCGACGGCGACGTCCATGGTGATGCCAGGTGATATCACCAGCTGGATCGGGGTCAAGAAAGCGACCGGAACCAAAGGAGGATCCGGCAGATCCCGGCGGGGGTGCGCTATGACGACGGCATGCCCACGGTCATCGACCTCGACGGTGTCCTGCTCGCGCCCGCGGCGGCGCGGATCCCGGTGCTGGACCGCGGCTTCCTGCAGGGCGACAGCGTCTACGAGGTGCTGCGCACCTACCGCGGCGTGCCCTTCGAGCTCGAGGCACACCTGGCGCGGCTGGCGCGCTCTGCCGCGCTGGCCGGGCTCGACCTGCCCTGGGCGGCGGAGCGGACCGGCCGCGAGATCGCCCGCACCGTGGCGGCCTCGCTGGGCGGGGACGCGCCCGATCCGGCGGCCGCCCCGTGGAACGAAGGCGAGCGGTCGGTGCGCGTTGTCATGACCCGGGGCGGCGGTGAGCAGGCGCCCGAGGTCCCGGCTGCGGCGGTGGTGATCGCCGAGGCGCTGCACGCCCCGCCGCTCGGCGCCTACCGGGACGGGGTGGCGCTGCTGGTGGTGGAGGCCGGGCGGGGGCCGGACGACCCGGCCGCCAAGACCGGGGCCCGCGGGGCCCACGTCCGGGCGCAGCGCGCCGCCCGTGCGGCCGGGGCCCACGAGGCGCTCTTCGTGGACGCGGCGGGCCGGGTCACCGAGGGCACCAGCTCCAACCTGTTCCTGGTGCGAGGCGGCCTGCTCCTGACGCCGCCGCTCGACGCGGGGATCCTGGAGGGCGTGACCCGGGGCGTGGTCCTCCGGCTGGCGGCGGCGGAGGGGGTGCGCGCCGAGGAGCGCCCGCTCACCACCGCCGACCTGGCCCAGGCCGACGAGCTCTTCATCACCTCGACGGCGCGCGAGATCCTGCCCGCCACGCGGCTGGGCGCCGCGGCGGTGGGCCAGGGCCGGCCCGGGCCGGTGACGGCGAGGTTGCACGCGGCCTTCCGCAGGCTGGCCGGCGGCGGCAAGGTAGACTGAGCCGGATGATCCGCCCCGGCCGCGCGCTCGCGCTCCCGCTCCTGGTGCTCGCGCTGGCCTGCGCGACGGTCACGGAGGCGTCCAGGGAGGTCCCGGCGCCGGTCGCGGCCTCGTCACCGGCCGCGGTGCCCCCTCACCCCGGCCCTCTCCCCCAGCAAGCTGGGGGAGAGGGTGTACAGGGCGCGGCGACCCCGACCCCGACCTCGACCGCGACCCCGACCCCGACCCCGACCCCGACCCCGACCGCGACCGCGACCTCGACCGCAGTGCCCCCTCACCCCGGCCCTCTCCCCCAGCAGGCTGGGGGAGAGGGTGTGCAGGGCGCGGCGACCCCGCCAGTGCCCTCCTTCCTCCCCCCCGGGATCCTCTCCAACCTCCCTCCGCCGCTCCCGCCACCCGATCCACCGCCCGACCTCACCCCGCTCCCCACCTCGCTCGAGCAGGCGGATCCGCTCGAGCTCCTCTGGAGCCACCGGCTCGAGCTCGGGCCAGGCGGCCAGCCGCTGGTCACCATCCGGATCACCGAGGGCCAGCAGGCGCTCTCGCTCAGGCCACTGGGCCCGGCCCGCCTGTCGCTCCGCGGCGGGGGCGTGCTGGAGCTCCCGGCCGGCGCGGCGCTCACCTTCCGGCTGCGACACGCCGCCCCGGCGCGGCTCGACCACGCCCCCCTGCTCGGCGAGGCGGTCCGGGCCGACCGCGCCGGGCTCGAGCCGGCCCGGCGCGAGTGGACCGGCCGCGGCGTGGCGCTGCGCACCCGGCTGGTGGGCGGCGTCTACGGCCTGGGCGGGCGGGTGGTGGACAACCGGCGCGAGCTCCTGCTGGCGGCGGGCGACGGCTCGAGGGCGGGCGCGGCGGCCCAGGCCGCCGACCTGGAGGCCCGCGCTGGCCAGCGGGTGCCGCTCCACGCCGAGCTGGTGGAGCGGCCGCGCGGCACGCTGCAGGTCTTCGGCGAGGCCGGCCTGCTGGGCGAGGCCGACCTGGTGGCGGCGCTGGACGTGGCGGGCGACGCCGGGGCGGCGGTGGAGGCGGTGGCCCACGGCCTCGACGGCCGGGCGGCCCGCGAGGACCGACGCTACCGCGGCCGCCTGCTGGTCACCGTCGACGCCGGCGGGGCGCTGGCGCTGGTGAACCTGCTGCCGCTCGAGGCGCTGCTGAGAGGCCTGGTCCCCTCCGAGATGCCGGCCGGGTCGCCGCTGGAGGCGCTCAAGGCGCAGGCCGTCACGGCCCGCTCCAACGTGCTGGCGCAGATCGGCACCCGCCACCTGGGCGATCCGTACCTGCTCTGCGCCGAGGTCCACTGCCAGGCCTACCGCGGCACCGGCGCCGAGACCCTCAGGACCGACGAGGCGGTGCGCGCCACCGCCGGCGAGGCGCTCTTCGGCCGCGCCGACCGCACCCTGGTGGACGGGGTCTACTCCGCCATGTGCGGTGGCCACGGCGAGGACGCCCACCTGGTGTGGGGCGGCGGGCCGCGCCCGGGGCTGGGCGGCCATCCGGACCTGCCGGCGGCGCTCCAGCCGATCTGGGGCGGGGGGCTGCGCGACGAGTCCCGGCTGCGCGACTTCCTGGCCGCACCGCCCGACGCCTGGTGCGCCCGCCCGGCGGCGGCCCGCCGCGACCGCTTCCGCTGGGAGCGGCGCTTCGCCCCGGCCGATCTCGACGGCCTGGCGGCGCCGCTGGGGGTGGGCCGGGTGCGAGGGCTGGCGCCGCTGGCGCGCGGGGTCTCCGGGCGGGTGCTCACCCTGCGGGTGGAGGGGGAGCTCGCGGACGCCGAGGTGCGGGGGGAGCTCACCATCCGCCGGCTGCTGAAGAACCTGCCCTCGTCGATGTTCGTGGTGGACCGCGAGGGGGCGGAGACCGTGCTGCGCGGCGGGGGGTGGGGCCACGGCGCCGGCATGTGCCAGTGGGGCGCCATCGGTCGGGCCGAGGCCGGGCAGGACTACCGGCGCATCCTGGAGGCGTCCTTCGAGGGCGCCGAGGTCGGCCGGATCCACTGAAGCGAATCCACTGGAGCGAACGGCGTCACGCGCCCGGGGCGCGGGCCGGCGGCGCGGCCGGGTCCGCCGCGGCTACCGGGCTGGCCCGGCCGCCACCTCGCCGGGCCAGTTCACGAGGCCCTGCAGGTCGTAGACGGCGGTGAAGCCGAGGGAGCGCAGCGCCGCCGCCGCGAGGGCGGTGCGCCGGCCGGTGCGGCAGTACAGGAGCACGGGCTTCTCGCGGGGGCCGACCTCGGCGGCGCGGGCCGCCACCTGATCGAACGGGAGGAGGCGGGCGCCGGGGATGTGCCCTCCCTCGAACTCGGCCGGGGTGCGGACGTCGAGCACGGTGGCGCCCTCGGCCACCAGCCGCGCCGCGGTGGGGCCGTCCACCAGCCCCGGGGGCGGCAGGCCGGGGGCAGACAGGGCGAGGGCGAGCGCGAGGGCGACGGCGGTGGGCATGGTGGCTCCTTGGCCAGTGGGAGCCAGGCGGCGCCAGGCGGATTCGGGTCGGCACTCGGGCGGGGGCTCCCGGCCGGGTCACCCGGCCGGCCCGGGCGCCAGCCGGTGCGTCAGGCCCGCCAGGCCCTGGAGGAATCCCGCCTGGCCCGGTGCGGGGCTTCCCTCACGGCCCCTGCGGGGGCGCCGCGCCGCCGGGGGGCCGGGGCCCGTCCAGGCGGAGCGCGCCGCCTGGCCGCCTCCTGCGCAGGGCCAGCAGCGCCGCGCCGCCGGTCAGCAGGGCCAGCGCCGCCAGGATCCACTCCAGGATGCCGATGCGCCAGAGCAGCAGGGCGCCGGCGGCGTCCAGCCCGGGCGCGGCCGACGCCAGGCCGGTCTGGTGGGCGCGCCAGGCCATGAAGCCGGACACCAGCAGGAGGAGGGCGGCGCGCAGCACCAGGCGAGGGCGGGACATTCGCACGGGCGCGTGATGCCACGCCCGGGCTATGCTGCGCAACCCTATGAAGCGGATCTGCGTCTTCTGCGGCGCCTCGCCGGGCCGCGACCCCCGGTACGTCGAGGCCGCCCGCGCGCTCGGGCGCGAGCTGGTGGAGCGAGGCCTGGAGCTGGTGTACGGCGGCGGCTCGGTGGGGCTGATGGGCCAGGTGGCAGACGCCGTCCTGGCCGCCGGCGGACGGGTCACCGGCGTCATCCCCGAGGTGCTCCAGATCCGCGAGCTGGCCCACCGCGGCCTCACCGACCTCAGGGTGGTGGCCTCCATGCACGAGCGCAAGGCGCTGATGGCCGAGCTCTCCGACGGCTTCGTGGCGCTGCCGGGCGGCATGGGCACCCTGGAGGAGCTGGCCGAGGTGCTCACCTGGGCCCAGCTGGGGCTGCACCAGCGGCCGGTGGGGCTGCTCGACGTGGCGGGCTACTACGCCCCGCTCATCGCCTTCTTCGACCAGGCCGAGGCCGCCGGCTTCCTGCGCGCCGAGCACCGGCGCCTGCTGCTGGTGGGGCGCCAGCCCGGGGCGCTGCTGGAGACGCTGCGGGCCTTCAGGCCGGACGGCCCGGTGGAGCGGCTCATCGACCGGGCCACCAGCTGAGCCAGGCCCCCGCCGCGGCGCCCGGCGCCGACACCCCAGCCACCGCCGTGACCACCCCGACCACCCCACCACCCTGGCCCCTGCGGGCGCTCGACGCCCTGGCCTCGCGGCCCCGCCTGGTGGTGCTGCTGGCGGCGGTGCTGCCCTTCCTGGGCACCCTGCAGAACCCTCCCATCCTGGACGACGGCTGGGCGGCGCTCGACAACCCGCTCACCTGGAGCCTCCGGAACGTGGGGCGCATCTTCCGCGAGCTCTACGGCTTCGCCGGGGAGCCCTCGGTGCGAGGCCCCTACCGCCCGCTCACCACGCTCAGCTACGCGCTCGACTACGCGGTGCACGGGCGGTGGACCCCGGGCTACCACCTGGTGAACGTGGCGCTGCACGGCCTGGCCAGCCTGCTGGTCCTGGCGGTGGCGCGGCGCCTGGCCGCGGCGGCCTGGCCGCAGGAGGCCGGTGGCCCGGGGCGCGCGGCCCGGGTGGCGCTGCTGGCCGGGCTCCTCTTCGCCGTCCACCCGGCCCACGTGGAGGCGGTGGCCTCCATCTTCGGCCGGACCGAGCCGCTCTCCACCTCCTTCGCGCTGGGTGCGCTCCTGCTGGCGCTGGGCCGACGCGGCGCCGCCTGGCGGCTCCCCGCCGCGCTGCTGGTGCTGGTGGCGGGGGTGCTCTCCAAGGAGGTGGCCATCGTCACGCCGGGGATCTTCCTGGTGATCGCCGTGGCCCTCCCGGCGGCGGCGGGCTTCGAGGTCCGGCCCGGGCTGCGCGGCGCGGCGCCGAGGCGGGCCCTGGCCGAGGCGGCCGCCGTGGCCGGGCTGCTGGCCACCGCGCTGGTACCCTACCTGCTGGCGCGCGGTCCCGTGCTGGGGGTGGCGCCCGAGGCGCGCTGGTTCCCGGTGGGCACGCCCGCGGCGCACGTGGCCCTCACCATGAGCCGGGTGCTGGGCGAGTACCTGCGCATCCTGGCCTTCCCCGCCTTCCTGGGCGGCGACTTCGCCTACGCCGCCCGCCTGCCCACGCTGACCGGCCCCACCGCTGGCTTCGCGCTGGCCACCGCGGCCTGGCTGGCCACGCTGGCGGCCGGGCTGCTGCTGCTCCGGCGCGCCCCGCTGGCCGCGGCCGGCCTGCTCTGGATCTTCCTGCCGCTCCTGCCCGTCCTGCAGGTCATCCCGGTGGGCGTGCTGCTGGCCGAGCGGCTGCTCTACCTGCCCTCGGTCGGCTTCTGCCTGGCGGTGGCGGCGGCGCTCGGCGGGTGGCTCGGCCGGGGCCCGGCCGCCGCCCGCGCGGCCGCGGCCGGGCTGGCCCTGGTGGCGGCCCTGGCCGGGCGCACCGTGGCGCGCACCCTGGACTGGCGCACCGCCGTGGCCTACTGGGAGGCCGAGCTGGCCACCGCGCCGCGCGAGGTGGTGGTCAACAACAACCTGGCGGTGGCCTACCTGGCGCGCGGCCGCTTCGCCGAGGCGGTGGAGCGGCTGCGGGTGGTGCTCGAGGTCCACCCGCGCTACTGGCGGGCCCACATCAACATGGGGCTGGCGCTGCAGTCCCTGGGCGACAAGGCGGCGGCCCGGCGGGCCCTCGAGGCGGCGCTGCCCCTGGCGCCCGAGTCGACCGATCCGCCCTTCTACCTGGCCCGCTTCCTGGGGCAGGAGGGGGACCGCCCGGAGGCGCTGCGGCTGCTGGCCGGGGCGCGACGCCTGCGGCCCGAGCAGGCCAGGCTGCCGCTCCTGGAGGGAGAGCTCCTCCTCGAGCTCGGCCGCGTGGAGGAGGGGCGGACGGCGCTGCGCGAGGCGGCCAGGCTCGATCCGGGCGACCAGCGCGCTCGCCAGCTCCTGGAGCGGACCGGCGGGCCCTGACGGGCCCAGCACCGCGGTGGCGCCCGGCCGGGGCGGGTGCGCCGGGGAGATCGGGGGGGAGGAGCGAAGCGCCCCCCCGGGAGCGTGGACGCCGCCGCCCGGCCTGTCAGGATCAGCCACTGGAGGCTCCCCATGCTGACCCTGGCCCAGGTGGCGCTGGTCGCGCTGCTCGTCACCGCCGACTCCGGCTACGACACCGTCTTCCTGCAGAACGGCGGCCGCCTGCGCGGCACGGTGGTGGAGGAGACCCCGGCCAGCGGGGTCACCATCCAGATCCCCGGCGGCCAGCTCCGCACGGTGCCGCCGGCCGAGATCTTCCGCATCGAGTACCGCGACGGGTCGCTGGGCCTGCTCGGGGCCACGCTCACGCCGCCGCCGACCCCGACCCCGACCCCGACCTCGACCTCGACCCCGACCTCGACCTCGACCTCGACCTCGACCTCGACCCCGACCCCGACCCCGACCTCGACCTCGACCTCGACCCCGACCTCGACCCCGACCTCGACCTCGACCTCGACCTCGACCTCGACCCCGACCCCGACGGCCGAGAGCCCCGCCGCCCCGCCGCAGGCGGAGCTGAGCCCGGCCCAGCCCTCGCCGCCAGCGTTCCACCCGGCCGCGCCGGACGGTTGGCCGGGGCCCGCCGCGCCGCCGGGACCGTTCGGCTTCGCCCCCGGCCGCTGGATGTTCGCCTTCGGCTTCGGGGTCGCCTCGCCCACCGGCGAGGCCGAGCCGGGCCTTCCCATGGAGGATCTCCACCTCGCCCAGGTCCTGATCCAGACCGAGGCCGGCCTGCGCTTCACGCCCCGGGTCATGGGCAGCCTGGTGCTCGACCTCGGGTTCGGCGAGACCGCCACGGCGCTGCGCGCCCGGTGCCGCTTCGACGGCGGCACCGACTGCAGCAGCTTGACGGCCCGCTTCGGCGTGCAGCTCCGCTACGCCTTCACCCCCTTCGAGCCGAGCACGCCCTGGATCTCGGTGGGCACCGGCTTCGAGAGCAGCGCGGTGGGCTACGACTCGGCCGACAGCTCCGACTACCTGGCCTACAGCGGCTGGGAGTACCTGCGGCTGGGCGCCGGCTTCGACTTCCGCAGCACCCCGTCGTTCGGCTGGGGGCTCTTCCTCGGCGCCGGGTTCGGCCGCTACGACGAGGTGGACGAGGGCGCCGGGGACCTCGCGCTGCCGCGCACCGCCGTGCACGGCTGGCTCCAGGCCGGGGTGCGGGTCATCCTGTTCCCCTGAGCGGCCCGCGGCCCCGGCCTAGAGCCGGGCCCGGCGCAGCCGCAGGGCGTTGGTGATCACCGTCACCGAGCTGAAGCTCATGGCGGCGCTGGCGATCATGGGCGAGAGCACCAGCCCGGTGAAGGGGTAGAGCAGGCCGGCCGCCAGCGGCACGCCGGCGGCGTTGTAGGCGAAGGCCCAGAAGAGGTTCTGCCGGATGTTGCGCATGGTGGCGCGCGACAGGCGGCGGGCCCGCACCAGCCCGGCCAGGTCGCCCTTCACCAGGGTGACGCCGGCCGACTCCATGGCCACGTCGGTGCCGGTGCCCATGGCGATGCCCACGTCGGCCGCCGCCAGCGCCGGGGCGTCGTTGATGCCGTCGCCGGCCATGGCCACCACCCGGCCGGCCTGCTTGTAGCGGGCCACCACCGCCGCCTTCTCGGCCGGCAGCACCTCGGCCTCCACCTCGGTGATGCCGAGGCGCCGGGCCACGGCCAGCGCCGAGGTGCGGGCGTCGCCGGTGACCATCACCACCGTGAGCCCCTCGGCCTGCAGGGCCCGCACCATCTCGGCCGCGCCCGGCTTGACGGGGTCGGCCGCCAGCAGCAGCCCGGCGGGCCGGCCGTCCACCGCCACCAGCACCGCGGTGCCGCCCTCGGCCCGCAGCGCCTCCGCCTCGGCGAGCAGCGGCGCCACGTCCACGCCCAGGCTGACGAGGAACGGGGCCGTCCCCAGCGCCACCTGGCGGCCGTCCACCCGGCCCGCCACCCCGCGCCCCGGCTCGGCCTGGAAGTCGCCGGCCTCGCCCAGCGCCACCCCGCGGGCGGCCGCGCCGGCCACCACCGCGGCCGCCAGCGGGTGCTCCGAGCCGCGCTCCAGCGCCCCGGCCAGGCGCAGCAGCCCCGCCTCGTCGTGGGGCGGCAGCGCCACCACCCGGACCAGCTCGGGCCGTCCGGCCGTCAGGGTGCCGGTCTTGTCCACCAGCAGCACCTGCACCTGCTCCAGCCGCTCCAGCGCCTCGGCGCTCTTGATGAGCACGCCGGCGCTGGCGCCGCGCCCGGTCCCCACCATGATGGCCATGGGGGTGGCCAGGCCCAGGGCGCAGGGGCAGGCGATGATCAGCACCGCCACCGCCGCCACCACCCCGTGGGCCAGCCGCGGCTCGGGCCCGAGCCAGGCCCACAGCGAGAAGGCCAGCGCCGCCGAGGCCACCACCGCGGGCACGAACCAGCCGGAGACCACGTCGGCCAGCCGCTGGATGGGGGCGCGGCTGCGCTGCGCGTCCATCACCATGCGGACGATCTGCGCCAGCAGGGTGTCCTGGCCCACCCGCTCGGCCCGCACCAGCAGCCCGCCGGTGCCGTTCTGGGTGGCCCCGGTGACCCGGGCCCCCGCGCCCTTCTCCACCGGCATGGGCTCGCCGGTCACCATGGACTCGTCCACCGTGGAGGCGCCGGAGACCACCAGGCCGTCCACCGGCACCTTCTCGCCCGGGCGGACCCGCAGGAGGTCGCCCACCTGCACCTGGGTCACCTCCACGTCGGCCTCGCTGCCGTCGGGCGCCACCCGCCGGGCCGTCCTGGGCGAGAGGCGCAGGAGCGCCCGGATGGCGCCGGAGACCCGGCTGCGGGCCTTGAGCTCCAGCATCTGGCCCAGGCAGACCAGCTCGACGATGACCGCCGCCGACTCGAAGTAGAGCGGCGGGGCGCCGTGCTCCAGGTACGCGGCCGGGAAGGCGCCTGGGGGCAGCAGCACGGCCGCGGCGCTGAAGAGGAAGGCGGCGGCGGTGCCGATCCCGATCAGCGTGAACATGTTGAGCTTCCAGGTCCGCACCGAGAGCCAGGCGCGCTCGAAGAAGGGCCAGCCGCCCACCAGCACCACCGGCGCCGCCAGCGCGGCCTGCAGCAGGCCGAAGGTGCGGGCGCCCAGGGCGTGGCGCACCGCCATGCCGCTCGACATGTCGCCCATGGCCACCGCCAGCAGCGCCAGGGTGGGGGCCAGCCCCCACCAGAAGCGGCGGGTCATGCTGGTCAGCTCCGGGTTGGGGGGCTCCTCGGCGGAGGGCATGCCGCCCAGCACCATCGGCTCGAGCCCCATGCCGCAGGTCGGGCAGGGCACCGGGGTCTGCTCCTTCACCTCCGGGCACATGGGGCAGACCCAGACCACCTCGGCGCCGGGGGGCGCGGCCGGCGCGGGCGGGGGCGGCGCCGGCTCACCCGGCCGGCGGGCCAGGAAGGGCGCCGGATCGGCGCTGAACCTGGCCAGGCACTTCGGGTTGCAGAAGGAGTAGGTGACGCCCTGGTGCTCCCACTGGCCGCCCTTCGGCGCCCGGGGGTTCACCTCCATGTGGCAGACCGGATCGAGGGCGAACCAGCGCTCCGGCTCGGCCTGGAAGCGGCCCCGGCAGGCGGCCGAGCAGAAGTGGTAGCGGTACCGGCCGCGCTCCACCGTGCCGCCGGCCGGCGCGGCCGGGTCGACCGCCGCGCCGCAGACGGGGTCGCAGGTGGGCGCCGACGCCGCAGCGGCCGCCGCGGGCGCGGCGCTGGGGGTGGGCTCCATGGCGGGCGGCTCCGTCGGTGAGGGGCGGATCTACCCCGCGGCGCCCGGTGGCGCCAGCCGCGCCGGGGCCGTCAGCGGCCGCAGTCCTCCATGCAGGCCACCAGCCCGTGCAGCACCGGCTCGGCCACCCGGTAGCGCGGCGTCCCCTCGCCGGGCTCGGGCCGGACCAGGCGGTGCTCCAGCAGCGGCCTGAGGTGGCGCGCCACCTGGGCCGGCGTCAGCTTGAGCCGGGCGGCCAGCTCGGCGCCGCTGGCCTCGCGCTCGCAGAGGGCCGCCACCAGGCGCAGCCGGTCCGGGTGGGCCAGCGCCTTCACCACCTCGGCGGCCCGCGTGGCGCGGGCGCTGTCGTCGCGCAGGCGGGCCATGGGCTACTTGGCGGCGCCCGCCACCCGCTTCAGCGCGCCCTCGATGGAGTCCGGCGCGCAGCGGATGCCCATGAAGCTGTGCGCCCCCATCATGGAGAGGTCGGGGAAGTTCACCGCGATGCGGAACTTGGCGTGCAGGGCCAGGACCTGGCCGCCCGAGACCAGCAGGTCGTAGGGCAGGTGGCCGGTGGAGCGGAGCGGCTTGAAGTCGATCTCCTTCATGACGCTGGCGTCGCCGCCGCAGCCGTCGGTCAGCGCCACGCCGAAGAGCACGTCCTCGGTGCCCGGCAGGTCGATGCGCGAGACCTTGCTGGCGCCGCCGCGCCTGGCGGCCAGGCCGGCCTCCACCGCCGCCACCGCCTCGGCGTGCGACGGGAAGCTGGCGATGGTCACCGGCTCGTCGAAGTAGGGCATGCCGAACATGTAGTGGTAGCCCTTGAGCTGCTTGGGGCTCTTGGGATCCGACGGGCCGTACTCCTCCACCCGGCCCAGCGCGGCCTCGAGCTTCCTGGCCTGGCTGGAGAGGTCGGTCTTCATCCGGTAGGCGAACTGCATGTAGACCGGGTTGGTGTAGGCCACCTGCACCTCGTCGCCGACCGTGGTGACGGTGACGCGCTGGGCGGCGCCGTAGGACGCGCCGGGCACCGCCGCGGCGGCGGCCTTGAGCAGGTCGCTGGTGACCACCAGCACGGTGGCCTCCGGGTAGGGCTGGTAGCTGCCGGCGATCTGGAAGCCGGCCGCGCCGAGCTTGGCGCGCACCTCGGCCACCAGGGGGGCCGGGTCGCCGGCGCCGCGCGAGGCCAGCACGAAGGGCTTGAGGGCGTCGGCCGCCAGGGCGGGCAGGGCGGCGAGCGCGAGCAGGACGGCGACGGCGCGGCGAAGGGTCATGGCGCGGCTCCGCAGGGGAGGGCGGTGGGGAAGGCGAGAGGAGCGGGAGGTGAGCCCCGCCGCCGCGACCCCGCTCGGGGCCGCGGCGACGGGTGAGGGCGGACTAGAACTTCCAGGCCAGGCCGGCGTCGAAGGACAGCTGCGACATGGCCGTCTCGTAGGAGAGCAGGCCCTGCTGCGGGTTGGAGCCCTTCAGGGTGGTCTTGGGCGAGTAGGTCCCGGCCAGGTTCACCGCCAGGGCGTCGCTGAAGGCCCAGCCCAGGCCGAGGCTGACGTGGTGCTCGGCCACGGCCGGGAAGGCGATGTTCTCGAAGGCGCGCGACGGGTCGAGCGGGTTCTCGGCGTAGTTGTAGCCGGCGCGGATGGTGAGCGCGTCGGTGGCGTCGACCGCCACGCCGACCTTGTAGACCACCTGGTCGGACCAGGTCAGGTTGAAGGGCATCGAGCCGGTCAGCGAGGTGTCGTTGGTGAACTTCGGCTGGTTGGGGCCGTTGGTCTTGGACCACTCGATGAGCTGCACGTCGACGGCCAGCAGGAAGGCCGGCACGACGCGCCAGGCGGCGCCGATGGACGCCACCGCCGGCTGGTTGAACTTGAGGGTGTCGACGCCGCCGGGGAAGTTGACCGGGTTGCCCAGGGGATCCGCGCCCGGGTGCGCCGGGATGGTGAACTCGAACTCCTGGAAGTAGCTCTCGGTCTCGTAGGCCAGGCCGATGGTGAAGTCCTTCACAGGCGTGAACTTGGCGCCGACGGTGGCGCCGACCCCGAAGGAGTTGGCCGCGTCGTGCGGCAGCTGGCCGAAGCCGCTGGCCACGTCGTACTCCATCTGGGCCCACATGGCGTTCAGGGTCACGCCGAACGACAGCGCGTCGGAGACCTTGTAGGCCAGCGCCGGCGCCAGCCGGAGCTGCTGGTAGGAGGTGAGGGTGGAGCCGTTGTAGAGGTTGGTCTTGTAGTCCACGCCCATGCCGCCCACGCCGTAGGCGCCGACGCCGGCGGTGAAGCCCGCGCCGAGCGGCAGGACCACGCCGATGTTGGGGATGAAGGAGGGGCCGCGGTCGGTCTCGAAGGTGGCGCCGTCCTGGTTGACGAAGGGCGGGTTCGGCGGCGGCACGCTGGTGGCCTTGTACTCGGGCGACGGCGCGAAGTAGGTGACGTTCACGTCGAGGCGGCGGCCCAGCTCGGTCAGGCCGGCCGGGTTGGTGACGGCGGCCGAGGAGTCCAGCGTGGCGCCGACGCCGACGCCGCCCATGCCGTTCTGCACGGCGCCGAAGCCGGTCATGCGCATGCCGTTGGTGGCCAGCGCGGGAAGGGCCAGCGCAGCCAGGAGGGCGGCGGCCAGGAAGCGAAGCGATCTCGTCATGGAGGGAACCCCGGGTGAAGGTGAACGGACGCCGTCCTCCTAGCGTGCGCCGTGCCGAAGTCTGGTGGTCGTGATTCCAGGGACTTGGCCGGTTGCATCGCACGGAAGCAACTCAACGTTGCAACGTGACGTAACGTTACGGAAACGTTTTGTCTCTCACTTCGGGTGAAGGCCACCCGGGGGGGGCGGCCTTCCGTCCAGGCCACGGCGCAGGCTCAGCGGCTCAGTCCGAGCTCCCGCATCCAGCGCCACAGGGTGGTGCGGGAGACGCCCAGCGAGGCGGCGGCCTGGGCCATGCGCCAGCGGCTGTCGGCCAGCGCCGAGGCCAGCGCCTCGCGCGTCGGCGGCTCGCCGCGCGGCCGGTCTGGTCCCGAGGATGGCCGGGTGACCGCGCCGGCGCCGAGGCCGGGCAGGGGAGTGTCGTCCGCCCAGGCGGGCGACGCGGGGTAGCCGGCCGGCACCGCCGCCCGGGTCGTTCCGGCCGGGGGCTCCGCGCGACCCCGTGCGTGCTCCGGCCGCGCTTCCGGGGCCCGGATGGTCACCTCCGGCGGCAGGTCCTCCGGCTGCAGGGTCTGGCCGGTGGCCACCGTCACGGCGTACTCCAGCGCGTTCTCCAGCTCGCGCACGTTGCCGGGCCAGTGGTGGTCGAGCAGGGCCTTGAGCGCCTCGGGGGAGAAGCGCAGGGCCCGCCCGCTGCGGGCGCCCACCCGCGCCAGGAGGTAGCGGGCCAGCGGCTCCACGTCCTCGCGCCGCACCCTGAGCGGCGGGATGTCGATGGGGAAGACCCGCAGCCGGTAGTAGAGGTCCTCGCGGAAGCGCTTCTCCTCCACCGCCCGCCGCAGGTCCCGGTGGGTGGCGGCGATGATGCGCACGTCGGCGGTCACCGGGTGGCTCTCGCCCACCCGCTCGAAGGTGCGCTCCTGCAGGGCGCGCAGCAGCTTGGCCTGCAGGTGGAGCGGCAGGTCGCCGACCTCGTCGAGGAACAGCGTGCCGCCGGCCGCCAGCTCGAAGCGCCCCACCCGGTCGCGCACCGCCCCGGTGAAGGCGCCGCGCACGTGGCCGAAGAGCTCGGTCTCCAGCAGGGCGTCGGGCAGGGCGGCGCAGTTGACGGCCACGAAGGGGCCGCGGCGCCGCGGCGAGTGGTCGTGGATGGCCTGGGCCAGGAGCCCCTTGCCGGTGCCGCTCTCGCCCGAGAGGAGCACGGTGGCCTCCGAGTGCTCCAGCCCCTGGACCAGGCGCAGCACCCGGGTCATGGCGTGCGAGCGGGCGATCAGGCCACCGAAGGCGGTGGGCGCGCTGCCCCGGGTGGCCTCGTCGTCGTCGGAGGGCCGGAGCACCACCAGGTAGGCGGCCTCGGGGCCGCAGGCGTCGCCCGGCTCGTGGCGCAGCGGCGCGGCCGACACCGAGCAGAGGCGGGTGCCGGAGGGGGCCACCGGCAGCCAGGCCCGCCACCCCTCGCGCCGCTCGCCGGCCAGCAGGGCCTGCCGGAGCGGGCCGGCCGGTCCGAGCAGCTCCTGGCCCAGCAGCGCCTCCACCGGGCGGCCGGCCCAGGCCGCCGCCGCCCCAGGCCCGAGCAGGGCGTCGAGGGCGCCCGACACCTGCAGGATCTGGAGCCGCTCGTCGAGCGCCAGGCAGACCCGCCCGAGCGACCCGAACGCCACGCTCACCGCCGAGAAGGCGGCCCGCTGCGCGTCGGCGGTGGTGGTGGCGGTCACGGGCGCTCGGCTTCGCCGTCCAGCGCCAGGCGCAGCCGCTCGCGCACGCCACCCGGCAGCGCCGTGGCCCGCGCCAGGTGGGCGCGCAGCGCGCGCACCGTGGTGGTGAACTCGCCGCCGAAGCGGGTGCAGCCCTCGCAGCCGCGCAGGTGCGCCTCCACCTGCCCGCGCGCCGCCGCCGGCAGGTCGCCGTCCAGGTAGTCGGAGAGCAGCGCCAGCACCTCGCTGCAGGAGAGTCCGGCGACCACCTGCTCGTCTCGTGGGCTCGTCATGGCGAGATCTCCTCGAGCGGGTGGCCGAGGATGGCCTCGACCCGCTCCTTCAGCTCCAGCCGGGCCCGGTGCAGCCGGCTCTTCAAAGCGGGCAGCCCGAGGCCGAGCACCTCGGCCGCCTCGGCCCCGGTCAGCCCCTCGACGTCGCGCAGCAGCAGGAGCTCCCGGGCCTCGGCCGGCAGCCCGGCCAGCGCCTGCTCCAGGGCCCGCCCCTGCTGTCGCGCCACCGCCTGGGCCTCGGCGTCGGCCGCCTCGGCGGGCAGCCGCTCGGCCTCCTCCAGCGGGGCGTGGCGCTCGGGCTCCCCGGCGCGCCGCCGGCCGCGACGCCGGCAGGCGTGCAGCACCACCTGGAACAGCCAGGTGCGCGGCGCGGCGTCCCCGCGGAAGCCGGCCGCGCCGCGCCAGGCGGCCAGCAGGCCGTCCTGCAGGGCGTCCTCGGCGTCACGGGCCGAGGCGCACTGGCGCCCGGCGAAGCGCAGCAGGGCGGCGCCGTGGCGCTCGACCAGCAGGTCGAAGGCCGCGCGATCGCCGCCGGCGCAGCGCCCCACCAGCCCTCGGTCGTCCGCCACCTGTGGCATGTCCATGAGCCGGTCCAATCACCCCTGAGAGTCGCAGGGGTCACCCGAGGATTCCACCACGTCCCGGCGGGGGCGTCAGGAATCCTGCCCCGGTCCGCCGGACTCTCCACCGTCAACGGAGGAAACACACAATGACCAACGAAGGCACCATCGACCGCGCCGTCCGCATCGTCCTCGGCCTCGGGCTCCTGTCCCTGGTCTTCATCGGCCCCCAGTCGCCGCTGGGCTGGATCGGCCTGGTGCCGCTGGCCACCGGCCTGATCGGCTTCTGCCCGCTCTACAAGCTGGTGGGGCTGAACACCTGCCCGCTGCCGAAGAAGTAGGTGCCGCGCCGGCGCCCGCCTGCGGACGCCCCGAAGCGACCGGAGCCGCGACCCGGGGGAGGTCCCCCGAGCCGCGGCTCCGTGCTTCACTCCAGCGGCCGGACTACGGGCAGGTCACGCCCCAGGGGAGGGTGCGGCCGGCGTACAGCTCGCAGAGCGGCAGCTTGTTGCCGGTGCCGCTGTGGCAGTCGGCGCAGGCGTTGTTGGCGCCCAGCGCGGTGGCCTTGGGCGCCACCTCGTGGTTCAGGTCCATGTACAGCTTGGTGGTGCGCCAGTCGTAGCCGGCGTTGACCCCGTCGTACTTGGGGAAGCTGGTCACGCCGGCGGCCTGGCCGGCCGCCACCGCGCCGGTGGCCAGCACCTTGCCCCACAGGGCGGCCATCGAGGCGGCGCCGGGGGCCAGGGGGCCGGCCGCGCCGTCGAAGTCGTAGGCCGGGTAGCTGAAGCCCACCGCCTGGATGACGCCCCACAGGCTGCCCGGTCCGAAGACGTTGGGCACGATGGCGTAGCTGTTGGCGCCGTCGATGTAGAACGCCTGCCGGCCGCGCATGACCTTGAAGGCCATGATCTTGCCGTCGGTGGCGCTGCCCACCGGCTCGCCCAGCGAGATGCGGTTGGCGTCGGCGCCGGTGGTGCCGAAGGCGCCGAAGTCGGCCTTGTCCGAGGTGAGGGCGTGGGTCGACTTGCCGTTCGACCAGCGGTAGCCGGGCTGGATGTTCTTCTGCCAGACGAAGTTGCCCTTGATGTAGTCGTAGGTGACCACCGAGTTGAGCGAGGCGGCGTTGGGCGTGCCGTCGTCGTTCACCTTGGTGGTGGTCACGCCGGCGCTGCAGGGGGTGCCGCCGGCGCAGGTGCCGTTGTCACCGGCGGTGGACCAGTCCCAGTCGACCTTGCCGAACTGGCCGCGGCTGAAGCGGGGGATGTGGCAGGTCTGGCAGGCGATCTTCACGGCGTGGGTGTCCAGGTTCTCGCCGCCGGCCTGCACGTGGCCCTCGTGCGGGGCGGCGCCGTGGCAGTCGGAGCAGGAGACGCGCGCCGAGTGGGTGGGGACGTGCACGCCGGAGCCCTTGAAGGTGTGCTCCGGGCCGGCGTGGCAGTCGAGGCACTCCATGCCGCGGCCCATGTGGACGTCGATGGCCTCGGTGGGGTTCTTGAGCGAGGAGCCCATCAGCTTCACGTTGTCGCCGCCGCCCGCGTAGAAGTGGCAGGCGCCGCAGTTGGTGCGGGTGGGCATGCGGATGTCCTGCGCCGCCACCGCCAGGTTGATGGTGGCCACCGGGTTGCCGAAGTTCTTGGGGTCCTTGGCGTAGGCGGCCGTCGGGTTGGAGTGGCACACCAGGCAGTCGATGCGGTGCTCGAGCGGGATCGACGAGTCGCCGGTGGTGGCGTCGGCCGAGGCGTAGTTGCGGGCCGACTTCTGCGGCTTGGTGGCGAGCGGGTCACCGCCGTAGCCGGCGTGGCACTGGTCGCAGCGCTTGTCGTTGGAGGGCGTGGCCACGCAGAAGTTGTTGATGAGCTTCGACTTGCCGATGGTGCCAGGGTTGATGACGGTGGTCAGGTCGGTCATGGAGACCAGGTCGGCGGTCTCGCCGGCCCAGGTCCAGTGGGTGGAGGCCATCACCTGGGCCGCCGCGTCGGCGTGGCAGCCGACGCACTGGGCGGTGACCGCGTAGCCGCTGGCGAAGGGGCCGTGCAGCGGGCCGCCGGCCGCGCCGAAGGTGGCGTGCAGGGTGGCGGTGCCGAGGCAGGAGTCGGTGGTGGCGCTGCAGGTGGTGCCGGCGCCGCACTGGCCGACCCAGGCCGCGGTGGCGCCGGAGGTGTCGCAGGCGGCGCAGCCCGGGTAGGCCTCGGTGCAGGTCACGGCCGCCACGGCGACGCAGGCGCCCATCTGGCAGGCGGTGCCGGCGCCGCAGGCGGGCGTGCAGGCCAGGGGCACGCACTGCCCGTCGCTGCAGACGTTGCCGGCGCCGCAGAAGTCGGCGCAGGTCTTCTCCGCGGTGGAGGAGCAGGCGGCCAGGGCGCTGAGCGCCAGGGCAGCCAGGGCGAGACGAGTCGAGCTCAAGGTGGGTCCTTTCCCGACCGGGAGGTGGCTGGCCGGGGTGGGCCACGCCAGGCGGATCGGTGAGCCCATCCAAAGCACGCGGCATACCAGCGCCGGCCGCGTCTGGAACCCCCCGTTTCCTTCGAGTTCCGACGCTGTGCGCCGGCGCCCACAGTTCACCTGAACGGGGGGCCGTTGCGCTGAGCGTTCACCGTGAACCGTTCGCCTTGAACGGCGCTCCAAAGGGTGATTCTCTTCCGGGGTTCCCGACATGAGTCCGCTCAGCGTTCCCCACCTGCCCTTCGAGGGCCTCGGCAGCGAGGACGCGCTCCACCGGCTGGCCGACGTGCTGCCGGACGCGCTCTTCACCATCGACGTGGCCGGGCGGGTAACCTACTGGAACCGGGCGGCCGAGCGCATCACCGGCTGGTCGCCGGCGGAGGCGGTGGGGCGCGACTGCTCCATCCTGGCCGGCGACGCCGTCAACGGCTGCGCCTGCGGGGTCGGCCCGCTCAAGTGCGGCCTGGCGCAGCAGGGGCGGACCTCCAAGACCTGCACCCTGCGCACCAAGGACGGCCGGCTGCTGCAGATCGTCAAGAGCGCCGTGCCGCTCTACGCGCCCGACGGCGCGGTGGTGGGGGCGCTCGAGACCTTCACCGCCGCCGGCGAGCCGGGGCAGGAGGCCCGCTGCGACTGGCGTCCGGCCCGCGCCGAGGGCGACTTCTGCGGCCTGGTGGGGCGCCACCCGGTCATGGAGGAGCTCTACAAGACCATCGGGCAGGTGGCCCGGTCGAGCGCCACCGTCATGATCCTGGGCGAGAGCGGCTCCGGAAAGGAGTGCGTCGCCGAGGCCATCCACCGCGGCAGCGGGCGCTCCGCGGCCCCCTTCGTGCGGGTCTCCTGCTCGGCCCTCAACGAGAACCTGCTCGAGTCGGAGCTCTTCGGCCACGTCAAGGGCGCCTTCACCGGCGCCCTCAAGGACCGGCGCGGCCGCTTCCAGGAGGCCCACGGCGGCACCCTGCTGCTCGACGAGATCGGCGACGTCTCCCCGGCCGTCCAGGTGAAGCTGCTCAGGGTCATCGAGCAGCGGGAGATCGAGCGGGTGGGCGACTCGGCCCCCATCAAGGTGGACGTGCGGCTGCTCTGCGCCACCCACCGCAACTTGAAGACCATGGTGGAGCAGGGGCGCTTCCGCGCCGACCTCTACTTCCGCCTGGCGGTCTTCCCGCTGCGGGTCCCCTCGCTGCGCGAGCACCTGGACGACCTGCCGCTGCTGGCCGCCTCCTGGCTGGAGCGGCTGGCGGCCGCGGGCGGTCAGCGCCCGACCGGGGTCTCGGCCTCGGCGCAGGCCCGCCTGGCCACCCACGCCTGGCCCGGCAACGTCCGCGAGCTGCAGAACGTGCTCGAGTCGGCCGCGCTGCGGGCCGGCGATGGCCTCATCGAGGTGGCGCACCTGCCGGAGGAGCTGCGGTCCGTGGCCCCGGCGGCCGCGCCCCCACCGCCCGGCGCCGCGGGGCTCGACAAGGACCGGGTCTCGGCGATGCTGCAGGCCTGCGGCTGGAACCGGGCCGAGGCCGCCCGCCGCCTCGGGGTGTCGCGCGTCACGCTCTGGAAGCGGCTCAAGCTGTACGGCCTCACCGAGCCCGACGAGGCGCCGCCGGGCGACTGAGGGGCGCGCCGTGCCCTGGTCACGGGACCGGGCGGGGCGGCGGGAGGCGGACCGCGAGGTGATACGCTCGGGGTGCGTGCGCCCCCGCTGCCGGGAGGGCCACGCCCACCGGGAGCCCGATGCGCCCTCGCCTCAAGCTGGCCGGCAAGGTCCTCCTCACCCTCGGGCTGGCGCTCGCCGTGGTGGTGGTCGGCGCGGCGGCGGGCTGGTTCGCCACCGGGGACCTGGCCGGCGAGGTGTTCGCCTACCGCGACCGGACCCTGCCCGCGGTGGAGGCGCTCGGCGAGCTCGGCATGGCGGTGAGCCGGGTGGACGGGGCGCTGGCCATCCTGGCCCAGCCCTCGGCCGACCCCAAGCTGCGCGCCCGCTACCGCGGGCTCTCCGACAGGTCCCGGGGCGCCGTCGAGCAGGCGGCGGCGCGCCACGCCGCCCTGGTGGACGACCCGGCGGAGCAGGAGGCGCGCCGGGCGCTCGACGCCGCGCTGGAGGCCTGGCGGGCCGAGGCCGCCCAGGCGCTGCGGCGGGTGGAGGCCCGCGACCAGCTGCTGGCGCGGCGCGCGCCGGCGGGCGAGCTGGCCGACGCCGAGGACGAGCTGGCCGATCAGGTCGAGGCCCAGCTGGCCGAGTCGGCGGGCGTGCAGCGCCGGCTCGACGCGCTCCTCGAGGCGGCGCGCGGCGAGGCCATCACCCGGGGCGCAGAGGCCGAGGCCACCCTGCGGCTCACCCGGGCCACCATGCTGGGCGGCCTGCTGGCCGGGGTGCTGGTGCTGGTGCTGGCCGCCCTGTGGCTGGGCCGCTCCATCCGCCGCAGCCTGGGCGGGCTGGACGCCGAGGCCCGCCGCCTGGCCGAGGCGGTGCGCCACGGCCGGCTGGCGGCGCGCGCCGACGAGGCGGCGGTCGACTGGGAGTTCCGACCCATCGCGGCGGGGATGAACGCCACGGTGGAGGCCTTCCTGGCGCCGCTGCAGCGGGTCACCGGGGCGGTCGAGCGGCTGGCGCGCGGCGACCTGCCGCCCCCCATGGTGGAGCCCTGGCCCGGCGACTTCGACGCCCTGCGCACCGATCTCAACGGCTGTGTGGCCGCCATCCGGGCCCTGGTGGAGGACGCCAGCCTGCTGGCCCGGGCCGGGGTGGAGGGCCGCCTCGACACCCGGGCCGACCCGTCGCGCCACCGGGGCGACTACCGCGCCGTGGTGCAGGGGGTCAACGACACGCTCGACGCCGTGACCGGCCCGGTCCGGGTGGCCGCCGCCTGCGTGGACGACCTGGCCCACGGGCGCATCCCGCCGCACATCGCCGCCGCCTACCAGGGCGAGTTCGCCCGGCTGCGCGACGACCTGAACCGCTGCCTCGACGCGGTGAGCCTGCTGGTGGCCGACACCCGCGACCTGGCCCAGGCGGGCGCGGAGGGGCGCCTCTCCACCCGGGCGGACGCCTCGCGCCACCAGGGCGACTTCCGCGAGGTGGTCGAGGGGATCAACCGCACCCTCGACGCCGTGACCGGCCCGGTGGCCGAGGCGGCCCGCTGCGTCGACGCCATCGCGCGCGGCGACATCCCGCCGCACGTCGAGGGGGCCTATCGCGGCGAGTTCCAGGCCATGCAGGCGAGCCTGAACGGCTGCATCGACGCGGTGAACCGGGTGGTCTCCGACACCCGGCGCCTCGCCGACGCGGCGGTGGCCGGGCAGCTGGCCACCCGGGCCGACCCCGACCTGCACCTGGGCGACTTCCGCCGCATCGTGGCCGGGCTCAACGAGACGCTGGACGCCACGGTGGCCCCCATCGCCGAGGCCACGCAGGCGCTCGAGCGCCTGGCGGCGCGCGACCTGACCGCCCGGGCCGAGGGGCGCTACCTGGGCCAGCACGCCCGCATCCAGCAGGCCGTCAACGCCACCGCCGAGGCGCTGGGGGCGTCGATGCAGCAGGTGTCCGACGCGGTGGCGCAGGTCTCCGGGGCGGCCAGCCAGATCGCCTCCTCCTCCCAGGCCGTGGCCTCGGGGGCCTCGGAGCAGGCCGCCTCGCTCCAGGAGACGGTGGCCCGCCTCGACGAGGTGACGGCGGCCACCCGCCGGTCGGCGAGCGGGGCTGGCCAGGCCACCGCGCTCGTCGAGGAGGCCCGGACGGCCGCGAAGGGCGGTGCCGCGGCGGTGCGACAGCTCGACGGGGCGATGCGGCAGATCAAGAACGCCTCCGAGAGCACCTCGCAGATCATCAAGGACATCAACGACATCGCCTTCCAGACCAACCTCCTGGCGCTCAACGCGGCGGTGGAGGCGGCCCGGGCCGGCGAGGCCGGGCGCGGCTTCGCGGTGGTGGCGGAGGAGGTCCGCTCGCTGGCGCTCCGGGCCAAGGAGGCGTCGCAGAAGACCGAGGCGCTCATCCAGGAGTCGGTCCGGCAGGCCGGGGCCGGGGAGCAGGCGTCCGCCCAGGTGAGCGGCTCGCTCGGCGAGATCGTGGCGGCCATCGGCAAGGTCGCCGCGCTGGTCGGCGAGATCGCCACGGCGGCGCGGGCCCAGGAAGCGGGCGTGCTCCAGGTCGGGCAGGCCGTGGGCGAGATGGACAAGGTCACCCAGCAGAACGCCGCCTCGGCGGAGCAGTCCTCCTCGGCGGCCAGCCAGCTGTCGGCGCAGGCCGAGGCGCTCGAGGCGCTGGTGGGGCGCTTTCGGCTCGGGTGAGGCCGGGGCGCTCGCCCCGCTCGCCTCAGAACAGCGACCCCTGCGCCCCCGGCGGCCGGCGGAAGGTGGCCGGCGGGTCGCCCCGCTCGCCCGGCCGGGACACCATCAGGCCGAGCCGGGCGCAGCTGACCCGGAAGACCGCGGCGATGGTCTCGGCGTAGGGCCCCTCGCCGCGGAAGCGGCGGCCGAAGCTCGGGTCGTCCACCTCGCCGCGCCTGGTCTCGCGGACGAGGTGCAGGATCCGCTCGGCCCGCTCCGGCAGCACCTGGCGCAGCCGCTCCGCGAAGACCCGCCCCACCGGGCCGGGCAGGCGCAGGAGCTGCCACCCGGCGCTGGCCGCCCCGGCGCCCCGGGCCGCCGCCAGCACCCGGGGCAGCTCGTCGTCCAGCCCCGGGATGACCGGGGCCACCAGCACCGTGGGGGCCAGGCCGGCGTCGGCCAGCCGCGCCAGCGTCTCGAGGCGCCGGCGCGGGGTGGGGGCGCCGGGCTCCAGCCGGCGGGCCACCACCTCGTCGAGGTAGGGGAGGCTCACCGCCACGCTGCAGCCGGCCTCGGCGCGCAGCCGGATCAGCAGGTCGAGGTCGCGCTCCACCAGCGCCGCCTTGGTCACCAGGCAGACCGGGTTGCGGTAGTCGAGGCAGGCCTCCAGGCAGCCGCGGGTCAGCCGGTAGGAGGCCTCCAGCGGCTGCCAGGCGTCGGTGGCGCCGGCGAAGGCCACCACCTCGCCCTTCCAGGCGCGCCGCTCGAAGGCCTGGCGCAGCAGCGCGGGGGCGCGCAGCTTGACCGCCACCTTGGTGTCGAAGTCGGTGCCGGCGCCGAAGCCCAGGAACTCGTGGTAGGGGCGGGCGTAGCAGTAGGCGCAGGCGTGCTGGCAGCCGCGGTACGGGTTGACGCTCCAGGTGAAGGCGACGTCCGGGCTCTCGTTGCGGGAGAGGATCTCGCGGCTGGCGTCCTCGTAGACCTCGAGCCGCGCGGCGGTGGGCTCGAGCCACTCCACCTCGGCGCTGAGCCAGGGGTTCGGAGGGTTGGAGATGGGGACCGGCTTCACCGGTCCAGCCTGGACTGAACGGGCGAGCAGGTCAAGGCCGGACGGCCCGGGGGCGGGCCGGCCGCCCCGGGCCGGCTACCCGCAGCCGCCCTTCACCGCCGCCTTCGACTGCAGCTTCACCTTCTTGGCGAAGGTGTAGGTGGGCCAGGTGACGCCGTGGCCGCCCTGGGCCGCGGCGTGGCCCTCGCCGCCCGAGACCGGCGCGCTGCACGGGGCGCGGAAGCCGCGCGAGGTGGCCAGCTCCGGCCAGGCGGCCGGCAGGCTGCTGCCGGTGGCGAAGGCGAAGCGGTAGTCGAGCCGGTCGGACCCCTCGTCGCCGGCCGCGGCCTGCGGCGCCGGGGCGGCCACGCAGCGCTCCACCGCGTAGAGCTCGAGCCAGCGGTTCATGCCGCCCTCGATGACGTAGAGGTTCTGGACCCCGGAGGCCTTGAGCGCCTTCCAGGCCTGCAGCGCGGCGGCCTCGCCGTTGGCGGTCACGAAGGTGACCGTGCTGGCCGGCTGGTCGAGCAGCCCCTTGAGCGTCCTGGGCGTGGTGAGGGCCGCCGGATCGACGCGGCGGGCCCCCCCCAGGTGGAAGAGGTTGAAGTCGTGCTCGTCGCGCAGGTCGAGCACCTGCACCTTGACCGACAGGTCCTTCCGCAGCGCCACCACCTCGGCCGGGTGGACGAAGATGCCGCGCTCCGCCACCGGGCGGGCCGCGTCGGCGCCCAGCAAGGCGAACTTCTCGAGCGGGGTGGGCTGGCCGCGGGCCGCCACCACCAGGGCCAGCAGCACCAGCGCGCCGGCCGCGGCCGCCCTGGGCAGGCGGGGGCGCAGCGGGATCTCCGACCAGGCCAGCCCCTTGCCGAAGCGCTGCTCCAGCAGCTCGCCACCCCAGAACATGAAGAGCGCCATGGCCACCACCAGCAGCAGGGCCACGCCCTTCGAGATCCCCAGCCACTCGTCGAGGGTGAAGCGCCCCATGTCGGAGGAGAGGAAGAAGGCCTGGTAGCTGCCCACCGTCTCGCCGAAGAGCCAGACGCCGCCCAGGGCCCCCAGCAGGAACAGGGCGCCGTCGATCTTGAGCGTGGAGGCGGCCACCACCGAGGTGCCAGGGCAGAAGCCGCCCAGGATGAAGCCCACCCCCATGATCAGGCCGCCCACGATGCCGGGCCACAGGTAGGTGGGGTTGACCCACACCTTGCTCATGTCGAGCAGGCCGAAGGCGGTGGCGCCGGCCACCAGCACCGCGGCCACGATGATGCCGGTGAACATGACCTTCAGCACGGTCAGGTCGCGGAAGTAGAACTGGCCGGCCAGCTTGCGGGTGTCGCCGAAGCCGCCCAGCTCGAGCACGGCGCCGAAGCCGAAGCCGATGAGGCCGAAGGTGAGGGCGCTGGCGACGGGGCCGAAGGCGGCGATGTCGAAGGGTGCCATGGTGATCTCCTGCCTCAGTTCCAGAGCCGACGGACGAACCAGGCCAGGGCGTAGGCGCTGGCGAAGATCGCCAGGGCGAAGGCCCAGCTGCCCACCGACAGCACCGCGCCGCCGGAGAGGGCCTGGCCGGAGGTGCAGCCGCGGGCCAGGCGGGCGCCGTAGCCCATGATGGCGCCGCCCAGCAGGGCGAAGACCACGCGGGTGGGGGTGGAGATGTTCGGCCCCTTGCGCAGCTCCGGCTTGAGCCGCCGGTTCACCAGGCCGGAGGTGAAGCCGCCCAGGATGGTGCCCACCAGCATCCAGACGCTGGAGTGGGCCCAGGCGCTGCGGCTGCCGCCGGCCAGCTCGGCGAAGTAGGCGACCCGGTCCACGTGGCCCGGGGCCAGCACGTCCACCACCCCGGTCTGCACGCGGCTCAGGGCCGCCGAGGCGCCCAGGCCGCCGCCGGTCACGTAGAAGGCCAGGAAGAGCACCAGCCCCAGCAGCGTGCCGGCCAGGTACGGGTTCAGGTAGGGGCGGGGAACCGTCGTGGTCGCCATGGTCAGCTCCGCTCCGGCGCGGCCCGGTCGTCCTCGACGGGCTGGTAGCCGGTGATCATCGACTCGAGGTGCTCGGTGGGCGTCCGCCCGGTGGTGACCAGGTAGACGTGCAGGACGAAGAAGGTGAGGAAGAGCCAGGACCCCAGGTTGTGCAGCGGGGCCAGGGTGCCGAGGCCGCCCACCGCCGCCGCCACGTTGGGCCAGTGGCCCACCGCCCAGATGAGCAGGCCGGTGACGATCTGCAGCGGGAAGAGGACGTTGAGCAGCGCCAGGTAGGTGAGCTGCTGCAGCGGGTTGAGCTTCTGGCCGGGGGCGTTGTTCGGGTGCGGCCCGCCGAAGAAGATGCCCCGCGACTGGTAGGTCATGTGCTCGAGGATGCGGCCCACCAGCCCCTGCGGCGCCGGGATGAAGTTGCGGATGGCCTTGGTGGCCAGGTGGTAGAAGAGCGCCAGGAAGGCGTTCAGCATCAGCACCACCGCGAAGACGTTGTGCAGCGAGATGGCGCCCGGCAGCGAGAGCAGCCAGGCGGCGCCGGCCCAGTGGATCTCCAGGCCGCTCCAGATGAGGAAGACGCCGGAGAGCGCCATGGTCCAGTGCCAGAGCCGCTCGTAGCGGCCGAAGACGTAGGCCTTCCCGGTGGGCGCCCGGGCGTGGGCCTCCTGGCCGGCCCGCCGGCCCTGGGTGAGCAGGCGCAGCAGGCCGTGGGTCGCGACGCCGATGAAGACGGCGGCGAAGAGGCCGAACCCGATGGTGTTGGTGGCGCCCTGGCGGGAGTGGCCCAGCACGTGGAGGCCGGAGGGCGCGGCGCCCTCGCCGCGCAGCAGGGCCAGGCTGCCGTCGGCCCCTGGGGTGAGGGTGCCGGCCAGCTCGACGCGGGGGCGGTCGCCGGGGCGCGGCGGGGCGCCGCCGGGCAGGTAGCCGGCCACCAGGAACGACCCACCCAGCCGGGAGTCCTCGGCGTGGCAGGCCTGGCAGTCGCGCTGGGCCCGGTCGCGGGTGGAGACGCCGTGGGCCAGCGGGTAGACGGTGAGGGTGCCGTCGATGGCCGGCGAGTCCACGCCGGCGGCGGCCAGCCGCGCGGCCACCAGCTCGGCCTTGAGCTTGCCGTCCAGCCGCAGCTCCTGGGGGTCGAGGCGCCCGTCCCGGTCGGCGTCGAAGTGCTCCAGGATGGCCGGGGCGTAGGCGCCGCCCTCCAGGAAGGCCTTCGCCACGGTGGCGGCGGGCACCTCGGCGCGGTCGGCGCCGGCCACCCAGCGGAAGCGGCTGACGGTGTTGACCGGGGCCAGCCGGCGGGCGCCGTCGGCCTCGGTGCGCTCCACCAGCAGCGGCTGGAAGGGGCGCAGCGTGGCGGTGTTGAGGGTGTCCCCCGGCCGCCGCTCCAGGCCGCGGTAGCGCACCGCCGGCGTGCCCGCCAGGGTGACCACCGTGGCGTCGATCATCTCCACCGCCGGGCCGGCCGGGGAGGCCAGGTGGCAGGCCTGGCAGGAGAGCACCGTCATGTGGCGGGTGCGGTAGGGCAGGAACTCGTGGGCCTTGAGCGGGTCGTGGCAGCTGCGGCAGCCCTGCTCGGCCAGGTGGTGGTCCGGACGGAGCAGGAACTCGGCGGTGGAGAGCCGGCGCGGGTCGGAGGTGAGGTAGCGCAGGGCGCCCTGGCGGCTCTCGGTGCGGGCCGGGTTGTTGGCGGCGTAGTGGCAGGCGATGCAGTCCACCAGCTTGGCGGCGTGCACGTCCCAGGGCGCGCTCAGCCCGGCCTTGCCCTCCAGGTTGAGGAAGGAGTCGGACATGCGCTGGGGCGAGACCACCGCCCCCTCGCCCTGGGTGAGCGACCAGGTGCGGCCGCCGGGCGCGGCGGTGGCCTCGAAGTCGGCCGGCAGGGCCACCGGGTCGTGGGCCCCGCCCAGCAGGCCGTGGCAGGCGGCGCAGCTGGCGGCCCGGGGCGCGCCGATGCGGACGGCCTGGCGCACCAGGCGCCCCTCGCCGTCCAGCGTCTCGGGGCGCACGTCGAGCGTGCCGCCGTCGACGTGGCACTGGGCGCAGGTGGCGGTGCTCTTCGGCGCGGCGTGCCCGCTGTGGGACGCGATGTAGGCCACGTCGTGGCAGGCGCCGCAGGTCCGGTCGAGCGAGACGTCGGCGCCGGCCTTGACCTTCTTGCCGGCCGCGTCGAGCGGGGCGAAGACCGGGTGGATGGGGTTGACGGCCTGCTGGGCGCGAGCCGCCGGGGCGGCCAGCAGGGCCAGCGCCAGCAGGGTGAGGCGGGTGAGGCGGTTCACTTGCGGCCTCCGGTCTTGATGGGGTCGCCGGCGTAGCCCAGCGCCTTCCAGTCGAGGCGGCCGCCCTCGCCGTGGCACTCGACGCAGCCGAGGGCGCGCTCCTTGGGGGTCACCATGTGGGAGAGCGGCCAGCTCATCTCGGTGGGGGCGAAGCCGAACTTGCCGCTGTAGGGGATCTTCGAGGCCTTGGACCCCAGCTTGAAGGCGCTGTCCCAGTCGAAGGTGGT
This sequence comes from Anaeromyxobacter sp., assembly GCA_016718565.1. Lineage (NCBI taxonomy): Bacteria > Pseudomonadati > Myxococcota > Myxococcia > Myxococcales > Anaeromyxobacteraceae > Anaeromyxobacter > Anaeromyxobacter sp. The sequence continues at coordinate 53,402 of JADKCZ010000018.1, read as the reverse complement.
CCAGTAGCCGCCCGGGCCGCCGGTCACCGGCGGGAAGAGGTAGTTGAAGCCGGCGTCGTAGGGCTGCTTGCCCCGGTGGATCTTGACGGGCCAGATGCGGGCCGTGGGATCGGCGATGGAGCCCTGCAGCGGGTTGAGCTGGGTGACCGTGGCGGGGTCGATGGTGTCGCCCAGCAGGTAGCGCCCCACCGTGCCGTTGAACCAGCGGTACTCGGGCAGCGCGGCCTGCTGGTAGGAGAACTCGCCCTTGATCTTCAGGTAGCTGTGCAGGTCGTCGGGGCGGCTGGCGTCGCCGGCCTTGCTCCAGTCCCAGGTGGCCTTGGTGGGCAGCTGCCCGGCGTAGTCCGGGATGTGGCAGGTCTGGCAGGCCACCGCCTTCAGGTGGGCGTTGATGCGGTCGTCGCGGTGCTCGGCCTTGACGTGGCAGTCGGTGCAGGCCACGCCGTGCGAGGGCTCGACGCTGACCGAGAAGGCCCGCCCCTGGATCTGGTGGTGCGGCGCGGCGTGGCAGTCCACGCAGAGGAACTTGTGGCGCCCGATGTGCACGTCCTCCTCGTCGTAGGGGTGCGCCAGCGAGGAGTCGAGGTCGCCGTGCTTGACCCCCTGGCCGCCGCCGCCGAAGGCGTGGCACCCCAGGCAGTTCTCGCGGCCCGGGGTGGCGACGCTGCGGGCCGCCGCCGCCAGGTCGCTCTCCTTGGTGGGCAGGCCGAACGCCCCCTTCACGTAGGCGCCGGTCCGCTCGTGGCAGACCAGGCAGTCGACGTTCTCGGGGTTCTTGAAGTCGAAGGTGTCGTCGGCCCAGCCGTAGCCGGCGTGGCACTTCATGCAGGACTTCTCGTTCCCCTGCGAGGCGATGCAGAAGTTGTTGAGCAGGTTCTTCTTGCCGATGCGGGTGGTGCCGGTCCGCCCGGGGATCTGGACCTCCTCGGAGAGCCAGGTGAAGTGGGCGGAGGTCATGACCTCGGCCGCCTGCGGGTGGCACTTCAGGCAGGCCCGGGTCACGGCCTGCGGGCTCTCGAAGGAGGCCGGGGTGACCGGGGCGTGGTCGAAGTGGGCCCGGACCTTCTTCTGGTAGCCGGTGGCGTGCCGGACGGCCTCGGGCTCGGCCGGGGCGCGGGTGGCCAGGGCCAGCCCGACGCCGCCGACCACCACCGCCAGGAGCGCCGCGCCCAGGAACCAGGGACTCTTCATCGGTGAGGTCTGCCCGTCAGCCATGTCGCCCTCTCGTCTCAGTGGACTGGCTAGAGACGTTTCAGCCCGGGTGGGTTCGCGCCTGCTGGTGGGTCATTCAACCCACCGGACTTCTTGTCTTCGGCCGGCGGCCGTCGGTTCGGCCAGGCGGCTCGTTTCTCGCTAGCAGAACAATGCGTGGACCGTGCCCAGGAGCGAAGTCTTGAAAGTCCAGATGCTTGTGGGCATGATGTCCCATGAATGCGACGTGGCGTCGCGCAACGCGAGACGATTCGACTCAAGTCGAGGTGACACGTGACCACCGTACTCCAGGGACAGCCGCTGACCTGCCTCGTGCCGGGCATCGACCACGAGATCGCCTTCTCGGCGGTGAACACCGCCTTTGGCTCCCTCGGGCGCGTCTGCATGGCGCTCGACGGGGACTTCCGGGTCCGCTACGCCTCGGAGCTCCTCGACACCCTGCTCGGCCCGGCGGCGGCGGCCCGGGCCCGCGGCGCCCCGGTGGAGGAGCTGCTCGGCACCGAGCTCTTCGGTCCCGGCGCCCCCCTGCGCGCCGCCCTGCAGGCCGGGGAGAAGCGCGAGGGCTGGCGGGCCGTGCTCAAGGGCGACGGGGGGGCCAGCCGGCTCATGTCGGTCTCGGCCGCGCCGCTCCTGCCCGACCGCCACGGGGTGTGCGACCCGGCCGCCCGCTACCTGGTGGTGCTGCGGCCGGCCGACGAGTCCACCGTGGAGGCCAGCGGCCCCATCGCCGGCTTCGGGCTCATCGCCCGCTCCAAGGCCATGTCCCACGTCTTCCGGCTCATCGACACCCTGCAGCAGAGCGAGGCCACGGTCCTCATCACCGGCGACAGCGGCACCGGCAAGGAGGTCATGGCCCGCATCATCCACGCCCACTCCCCGCGCAAGAGCGGGCCCTTCGTGGCCTTCAACGCCGCGGCGCTGCCGGGGGACCTGCTGGAGAGCGAGCTCTTCGGCCACGTGCGCGGCGCCTTCACCGGCGCGGTGCGGGACCGGGTGGGCCGCTTCGAGGCGGCCGACGACGGGACGCTCTTCCTCGACGAGGTGGGCGACGTGCCGCTCCACCTCCAGGTGAAGCTGCTGCGGGTGCTGCAGGAGCACGCCTACGAGCGGGTGGGCGACAGCGTGACCCGCCGCACCAACGCCCGCATCATCGCCGCCACCAACCGCAACCTGCGGCGCGCCGTGCAGGAGGGGACCTTCCGCGAGGACCTCTACTACCGGCTGCGCGTCTTCCCCATCGAGGTGCCGCCGCTCCGGGCCCGGCGCGAGGACATCGAGCCCATCGCGCGGCTGCTGCTGTCCAGGGCCGGGGCGCGGGCCGGCCGGGCCCTGCAGCTCTCCCCCGACGCGGTGCGGGTGCTCCTCTCGCACGACTGGCCGGGCAACGTGCGCGAGCTGGAGAACGCCCTGGAGTTCGCCGCCACGGTCTGCCGCGGCCAGACGCTGCAGCCCGAGGACCTCCCGCCCGAGATCCAGGAGGGGGCCGGGGGCCGCGCCGCCGAGGTGGAGCCGGCGGCCAGGCCCGCCCGCCGCGCCGAGCCGGCCCGGGGGGGCGAGGGGTCGCCGGACCAGGCCGGGCGCGAGTCGCTGACCCGCGCCCTCGAGGCCCACCGCTGGAACCGGCTCGACACGGCCCGCTCGCTGGGGATGAGCCGCAGCACCCTGTGGCGGCGCATGCGGGCCCTGGGGCTGGAGTAGGGGGGCCGGCCTGGGCGCGGTCGGGGTCGGTTCGTTTGAGGTCCTACCTGTCGCCTGGTCTGCCACCTGGGGGAACTCGCGCAGGGCTGGGGCTTCTCGCCACGTGTGCGCCGGGCCCACACCAGTCGGATCGCGCACCTGGACGGGGCCTCCCCGGCAAGGGCCTTGCACTCAGACATCGCGACGTAGCGATACTGCTATGTAGACGCATCAGCTGGCGGGCGGGCGCCGAGGTGGTGGGCGCCCCGGGAGGAACACCGGATGGAGAAGAACCCCGACACGTTCTGGAACCCCTACCTGGCCGGCGTGGCCCTGGGGCTGGTGCTGCTGGCCACCTTCCTCCTCACCGGCAAGGGGCTGGGCGCCTCGGGCGCCAGCTTCCGGGTGGGCGTGGCGGCCGTGCAAGCGGCGGCCCCGGCCCACGTGGAGGAGGTGCCGCTGATGGCCAGCGCCATCGAGGACGGCCCGCCGCTCAAGTACTGGCTGGTCTTCCAGACGCTGGGCGTGATCCTGGGCGGCTTCCTGGGGGCCTACACCAGCGGCCGCTTCGGCCGCGAGACCCTGCGGGGGCCGACCTTCGGCGAGGCGCCGCGGCTGGCCCTGGCGGTGGGAGGCGGCGCGCTGATGGGCGTCGGCGCCCAGATGGCGCGCGGCTGCGCCTCGGGCCAGGCGCTCTCGGGCGGCGCGCTCTTCTCGGCGGGCGCCTGGATCTTCTTCATGTGCTTCTTCGGCGGCGGCTACGGCGTGGCCTACTTCGTGCGGAGGCAGTGGCGATGATCTTCCCGACTGATGCGCTGGCCCAGGAGGCCCTCACCCCCCTGTCGCTGGCCGGGGCGCTGGTCATCGGCGTGGCCTTCGGCTTCGTGCTGGAGCGGGCCGGCTTCGGCCGCGCCCAGATCCTGGTGGCCCAGTTCTACGGCACCAAGATGACGGTCTACCGCACCATGTTCACCGCGGTGGTGACGGCGGCCATCGGCACCTCGCTGCTGGCCGCGGTGGGCCTGCTCGATCTCCGGGCCGTGACCATCAACTACCCCACCTACCTCTGGCCCATGATCGTGGGGGGCCTGCTGGTGGGCGCCGGCTTCGTCACCTCCGGCTACTGCCCCGGCACCTCGGTGGTGGCGGCCGCCTCCGGCAAGCTCGACGGCGCCTTCACCGTGCTCGGCGTGGTCCTCGGCACGGTGCTGTACGCCGAGGTCCAGCCGGCGCTGGGCGCCTTCCACGACAGCGGCAAGCTGGGCGGGGTCTTCCTCTACACCCTGCTGCGCGTGCCGCCGCTGGTGCTGGCGCTGCTGGCGGCCGTGGTCGCGTACTTCACCTTCAAGGGCGCCGCCAGGATCGAGGCGCTCGTCAACCGGTCGGCGGCCGCCAGGGCCGCCGCCTCCCCCCCGCAGGCCTGAGCCTCGCCCACCGGAGCCACCCATGTTCAAGCGTCTCGCCGCCGCACTCGTCGCCGCCGCCGCCCTGCTCGCCCTCACCGCCGCCCCGGCCCTGGCCGACGAGAAGTTCCTCGGCAAGGTGGCCAAGATCGAGCAGGCCGGCGCCACCGCCGCCGTCACCCTGCAGGACGACGCCGGCAAGAGCGTGGTCCTCACCGTCGAGGACAAGATCACCCTCGACAAGTTCGCCGACAAGCGCATCGGCGTGGGGGACGAGATCAAGGCCAAGTACGTGGTCAAGGGCGGCAAGAACGTCTCGACCTACTTCAAGAAGCCGGGCGGCTGCTAGCCGCGACGGGTTCCCAGCCCCTGCCGTGGATCCCACCGCCATGAAGCCGGCCCGCGCCCGCGTCGCCTCCCTGGCGCGGCCGCCCATCGCCACCGACCCGTCGCGCGCCGTGCACCTCGCCGAGGTGCTGAAGGCGGTGGCCCACCCGCTCCGGCTGCGCATCATCGCGCTGCTGGTGGAGGGGGACGAGCGGGTGGGGGCGATGGCCGAGCGGCTGGGCGCCAGCCAGGCCATCGTGTCGCAGCAGCTGCGCATCCTGCGGGGCCACGGGCTGGTGGCGGCCGACCGGGAGGGTGGCGGCGCCACCTACCGGCTGGTGGAGCGGAACCTGGAGGGGCTGGTCACCTGCATGGAGAAGTGCAGCCGCTGAGCGGCTGACCGTCCGGCGTCCTCCCTGGACCCTGGTCCCGGGAGAGCCACGTCCGCAGTCCGTCGAGGAGCACACCATGGCGCTGTCACGGCGGCAGTTCATCCAGATCGGGGCGGGCGGCGCGGGCGGCGCGGCGCTGGCCACCGGCCTGCCCACCCGCTGGTGGGGGCTGGACGGGGACCCCACCCCCGACCCGCGCACCGACGGCGACCAGGTGGTCGCCTCCTACTGCGAGCTCTGCTTCTGGGGCTGCGGCGTGCTGGCCCACGTCAAGGACGGGCGGGTCACCAAGATCACCGGCAACCCGGCCCACCCCCTCTCGCGCGGCATGTTGTGCCCGCGCGGCGCCGGCGGCACCGGGCTGCTCTACGACCCCGACCGGCTGCAGCGGCCGCTGCTGCGCCGCGCCAAGCGGGGCGAGGACGTCTTCGAGGAGGTCTCCTGGGACGCCGCCCTGGGCAAGGTGGCCGAGGGGCTGGAGGGGGTGAAGCAGCGCCACGGGCCGGAGGCCCTGGCCCTCTTCACGCACGGCTCGGGCGGCGCCTGGTTCAAGCAGTTCATGAAGGCCTGGGGCTCGCCCAACATCGGCGCGCCGTCCTACGCCCAGTGCCGCGGGCCGCGCGAGGCGGCCTTCCAGCTCACCTTCGGCACGCCGCTCGGCTCGCCGGAGCCGCTGGACCTGGCCAACGCCCGGTGCATCACCCTCATCGGCAGCCACCTGGGCGAGAACATGCACAACACCCAGGTGCAGGAGCTGGCCGACGCCCTGGGCGCCGGCGCCCAGCTGGTGGTGGTGGACCCGCGCTTCTCGGTGGCCGCCTCCAAGGCGCGCTACTGGCTGCCCATCAAGCCGGGCACCGACATCGCGCTGCTGCTCTCCTGGATCCACGTGCTGCTGGCGGAGGGGCTCTACGACGCCGCCTACCTGGCGGAGCACGCCACCGGCCTCGAGGAGCTCAAGGCCCACGTGGCCACCTCGACGCCCGAGTGGGCCGGGGCCATCACCGGGCTCGACCCCGGGCTGATCCGCGCCTCGGCCCGCCTCATCGGCGCGGCGCGTCCCGCCTCGCTCATCCACCCGGGGCGCCACACGGTCTGGTACGGGGACGACACCCAGCGCGAGCGGGCCATGGCCATCCTGGTGGCCCTGCTGGGCAGCTGGGGCCGCCGCGGCGGCTACGTCAAGCAGGACAAGTTCCCGCTGGCCGGCTACCCGCACGGCGGCCTGCCGCCGCCGGCCACCCGCCCCAAGGTGGACAAGCCAAAGGGCGGCCGGTATCCGCTGGCCTCCGAGGTGCTGGCCAGCGGTCTGTGCGACGCCACCCGGCCCGGCCAGTCGCTCTACGACCTGAAGGCCTGGATGGTCTACGGCTGCAACCTCATCCAGGCCATGCCCGACCGGCCCCGGCTCATCGAGGCCATCCAGCAGCTGGAGCTGCTGGTGGCGGTCGACGTGCTCCCGGCCGAGATCTGCGGCTTCGCCGACGTGGTCCTGCCCGAGGCCACCTACCTGGAGCGCGACGACGACGCCTGGAACGGCCCCTGGCGCCAGCCCTTCCTGGCGGTGCGGCAGATGGTGGTGCCGCCGCTCTACGACTCCAAGCCCGGCTGGTGGATCGTGAAGGAGCTGGCCGCCAAGGTGGGCCTCTCCAGCCACTTCCCCTGGAAGGACGCCCGCGAGTACGTGCAGGCGCGCCTGGCGGTGAAGGGGCAGAGCTGGGAGGTCCTCTCCACCACCGGCGTCCTCATGGGCGAGCCCTTCCCCACCTGCCAGGAGGACGGGGCCGAGCTCACGCTCGAGACCGAGAGCGGCAAGATCGAGCTCTACTCCCAGGAGCTGGCCGACCTCGACTTCGACCCCCTGCCGGTCTTCCGGCCGCAGGAGGAGGCCCCGCCCGACCACTTCCGGCTCCTCTCGGGCCGGGCGCCGCTCCACACCTTCGGCCGCACCGTCAACAACCGCCTGCTGGCCGAGCCCTACCCGGAGAACGAGGTCTGGCTCAACGCCGACGCGGCGGCCCGCCTGCCGGGCTTCGAGCGCAGGCCCCTGGAGCAGGGCGAGAAGGTGGTGCTGGTCAACCAGGACGGCGTCCGCTCCACCCCGGTGAAGGTGAAGCTGACCCAGCGCATCCGCACCGACTGCGTCTTCATGGTCCACGGCTGGGGCCAGACCGCCGCGAAGCAGCGCTACGCCTTCGGGCGCGGCGCCTCCGACGCCCTCCTCACCACCCGCTACAAGCTGGACCCCATCATGGGCGGCACAGGCATGAACGTGAACTTCGTGCGCTTCGAGCGCGCGCCGGAGGTGGCATGACCGCCCGCCGCTACGCCATGGCGGTGGACACCCGCCGCTGCGTGGGCTGCAACGCCTGCGTCATCTCCTGCAAGACCGAGAACGCCCTGCCCAGCGGCGGCTTCCGCGACTGGATCGTGCAGGAGGTCCACGGGACCTTCCCCGACCTGACCATGCAGATCCGCTCCGAGCGCTGCAACCACTGCGGCGACACGCCCTGCGTGGCCGCCTGCCCCACCGGCGCCAGCCACGTGGCCGACGGGGGGGTGGTGCTGGTGAGCAAGCACAAGTGCACCGGCTGCAAGGCCTGCATGGCCTCCTGCCCCTACGGCGCCCGCTGGGTCCACCCCGACGGCTACGTGGACAAGTGCACCTTCTGCCTGCACCGCGTCGAGCGCGGCCAGGTGCCGGCCTGCCAGGAGACCTGCCCGACCCGGGCGCTCACCTTCGGCGACCTGGCCGACCCGGCCAGCGAGGTGTCCCGCCTGGTGAACCGGCGGCCCAACCTGGTCCTCCAGCCCGGGGCCGGCACCCGGCCCTACGTCTTCTTCCTCACCTAGGCGGGAGTCGCCATGACCGAGCTCGACGTCGCCCGTCACAGCCACCTGGTCGATCCGCAGCTGCACGTCTGGGGCTGGGAGATCCCCGTCTACCTGTTCCTGGGCGGCATGGCCGCCGGGGTGATGATCCTGACCACCCTCTTGCTGGCCCGGCCGGGGGAGCGCTCGCGGGCCTTGCGCTGGCTCCCCTTCGCGGCCCCGGCGCTGGTGACGGTGGGCATGGTGGCCCTCTTCCTGGACCTGGAGCACAAGCTCTTCGTCTGGCGCTTCTACCTGGCCTTCCGCTGGACCTCCCCCATGAGCTGGGGCGCCTGGATCCTGCTGGTGGTCTACCCGGTGTCGCTGCTGGTGGCGCTGGCGGCGCTGGCCGACGACCAGGCCGGGTGGCTGGCGGGCCGGCTGGGGCCGCTCGGCGGGCTGGTGCGCCGGGCGCGCGCCCTGGCCCTGCCTCGGGCGGAGGGGCTGCGGGCCGCCAACCTGGTGGTGGGCATCGGCCTGGGGCTCTACACCGGCGTCCTGCTCTCCACGCTGGGGGCCCGGGCGCTGTGGGCCTCCTCGGTGCTGGGGCCGCTCTTCCTGGTCTCGGGCCTCTCCACCGGCGCGGCCCTGCTCATGCTCTTCCCGGTGAGCCACGACGAGCGCCACGCGCTGGCCCGGTGGGACCTGTGGGCCATCGGCGCCGAGGTGGTGCTGCTGCTCCTCTTCCTGGTGGGCCTGGCCTCCGGGCCGGCGGCCAGCCAGGCGGCGGCGGGCCTGCTCCTGGGCGGGCCCTACACCGCGGCCTTCTGGGCGCTGGTGGTGGTGACGGGCCTGGGCGTGCCGGCGCTGCTGGAGGTCCTGGAGGGCCGAAAGGTGCTGCGCGCCACGCTGGTGGCCCCGGCCCTGGTGCTGGTGGGCGGGCTGGCGCTGCGCTGGATCATGGTGGCGGCCGGGCAGGTGTAGGGGAGGGCAGGCCCCCCCCCGTTCGCACCGAGCGGAGCGCCGCAGGCGCGGAGTCGAGGTGCGCCCCGCGGCGGTGCGCCGGCCCGCTCCCGCCTAGAAGTCCCTGACGTCGTCGGCCTGGTCCATGGGGAAGGCGTCCGGCCCGGGCTTGCCCCTGAGCGCCGCGGCGGGCCTCCGGGTCGGGGCGGCGGCGCGCGCCTGCTGCGAGGTGGCGGTCGGGCGCCGCACCTGGCCGCTCGTGGCGCCCCGGCTCAGCTGGAAGGCGCCGACCATGGCGGCCAGCTCCTCGGCCTGGCCGTTCAGCTCGCTGGCCGCGGAGGAGGACTCCTCGGCGGAGGCGGCGTTCTGCTGGGTCACCTTGTCCATCTCCCCAACGGCCTGGTTGACCTGGTCGATGCCGGACGACTGCTCCTTCGCGGCGGCGGCGATCTCCGAGACGATGTCCGAGACCTTGCCGATGCCGCTGACGATCTCGCCGAGCTTCCCGGCCATGTGCCTGGCCGTCACCTCGCCCTCACCGGCCTGCTTGACCGACTGGCGGATGAGCTCCTCGGTCTTCATGGCCGCCTCCTTGGCGCGCAGCGCCAGGCTGCGGACCTCCTCGGCGACCACCGCGAAGCCGCGGCCGGCCTCGCCGGCCCGGGCCGCCTCGACGGCCGCGTTCAGGGCCAAGAGGTTGGTCTGGAAGGCGATGTCGTTGATGTCCCGGATGATCTGCGAGGTGCTCTCGGCCGAGGCCTTGATCTTCCCCATGGCCCCCTGCATCTGCTCCACCGCCGCCGCGCCGTCGGTGGCGGCGGTGCGGGCCTCGGCGGCCAGCGTGTTGGCCTGCTGGGCGTGGTCGGTGGCCTGCCTGGTGATGGAGAGCACCGACTCGAGGGACGAGCTGGTCTGCTCGAGCGAGGAGGCCTGCTCGGACGCGCCGGAGGCCACCGCCTGCGACGAGGCGGCGATCTGCTGCGACGCGCTCGACACCTGCTCCACCGCCGCGGCCACCTGGGAGATGGCCTCCTCCAGGGCCTGCCCCGTGGCGTTGAGGGAGTCCTTGATCCTGGCGTGCTCGCCCTGGTAGCTGCCGGTCACCCGGGCGCGCAGGTCGCGGGTGGAGAGCTTCTCCAGGACCCCGGCCGCCTCGGTGATGGGCGCCAGCACCGCGTCCAGCGTCTGGTTGACGCCGTCCACGATCTTCTTGAAGTCCCCCTGGTGCTTCGAGGCGTCCGCCCGGGTGGCGAGCCGCCCGGCCACCGCCGCGTCCACCAGGGTGCCGGCGTCGGCCACCAGCCGGTTCACCGCGTCGATGCAGGTGTTCAGGTTGTCCTTGATGGTGTTGAAGTCGCCGGCGTAGCGCTCGGTGATCTTCTGCGGGATGGCCCCGCGGGAGATCTCGTCCACGTACCTGGCCGCCACGTTGAGCGGCCCGATGACCGCGTCCAGCGTCTGGTTGACCCCCTCCACCACCTTCTTGAAGTCGCCCTCGTGCTTGCTGGCGTCGGCGCGGGTGGCCAGGCGGCCCTCCACGCCGGCCTGGGCCAGCATCCCGGCGTCGGCCACCAGCCGGTTCACCGCGTCCACGCACCGGTTCAGGTTCTCCTTGATGGTGTTGAAGTCGCCGGCGTAGGCCGCCGTGATCTTCTCCGGGATCTGCCCCTTGGAGATCTGGTCCACGTACCGGGCCGCCACGTTGAGCGGGCCGATGACCGCGTCCAGCGTGTCGTTGACGCCGGCCACCACCTTGCGGAAGTCGCCCTGGTGCTTCGAGGCGTCGGCCCGGGTGGCCAGCCGCCCCTCCACCCCGGCCCTGGCCAGCATGGACGCGTCCGCCACCAGCGCGTTCACCGCGTCGATGCAGCCGTTCAGCGAGCCCTTGATGAGGTCGAAGTCGCCCTGGTACCGCTCGGTGATCTTGGGCGGGATGTCCCCCTGGCCGATCCGCGACACGCACTCCACCACCATGCGGGTCGGCCTCTCCACCGCCGCCATGGTCTCGTTGATGCCCGCGATGATGGGCCGGAACTCCCCCTCCACCGCCGCCTCGTCCCCGCGCACCCCGAGCTGCCCCGCCTGCACCGCCTGGCGCAGCTTGCCCGCCTCCCCCACCAGCGCCGCCACCGTGCCGCCGATCCTCCTGCCCAGGAGGGCGCCCAGGGCGATGAGCAGCGCCGCCCCGACCAGGATGGCGATCAGCAGGGCCGTCACGGTGCGGCCGGCGTCGCGCTGCGACGCGGCCTGGGTGAGCTCGAGCTCGCGCTCCACGGCGGCGGCCACCGCCAGCACCGGCGCCTCGGCCGGCTTGAAGGCCCGCCGCAGCTCCCCGTACTGGGAGAAGATGTCCTCGTCGAGGGCCAGCACCGCCGGGTCGTCCTTGGACGTGCCGGACCGGAGCCGCCGGGTGCGGTCCTCGATGGTGGCCTGCAGCCGGGCGGCGCGCCCGCGCCAGTCGCCGAACGGGCCCTTCACCCCCGCCCACGCCTGGCCGACCTCCGTCGAGCGCTCCAGGGCCTCGAAGGCCTTCCAGGCGCCGTCGATCCGCCCGAAGGCGTCCCGCACGTCGGCGTGCCCGGACTCCAGCATGTCCGCGGTGGCGCGCCGCTGCACCACCGTGTTCAGCCCGCGGGCCACCGCGGTCTGCCCCTCCTTGATGGTCGCGATGGCGCGGTAGGCCGGGAACTCGACGTCGCTCAGCTCCTCGATGTGGGCGGCCAGGGTGGTCGAGCCGAGGTAGGCGACGACCCCCACCAGCAACATCACCAGCACCGCGGCGCCGAAACCGGCAAGGATCTTCGAGCCCATCCTCATCGTCGAGAGCATGTGTGACCTCCGGCCCGTGGAGGGAGCATCCGGTGTGCCGTCAGCGCTGCGGTGAACGGCCGCAAGGCGCGCCGGCCAGGAGCCACCGCCCCGGGCGACGAGGCGCGGTGAGGCGCAGGGGTGACGCCGCGAGGTGCGTGGTGGGGCGCCGGACCCGAGCCGAGGCGCAAGGGCTGCGCCGTGGAGGGAGCCCGCGGCCCCTGGCGAGCCCGGCGCAGCTGGTGCGGGCGGGTGCGCTTCACGGGAGGTGACGACCCCGGGGGCGCCGCCGACCTGCGCCGCGGCGCGCGCCCGGGCCCTGGCGGCGGTCCGCCTGAGGCGCCCAGGGGCCGGTGGGCGGCCGAGGGGGGGGGAGCGGCGTGTTATAAGCCCTCCGGCGTGGCCGAGGAGATCCTCATCGTGGCGGGCGAGGCGAGCGCCGACCTGCACGCGGCGCGCGTCCTCCAGGAGCTGAAGCGGCTCCGCCCCGGCCTGACGGCCTTCGGCGTGGGCGGCCCCAGGCTGCGCGCCGCCGGCCTCGAGGTGCTCTTCCCGGCCGAGGACATCTCGGTGATGGGCCTGGTGGAGGTGCTGCCGCGCATCCCCCGCATCCTGGCCATCCTGCGCGGCCTCAAGGCCGCGGCCGCGACGCGCCGCCCCAAGGTGGCGCTGCTGGTGGACCTGCCGGACTTCAACCTGCGGCTGGCGTCCAGCCTCAAGGCGCAGGGGGTGCGGGTCGTCTACTACATCTCGCCCACCATCTGGGCCTGGCGTCGGGGTCGGGCCCGCCACATCGCCCAGGTGGTCGAGCGCATGCTCTGCATCCTGCCGTTCGAGCCGGCCGCCTACCAGGGCTCGGGGGTGCGGGCCTCCTTCGTCGGCCACCCGTTCGCCGAGCGGCCGCAGCCGGCCGGGCCGGCGCACTACCGCCGGGCGCTCGGCCTGGCCGAGGGGCGCACCACGGTGGCGCTCATCCCGGGCAGCCGGCGCAGCGAGCTCCGGCGCCTCTTCCCGCCCATGCTGGAGGCGGCCGAGCGGATCCGAGCCGTCCACCCGGACGTCCAGTTCGCCGTGCCGGTGGCCCCCACGCTGGCCCGCGAGGAGCTGGCGCCCTTCCTGGCGGCCCACGCCACCCTGGACGTCACCCTGGTGGAGGGGCGCGCCGACGAGGTGGTGGGGGCCAGCGACGCCGCCCTGGTGAAGAGCGGCACCGCCACGCTGGAGGCCGGGCTGATGCTGCGCCCGCTGGTGGTGGTCTACAAGTTCTCCTGGCTGAGCTACCTGGTGGCGCGCCTGCTGGTCCGGCTCACCTTCTTCTCGCTGGTCAACCTGCTGGTGGGGCGGCGCGTGGTGCCGGAGCTGCTGCAGGGCGGGGCCAGCCCGGAGGCGATGGCGGCGGAGATCCTGGCGGTGCTGCCCGAGGGGCCGGCCCGGCGGGCGCAGCTCGAGGGGCTGGCCGAGGTGCGGGCCTCGCTCGGCGAGCCGGGCGCGCCGGAGCGGGTGGCCCAGGTGGTGGCGGAGGAGCTGGCGAGATGAGCGGAGCGAGGAAGGCGCTGGTCTGCCTGCCCACCTACGACGAGCGGGAGAACCTCGGGCCCATGGTCGAGGCCGTGCTGGCCGTGGCCCCGCAGGTCGACATCCTGGTGATCGACGACAACTCGCCCGACGGCACCGGCCGGCTGGCCGACGAGCTGGCGGCCCGGCAGCCCCGGGTCAAGGTGCTGCACCGGGCCGGCAAGGAGGGGCTCGGCAAGGCCTACCTGGCCGGCTTCGCCTGGGCCCTGGCGCGGGACTACGGCCTGGTGCTGGAGATGGACTGCGACTTCTCGCACGACCCGCGCCACCTGCCGGAGCTGCTGGCGGCGGCCGAGACCGCCGACCTGGTGCTGGGGTCGCGCTACGTGCGGGGCGGCGGCACGGTCAACTGGGGGCTGGGGCGCAAGCTCATCAGCCTGGGCGGCAGCCTCTACGCCCGCACCATCCTCGGCCTGTCGATCCGCGACCTGACCGGCGGGTTCAAGTGCTTCCGGCGCGAGGTGCTGGAGGGCATCGACCTCGGCAGCGTCCAGTGCACCGGCTACGCCTTCCAGATCGAGCTCACCTACCGGGCGGTCCGGCGCGGCTTCCAGGTGCGCGAGGTGCCCATCACCTTCGTGGACCGGCGGGTGGGCCACTCCAAGATGTCCCGCCGCATCGTGCTCGAGGCCATCCGCAAGGTCTGGTCGATCCGGCTGTCCGGCTGGTAGGTCCCCGGCCGCGCGGCGCGGCAGGGGGTGCGCGCCCCCGGCCGGCCGGTGTACAAGCCTGCCGTGTTCTCCGACGCCCTGGCCCTCTCGCTCGTCTCCCTGTCGGCGGTCTTCTTCGTGGTGGACCCGCTCTCGGCCGTGCCGTTCTTCCTGGCCATGACCCGGGACCACACGGCCGAGCGCCGGCGCCAGACGGCGCTGCGCGCCTCGGTGACCGCCGCCCTGGTGCTCTCGGCCTTCGCCCTGGCCGGCGCCTGGATCTTCAAGCTGCTGGGCATCGGCCTGCCGGCCTTCAAGGTGGCGGGCGGCATGGTGCTGCTGCTGCTGGCGCTCGACATGATCCGGACCCAGCCCTCCAAGACCCGCATCACCGAGGGGGAGGTGGCGGCCGGCGCCGGCAAGGAGGACATCGCCATCGTGCCGCTGGCCATGCCGCTGCTGGCCGGCCCGGGCTCCATCGCCACCTGCATCGTCCTCATGGCCCGGGCCCGCGCTGGCCCGTGGTGGCACGCGCTGCCGGTGCTCGGCGCCATCGGGATCACCTGCGCCGCCGCCTTCGTCATCCTGGCCAGCGCCACCCGCACCGAGCGGGTGCTCGGCCCCACCGGCCTGGCCATCCTGGAGCGGGCCGCCGGCCTGCTGCTGGTGGCCATCGCCGTGCAGTTCATGATGGACGGGCTGGCCGAGGGGCTGCCGGGGCTGGCCGGCCTGGCGGGCCAGCCGAGGTAGCCGGAGCCTCCGTCGACGCAGCGCGTCACGACCGGCGCCCGGCAGTCCTGGCACACTCCTCCCGCACCCACCGACCCCCACCAGGCCCGCGCCCTCGGGCGCGAGGAGAGGCCGACCGTGTCCACGACCGAGCTCTTCCGCCGCTCACGCGACTTCCTGCTGGCCCACCGCACCGACTACGACACCGCGGTGCGGGACTTCCGCTGGCCGGTCATCGACCGCTTCAACTGGGCGCTCGACTGGTTCGACATCATCGCCGACGGCAACGGCCGCACCGCCCTGCACATCGTCGAGGAGTACGGGGCGGAGGTGAAGGTCTCCTACGCCGAGCTGGCCGAGCGCTCCAACCGCGTGGCCACCTACTTCCGGCGCCACGGCGTGGCGCGCGGCGACCGCATCCTCATGATGCTGGGCAACTGCGTGCAGATCTGGGAGGTCATGCTGGCCGCCATGAAGCTGGGGGCGGCGGTGGTGCCGGCCACCACGCTGCTGACCCCCGAGGACCTGGCCGACCGCCTGGAGCGGGGCGCCATCGGCCACGTGGTGACCGACAGCGCCGGCACCGAGAAGTTCCGCGGCCTGGCCGGTGACCAGCGCCGCCACGTGGTGGGCGAGCAGGTGCCGGGCTGGCTCTCCTTCGACCAGGCCTACGAGGAGGCCTCGGTCTTCCTCCCGCACGGCGACACCATGGCCTCCGAGCCGGTGCTGCTCTACTTCACCAGCGGCACCACCGCCAAGCCCAAGCTGGTGATCCACACGCACAAGAGCTACCCGGTGGGCCACCTCTCCACCATGTACTGGCTCGGGCTGCAGGAGGGGGACGTCCACCTCAACATCTCCTCTCCCGGGTGGGCCAAGCACGCCTGGTCCAACTTCTTCGCCCCGTTCAACGCCGGCGCCACCGTCTTCGTCTACAACTACGCCCGCTTCAACGCCAGGCGGCTGCTGGAGATGCTGGCCACCCACCGCATCACCACCCTGTGCGCCCCGCCCACGGTCTGGCGCATGCTCATCCTGGAGGACCTGGCCACCCACCCGGTGCACGTGCGCGAGGCGCTCAGCGCCGGCGAGCCGCTCAACCCGGAGGTCATCGAGAAGGTGCGCAAGGCCTGGGGCGTGGTCATCCGCGACGGCTACGGGCAGACCGAGACCACCGCCCAGATCGGCAACTCGCCCGGGCAGGTGCTCAAGCCCGGCTCGATGGGCCGCGCCTTGCCCGGGTACACCATCGCGCTCCTCGACGAGGAGGGGAACGCCGCGCCGGAGGAGGGGGAGATCTGCATCGACCTGTCCAACCGGCCCACCGGGCTGATGGCCGGGTACGAGGGCGACGACAACCTCAACGAGTTCACCACCCGCCACGGCCACTACCACACCGGCGACGTCGCCACCCGCGACGAGGAGGGGTACGTCACCTACGTGGGGCGGGCCGACGACGTCTTCAAGAGCTCGGACTACCGCATCTCGCCCTTCGAGCTGGAGAGCGCCCTCATCGAGCACGAGGCGGTGGCCGAGGCGGCCGTCGTGCCCAGCCCGGACGAGGTCCGCGGGCTGGTGCCCAAGGCCTACATCATCCTCAAGCCCGGCAAGGTGCCGGGCCGGGAGCTGGCCCTGGAGGTCTTCCGCTTCCTGCGGCGCCGCCTGGCCCCCTACAAGCGGGTCCGGCGCCTGGAGTTCTCCGACCTGCCCAAGACCGTCTCCGGCAAGATCCGCCGGGTGGAGCTGCGCAAGCGGGAGCAGGCGCGCGGCCCGGGTGGGGCGCGCGGGGAGCGCGAGTTCTGGCAGGACGACTTCCCGGAGCTCAAGTAGACTGCCCGTCACGTGACCCGTGCGCCCGCGCGCGGTGTCCTCCGCCACGCGGGCAGGAGCTCCAAGACCCCCATGCCCACTCCCCGCGTGACCCGTACCTTCTCCATGCTGGGCGCCGACGGCGCCGGCAAGACCGCCCTCGTCGAGGCGCTGCTGCGCGTCGGCGATCCCAAGCGCGCCAGCCCGGACGGCTCCTCGGCGCGCCTGGACGCCGAGCCCGAGGAGAAGAAGCGCAACTTCACGTTGAGCCTCCACCCGGAGAGCTTCGAGGAGGGTGGGCGCGGCTTCCACGTCCTCGACTGCCCCGGCTTCGCCGCCTTCCTCACCGAGGTGGAGTGGGCCCTGCAGGTCAGCGACGGCGCCATGCTGGCCATCTCGGCGGCCGACGGCTGCCACAACCGCGCCGAGCGCACCTTCGACGTGCTGGCCGAGTCCGCCACGCCGGCGCTGGGCGTCATCACCCGCCTGGACCACGAGCAGGCCGACTTCGACCGGGCGCTGGCCGACATCGAGACCTCGCTCAAGGTCAAGGCGGTGGCGCTGCAGCTGCCCATCGGCGTCGGCCCGGCGGCCCGCGGCCTGGTGGACCTGCTCACCATGAAGGCCCACCTGGTGGATCCCAAGGCCTGGGGGCGGTACGTCGAGGCCGAGGTCCCGGCCGAGCTGAAGGCGCTGGCCGAGGCCATGCGCACCACCCTCATCGAGGCGGCCGCCGAGTCCGACGACGAGCTGCTGGGCAAGTACCTGGAGGGCGCCCCGCTCACCGAGGAGGAGATCACCCGCGGCCTGGCCGCCGGCGCGCGCGCCCAGCGGTTCCTGCCGGTGGCGGTGGCCGCCGCCAAGGCGGGCCTGGGCGTGCGCCAGCTGCTCGACCTGGCGGTGCGGATCTTCCCCGGCCCGGAGACCCACCCGGTGCTGGGCAAGGACCTGGGCGGGCACCCGGTGGAGCGGCGCGGTGACCCGGCCGCCCCCTTCAGCGGGCAGGTCTTCAAGACCACCATCGACCACTTCACCGGGCGGGTGGACTACGTGCGCATCTTCTCCGGCACGCTGCGCCCCGAGACCACCCTGATGAACCCGCGCACCCGCTCGGAGGAGCGCATCGGCCACTTCTTCCGCACCGACGGGGCCCAGACCGCCGAGGTGGCGGAGGCCGGCCCCGGCGAGTTCGTGGTGCTCATGAAGCTCAAGGACGCCCACACCGGCGACACCCTGTGCGACCGCGACGCGCCCATCGCGCTGCCCGCCTTCAAGCAGCACACCCGGCCGGTCTCCTACGCGGTGCACGCCAAGGTCGGCGACGACAAGGCCGCGGCGGCGCTGCACAAGCTCATCGAGGAGGACCCCTCGCTGGAGCTGGCCCGCTCGGCCGACACCGGCG
Organism: Anaeromyxobacter sp.; assembly: GCA_016718565.1. Lineage (NCBI taxonomy): Bacteria > Pseudomonadati > Myxococcota > Myxococcia > Myxococcales > Anaeromyxobacteraceae > Anaeromyxobacter > Anaeromyxobacter sp. Next base: position 35,644 of record JADKCZ010000018.1, on the reverse strand, counting down.
AGATGTTGCTGCAGGGCATGGGGCAGGCCCACATCGAGGTCACCGTGGAGCGCATCAAGCGCAAGCACGGCATCGAGGTGACCCTGGCGCTGCCCACCCCGGCCTACCTGGAGACCATCACCGTGGTGGCCAAGGCGCAGGGCAAGTTCAAGCGGCAGACCGGCGGCCATGGGCAGTTCGGCGACGCCCACGTGGAGCTGCAGCCGCTGGCGCGCGGCACCGGGTTCGAGTTCGAGGACGGCATCGTGGGCGGCACCGTGCCGCGCCAGTTCATCCCGTCCGTGGAGAAGGGCATCCGCAACGCCCTGGGCTCCGGCCCGCTGGCCGGCTACCCGGTGGTGGACTTCCGGGCCAAGCTCTTCTTCGGCAGCTACCACGACGTGGACAGCTCGGACATGGCCTTCCAGGTGGCCGGCTCGATGGCCTTCAAGAAGGCCATGGCCGAGGCCCGCCCCATCCTGCTCGAGCCCATCATGCAGCTCGAGGTGCGGGTGCCCGAGGAGTACGTCGGCGCGGTCATGGGCGACCTCAACAGCCGCCGGGCCAAGGTGCAGGGCATGGAGCCGGCCGCCCGCGGCATCATCGTCAAGGCCACCTGCCCCCACGCCGAGGCCATGACCTACGACGCCGACCTGCGCTCGCTCACCCAGGGGCTCGGGTACTTCACCATGAGCCCATCGCACTACGATCCGGTGCCGCCGCACATCGCCCCCAAGATCATCGAGCGGCGGCGCGCCGACGGCAAGGTGAAGGGGGTCGAGGAGTAGCGGGCCGGGCCCGCCGGACGGCCACCCCGCCGGGCGCTCCCGGTGTAGGATGCGCCTCCCGTGCGGGCCTACCTGCGTCTCCTCCGGTTCGTCGTCCCCTACCGCGGCCGCTTCCTGGCGGCCATCGGCTGCATGGTCGTGCTGGCCCTGGCCAGCGCCGCCTACGTCAACCTGCTCGGGCCGGTGCTGGAGTTCCTCTTCACCGGCAAGCCGGGCTCGATGGCGGTGCTGGACAAGTTCCTCCCCGAGTCGGTCGGCTTCCAGGGCTGGCTCGACACGGTGGAGCGCGGCCGCATCCTGGCGGTGCTGCCCTACGTGATGGTGGCGGTGGCCCTGGTGAAGGGCTTCGCCTACTTCGGGCAGTTCTACCTGATGGGCATGCTGGGCCAGCGGGTCATCGCCGACCTGCGGCGGGCGCTCTTCGACCACCTGCTGCGCCTCTCGCCGGGGTTCTACGCCAGGCGCCACTCGGGCGACCTGATGTCGCGCTTCTCCTCCGACGTGGCGGCCGTCGAGGTGGCCGTCACCAACTCCATCGCCAGCTACTTCCGCGACGGCCTGGCGGTGGTGGTCATGCTGGCCAACTGCTTCTACCTGGACTGGCGCCTCTCCCTGATGGCCTTCGGCGCGGTGCCCATCACGCTCTTCCCGGTCATCCGGCTGGGCAAGAAGCTCAAGAAGGCCACGGTGCAGGGCCAGTCCAGCGTCGGCCAGATCGCCGAGATGGTGCAGGAGACGGTCAGCGGCATCCGGGTGGTGCAGGCCTTCGGCATGGAGGCCTGGGAGTCGGCGCGCTTCGGCGAGGCCAACCAGCGCTGGCTGCGCATCCAGCGCAAGAGCTTCCTGGTGCGGGCCTTCTCCTCGCCGCTCATGGAGGTGATGGCGGCCGCCGGCCTGGCCTTCGCCATCTGGTGGGTGGGCGGGCTGATCCTCTCGGGGGAGCTGGCGGCCGGGAAGTTCTTCTCCTTCGTCACCGCCATCCTGCTCCTCTACCAGCCGGTCAAGCAGCTGGGCCGCGTCGGGCAGATGGCCATGCAGGGCGCGGCCGCCGGCGAGCGCATCTTCGAGATCCTGGACTCGCCCTCCGAGGTGCCCGACCAGGGCACCCGGGTGCTGGCCCCCTTCCGCGAGGCCATCCGCTGGCAGGACGTCAGCTTCGCCTACGGGGAGGCGCCGGTGCTGCGCGGCCTCTCGCTGGAGGTCCGGCGCGGCGAGGTGGTGGCCCTGGTGGGCGGCTCCGGCGGCGGCAAGACCACCGTGGCCAACCTGCTGCCGCGCTTCTGGGACGTCGGCGCCGGCGCCCTCACGGTGGACGGCGTGGACGTGCGCCAGGTCACCCTGGCCAGCCTGCGCGCCCAGCTGGCGCTGGTGACCCAGGACACGGTGCTCTTCAACGACAGCATCCGCGCCAACATCGCCTACGGGAGGCCCGAGGTGCCGGCCGCCGAGGTGGAGCGCGCCGCCCGCATGGCCCAGGCCCACGAGTTCATCCTGGCGCTGCCGCAGGGCTACGACACCCCGGTGGGCGAGAAGGGCGTGCTGCTCTCCGGCGGCCAGCGGCAGCGCATCGCCATCGCCCGCGCCTTCCTCAAGGACGCCCCCATCCTCATCCTCGACGAGGCCACCAGCGCCCTCGACGCCGAGAGCGAGCGCGAGGTGCAGCGGGCCCTGGAGGAGCTGATGGGGCTGGGCGGCCAGGGCCACCGCACCACCCTGGTCATCGCCCACCGGCTCTCCACCATCCGCAACGCCGACCGGATCGTGGTGCTGGCGCAGGGGCGGGTGGTCGAGGAGGGCCGGCACGAGGCGCTGCTGGCGCAGGGCGGCGAGTACGCCCGCCTGCACGCCATCTACGAGGGCGGGCGCACCACCGGCCCGGCGGCCGCGGCGGGGCCGGCGTGATCACCCGGCGCTTCACCCCACCGCCCCGGTTCGGCTAGGACTCGGCCCGCCCGTGCACCTCCTGTACGCCCTCGCGAGCTACCTGCTCTTCCTCGTCGGCCTGCCGGTGCTGCTGACGCACCGCAAGCTGCGCCACGGCTTCGGCGAGCGGCTCGGCCTGTACGGCGCGGGCCGCGACCTGGGGCGGGGCAGCCCGCGCATCTGGCTGCACGGCGCCAGCGCCGGCGACCTGCTCTCGCTGCAGCCCATGATGAAGGAGCTCAAGGCGCGCCACCCCGGCTGCTGCGTCATCGTCTCCACCATCACCAACAGCGGCCTGGAGATGGCCCGCCAGAAGCTGGGCGAGGCCGACGTGGTGGTCTACGCGCCCTACGACCTGCCGGGCGCCACCGCCCGGGCCATGCGGGCGCTCCGGCCCGACCTGCTGGTGCTGGAGTACACCGAGATCTGGCCCGGGCTGATCCGCGCGGCCCGCCGGGCCGGGGCCCGCATCGCGCTCACCAACGGCCGGTTCAACCCCGCCAAGCTCTCGCGCTACCGCGCCCTGTTCGCCGCCATCGGCAACCCGCTGCGGTCCATCGACTGCTTCCTGATGCGCTCCGACGAGGAGGCGGGGCGGGCCCTGGCGCTGGGCGCCCCGCCGGACCGCGTCTGGGCCACCGGCAACACCAAGTTCGACGCGCTGGTGCTGGACGGGGTGGCCGGTCGGGAGGACGCCCTGCGGGTCGAGATGGGCCTCTCGCCGGTCTCGCCGGTCTTCATGGCGGGCTCCACCCACGAGGGCGAGGAGGAGCTGGTGCTGGCGGTCTATTCCACCCTGGCCAGGCGGCACCCCGGGCTGCAGCTGGTGGTGGCCCCGCGCTACGTGGAGCGGGCCGGGCGCATCATGGCGCTGGCGGTGGAGGCCGGCCTGGACGTGCGGCTGCGCAGCGGGGGCGCGGCGGCCGGGCACGCCGCGGTGACCATCCTGGACACCATCGGCGAGCTGGCGGTGGCCTACCGGCTGGCCACCCTGGTGTTCGTGGGCGGCAGCTTCGTGACCCGCGGCGGGCAGAACCTGCTGGAGCCGGCCGCCCAGGGCAAGCCGGTCCTGTTCGGCCCGCACATGGAGAACTTCAAGGACTCGGTGCAGGTGCTGCAGGGGCGCGGTGGCATCCAGGTGGGCACGCCGGAGCAGCTGCTGCGGGTGGCCGACGACCTGCTGTCCCGCCCGGACCAGCTCGAGGAGCTCGGCACCCTGGCGCGGCGGGCCGTCTCGGCCATCCGCGGGGCCAGCGCCCGCAACGTCGACCACATGCTGGCGGTGCTGCCGCGCGGGAAGGCGCCGACGTGAAGGCCGAGCGCATCCTGGTCATCCGGTACTCCGCGCTGGGCGACGTGGTGCTGGCCACCAGCGTGCTCGGGCCGCTGCGGGCGCGCTTCCCGGGGGCCACCATCGAGTGGGTCACCGCGCCGGCCTACGCGCCGCTCCTGGAGGGGCTGCCGGAGCTGGCCGCCGTGCACCGGCTCGGCAAGGCCGGGGAGGACGGCCCGGCGGCGCTGCGGGCTCGCCTGCGCGGTCGCTTCGACCTGGCCATCGACCTGCAGGAGAAGGTGAAGAGCGCCTGGCTGGCCCTGGCGGCGGCGCCGCGGCGGCTCTTCTACCACCGCCGCAGCGCGGGCCAGGCGCTGCTGGCGCTCCTGGGGCGCGACCGCCCGGTCACCCGGGCCCACGCCACCCGCCTCTACGCCGAGGTGCTGGCGCCGCTCGGCGCCGGCCCCCCCGGCCCGCTGCGCATCAACCTCCCGGCGCGGGCCCGGGCGCAGGCGGCCGAGCTCCTGGCCGGGGCGCCGCGCCCGCTGGTGGCGCTGGCGCCTGGCGCCACCTGGGCCACCAAGCGCTGGGCGCCCGAGCGGTTCGCCCGGGTGGCCGAGGGCCTGCACGCCGACGGCTTCGGGCTGGTGCTGTGCGCCGGCCCGGGCGACGCCGCGGCGGTGGCCGCCTTCCGCGCCGCCTGCCGCGTCCCCCTGGCCGCCGACCTCACGCCGCTGCGGGTGGAGGGGATGGCCGCCGCGCTGGCCGAGGTGCGGCTGCTGGTGGCCTGCGACTCGGGCCCGGTCCACCTGGCCGGCGCGCTGGGGGTCCCGGCGCTGGCGCTCTTCGGCCCGACCTCGGCGGTGCGCTGGGGCCCGCCGCCGCCCGGCCGCGCCCTCTCGCTCGGCCTGGCCTGCCAGCCCTGCTCCAACCACGGCGGCGAGCGCTGCCCGCTCGGCCACCACCGCTGCCTGGCCGACCTGGGCGAGGACGCCGTGCTGGCGGCCGCCCGGGAGCTGCTGCGGTGAGCCTGCTGGAGCAGGCCTGGTGGTCGCCGCGGCGGGGCCCGCTGGCCTGGCTGCTGGCCGCGCCCCTCGGGCTGGCCGCGCTGCTCTTCGGCCTGGTGGTGGCGCTGCGCGGCCTGGCCTACCGGCGCGGCTGGCTCCCGGCGGCGCGGGCGGCGGCGCCGGTGATCTCGGTGGGCAACCTGGCGGTGGGCGGAGCCGGCAAGACCCCGGTGACGCTGGCCATCGCGGCCCGGCTGGTGGCGCGCGGCCGCGCCGTGGCGGTCCTGTCGCGCGGCTACGGCGCCACCCGCACGGACCTGCGGGTGGTGGCCGACGGGCGGGCGGTGCTCCTGGGCGCCGCCGAGGGCGGCGACGAGCCGGTGCTGCTGGCGCGGCGCCTGCCCGGACTGCGGGTGCTGTGCGGCCCGGCGCGCGCCGCCCTGGCCGGCCGGGCCGTGGCGGCGCTGGGGGCCGACGCCCTGCTGCTCGACGACGGGTTCCAGCACCGCGCCCTGGCCCGGGACCTCGACGTGGTGGTGCTGGACGCCGCCAACCCGGTGGGCAACGGCCTGCTCCTGCCGGCCGGGCCCAACCGCGAGCCACGCTCGGCCCTGGGGCGGGCCGGCCTGGTCTGGCTCTCGCGGGTGGACCAGGCCGAGCCGGCGCTGCTGGACCGCTGGCGCGACCTGGCCCGCGCCGCCACCGGCCGGGCGCCGGTGGAGTCGCGCCACCAGCCCATCGACGTGGTGGACGGCGCCCTGGCGCGCTCCCTGGGCCTGGCGGCGCTGCGGGGCCGGCGGGTGCTGCTGCTCTCCGGCCTGGCCCGCCCGGGCGCCTTCCGGCGCACCGTGGAGGGGCTGGGCGCCACCGTGGCGGCCGAGCGGCGCCACCCCGACCACCACCGCTTCACGCCGGCCGAGCTGGCGCTGGCCTTCGCCGCGGCGAAGGCCGCCGGCTGCGACCTGGTGGTGACCACCGAGAAGGACGCGGTGCGGCTCGACCCGGCCCAGGCCGCCGACCCGCGCCTGGTGGTGGTCCGCATCGAGGCGGCCATCACCGCCGGCGCCGAGGCCCTCGACGCGGCCCTCGACGCCGCCCTGCGGGCGGGGGATGCTCGCCGCCGGATCCCGGCACCATGACCTTCGTCCTCAACCTGCTCGGCGCCCTGCCGCGTCCCGTCCTCTCGGCCTTCGGCGCCTTCGTCGGCTGGCTGGCCTGGACCCTCGGCATCCGCCGCCGGGTGGCCCTCGACAACCTGCGGCTGGCCTTCCCGGAGAAGCCCGAGGCGGAGCGGCGGGCCATCGCCCGCGCCAACTACCGCCACCTCGGGCAGATGATCCCCGACTTCCTGCGGGTGCCGACGCTCTCGCCCGAGGCGCTCGACCGGATCTTCGTCTACGACGGCTGGGAGTGCTACCTGGCGGCCGCGGCGCGCGGGAAGGGCGTGATCGCCTGCACCGCCCACTTCGGGAACTTCGACCTGCTGGCCTCGGCCAACACCCGGCGCGGCGTCCCCATCACCCAGATCGCCCGCAAGATGGGGAAGAACGTGGTCAACGACCTCATCCGCGAGGTGCGGCGGCGGTCGGGCGTGGACGAGCTGGTGGTCGAGCCGGGCCAGACGATGCGGGCCATCCTGCGGGCCCTCAAGCAGAACCGGGTCATCGGCTGGACCATCGACCAGAACCAGCCGGTCCACCCGGTCTTCCCCACCTTCTTCGGCGTGCCGGCCGCCACCGCCTCGACCCCGGCCTTCCTGGCCCGCAAGACCGGCTGCGCCATCATCTTCACGCTCTCGGTGCCGCTCGGCGACGGGCGACACCGGGTGTTCATCGAGGGGCCGCTGGTCCCATCCGACACGGGGAACCCGGAGGCCGACGACCTGGCCTTCACGCAGCTCCTCAACGACAAGCTGGAGCACTGGGTGCGGCGCCATCCGGACCGCTGGTACTGGGTGCACCGGCGCTGGAAGACCAGGCCACCGACCCCGACCTCGACCCCGACCTCGACCTCGACCTCGACCCCGACCTCGACCCCGACCTCGACCCCGACCCCGACCCCGACCTCGACCTCGAGCGAGGCTCCTTGAGAGGCCCCTCTCCCTTCCATTGGGGAGGCCGGGGTGAGGGGCGGGTGCGTGCGTCGCGTCGCGGCGCCCTCACGTTGACGCCCCAGGCCCCCCGCGGTACTTGAGATCCGTGCCCGCCGCACCCACGCCGGAGCTCGCCGCCGTCGCCGCCCTGCTGCCCGCCTTCCCGGCCGCCGAGGTGGTGGTGGTCGGCGACTTCGTGGCCGACGAGTACCTCTTCGGCGAGACCGAGCGGATCAGCCGCGAGGCGCCGGTGCTCATCGTCCGCTACGAGGGCTCCGAGCTGAAGGCCGGCGGCGCCGGCAACGCCGCCCAGAACCTCGCCGCCATGGGGGTCACGGTGCGCGCCGTCGGGGTGGTGGGCGACGACCCGCTCGGCACCGCCCTGCTCGACGAGCTCGAGCGCGGCGGCATCGAGGTGACCGGCCTGCTGCAGGTCAAGGGGCGTCCCACCGAGGCCAAGACCCGCATCCTGGCCGGCGGCCGCTCCACCCGCCGCCAGCAGATGCTGCGGCTCGACCGCGCCCCCACCGGCCCGCTGCCGGCCGCGGTGGAGCGCAAGCTGCTGGCCCAGCTGCGCCGGGCCGCGCGGGGCGCCGGCGCGGTGCTGGCCAGCGACTACGGCTCGGGCACCCTCGGGCCAGCCGCCGTGGAGGCGCTGCGGGCGCTCAAGCGGGGCGGGGTGCCGGTCTGCGTGGACTCGCGCTACGCCCTGCGCCAGTTCACCGGGCTCACCATGGTGAAGCCCAACGAGGTGGAGCTGGAGGCCGCCAGCGGCGTGGCGCTGTCGCAGCCGCGCGGCCTGGAGAAGGCCGCCCGGGTGCTGCTGCGGCGCGTGGCCTGCGACGTCCTGCTGGTCACCCGCGGCCGCAACGGGCTGTCGCTCTTCCGCCCCGGCCAGCCGGCGGTGCACCTGCCGGCCCACGGGCGCCAGGACGCGGTGGACGTCACCGGGGCGGGCGACACGGTGGCCGCCGCCTTCGCCGCCGGGCTGGCCGCCGGCGGCGATCCGGTGACCGCGGCCCGGCTCGCCAACGTGGCGGGGGCGCTCCAGGTGCTGAAGCCGGGCACCGCCACCGTCTCCCGCGCCGAGCTGGCGGCCGCGCTGCGCCAGCCCTGAGGAGCCCCGTGTCCGCCCGCGTCACCCTCGACGACCTGCCCCGGCTCCGCGCCGAGGCCACCGCCGCCGGCCGGACCCTGGCGCTGGCCAACGGCATCTTCGACCTGTTCCACGTGGGCCACCTGCGCTACCTGCAGGGAGCCAAGGCCGAGGCCGACCTGCTGCTGGTGGCGGTGAACAGCGACGCCTCCACCAGGGCCTACAAGGGCCCCGGCAGGCCCATCGTGCCGGAGGACGAGCGGGCCGAGATCGTGGCCGGCCTGGCCTGCGTGGACTTCGTGGTGGTCTTCCCCTCCCGCGACGTGGTGCCCATCATCCGGGCCCTGCACCCGGACGTGCACGTCAAGGGCACCGACTACACGCCCGAGACCATCCCGGAGGCGGCCGAGGTGAGGGCCTACGGGGGGCGGGTGGCGGTGGCCGGCGACCCCAAGGACCACTCCACCACCGCGCTGCTCGGCCAGCTCGAGGCGGCGCGCAAGCCAGGGCCCTGAGCCCTTGCCGGCGGGTGCGCCCGCGCCTAGAGTGCCGCCTCCGAGGAGCGTCCCCATGGCCCTGTCGCCCGAGCTGAAGGAGATCCTGGCCTGCCCCAAGTGCAAGGGCGACCTCGAGTTTCGCGAGGCCGAGGCCGAGATCCGCTGCCTGGCCTGCCGCCTGGTCTACCGGATCGACGACGGGATCCCGGTCATGCTGATCGACGAGGCCCGTCCCATTCCCCAGTCCGGGCGCGAGCTTGACGGTCCCCACCCCCGACGGTAGCGTCGGCCCGCTTCCCCGGCGAGGAGCCGCCCCGATGCGTTCGCCCCTGGTGACTCGATGATCCGCAGCATGACCGGCTTCGGCTCTGGCCGAGGCGCCGCCGGCGGCGAGGAGGTGGTGGTCGAGGTCCGCTCGGTCAACCACAAGTTCTGCGAGGTGAAGGTCCGCCTGCCGCGCGAGCTCTCGCCGCTGGAGCTGGACCTGACCCGCGCCGTCAAGGACCGGCTGGCCCGGGGCGGCATCGAGGTGGCGGTGCGGCGGGCCGGGGCCGGCGGCTCGATGGCCCCGCGGGTCGACGCCGCGCTGGCCGAGGCCTACGCCCGCGCCTACGCCGAGGTGGCGGCCCGCCTGGGCCTGCACGGGCAGGTGACCCTCTCCGACATCATCGCGGCCGAGGGCGTCATCCGCCTCGACGACCGCGACGCCGACCTGGACGCGGCCCGCGCCGCCAGCGAACGGGCCATGGCCCAGGCGCTCGACGCCCTGGTGAACATGCGGGTGCGCGAGGGGGAGGCGCTGCGCCGCGACCTGGAGGCCCGCCTGACCACGGTGGAGGCCCTGGTGGTCAAGGTGGAGGCGCTGGCGCCGCAGGCGGTGGAGCACCACCGGGCCCGGCTGGCCGAGCGGGTGGTGGAGCTGACCCGCGGCGTGCCGCTGGACCCGTCGCGCCTGGCCCAGGAGATCGCGCTGCTGGCCGAGCGCACCGACGTGGCCGAGGAGGTGACGCGGCTGCGCAGCCACGTGGCCCAGGCCCGCCAGCTGCTGGGCAGCGGGGAACCGGCCGGCCGCAAGCTCGACTTCCTCGTCCAGGAGATGCACCGCGAGGGCAACACCATCGGCTCCAAGTCCCAGCACGCCGAGATCAGCGGGGTGGTGGTCTCGCTCAAGGCCGAGATCGAGCGGATGCGGGAGCAGGTCCAGAATGTCGAGTGAGCCGGCGGCGCGCCTGCCTGGCCAGCTCCTCGTCCTCTCCGCGCCCTCCGGCGCCGGCAAGACCACCCTGGCCCGCCGCTTCCTGGCGGGCCACGCCGACGCGGTCTTCAGCGTCTCCGCCACCACCCGCGCGCCGCGCGGCGCCGAGCGGGACGGCGTGGACTACCACTTCGTGGCCCCGCCGCGGTTCGAGGCGCTGGTGGCGGCGGGCCAGCTGGCCGAGTGGGCCGAGGTCCACGGCCAGCGCTACGGCACGCTGCGCCGCACCGTGCTGGCCTCGCTGGAGGCCGGCCAGGTGGCCATCTTCGACATCGACGTGCAGGGCGGTGAGCAGCTCAAGGCGGCCTTCCCGCGCCAGGCCACCACGGTCTTCATCCTCCCGCCGGACGTCGCCGAGCTGGAGCGCCGCCTGCGCGGTCGCAGCACCGACGCCGAGGAGGTCATCACGCGGCGCCTGGCGGCGGCCAGGCTGGAGGTGGCCCGCGGCCTCGCCACCTACGAGTACGTGGTGATCAACGACCAGCTGGAGACGGCGCTGGCCAGCCTCGACGCCATCTCCGCCGCCGCCCGGGCGCGCCTGGCCGGGGGGCGCGACGAGGCGGCGGAGCGGGTGGCCGCGACCTGTCGGCGCGACGCGGTCAGCCTGGCCTGCTGGGAACTTTCGCAGGGCGCTTGACTCCAATCCGTCACCCGGCTACAAGGCGCCCGGTCACCGAGGGGCCTCGCAGCAGCAGGAACGGCCCGCTAGATTCTCGTTGACGCAACTCCTCGGG